>DATDKT010000171.1:0-7283 GCA_036519775.1 Rubrobacteraceae bacterium
TCTGACGTCGTTCACCACCGAGGGAGATACCAGCCCGGGGAGCGGGCTTGCGGTAGAGCGCTTCCCGGTGGCAAACGAGGACGGGACCCTCACGTACGAGCGGACGTTCGGTGTGCCAAGCACCGTTGCTGAGAGGCTCGGGGAGTTCGCTATAGTTCAGCACGGTGTGGACCTCAACGGCAACGGCGTGTACGACGAAGAAGCGGCGGGACCGAGTGACCTGGACCCCTCGCTGCCCCAGGAGGCAACGATACCGGCCAACTGCGGCACGATCGAGCCGGTTAGCGGCTAACTGAGTACCAACAGATCGACTACCGGGTCGGGATCCTAGCTTCGCTGGGGTTCCGGCCTTTACGTTTGAGTGCCGGTGGGCGGGGGAAAGCCCAGTACGTGTATTTCTTCTCCGGGTCGGTTTGCTGTTCCTACGTTCTCTCCGGCCCTTCTCTTGTTCCATCTTCTAGATTCTGGTTATCTTGCACCATGTGTTTTCGTCGCCGCTCTCCTTCAACAACGCTCGGAACCCAACCATTGGGAGCGACGAGGCTTTTGTATTTTGGAAACCGTATACTGGTCCTGTTTATTTTAAACAGTGAGATCAAACAGGCTCGTCGCGGGGCTCCACCAGTATCTCGTTGACGGCGACGTGTTCGGGCTGTTTTAGCGCGTGGACGACGGACGCGGCAACGTCCTCAGGGTCCAGGATGCGCGCTCCGCTGGGCTGGCCGTAACGTTCGAGCGCCTCCGCGTCGTGGCTCAAGGCCGGAAGGTCGGTGGCAACGTTGCCAGGTTGTATGGTGGTTACCTTGAGGCCCGTGCCGGCCGTCTCCAGGCGCAACCCCTGCGACACCGCCTCGACGAAGAACTTGCTACCTGAGTAGACTGCTAGCCCCGGGAACACCTTCCGACCAGCATCCGAGGAGACGGTGATTATATGCCCCCGTCCCCGGGAGAGCATCCCTTCTAACACCGCACCGACACAGTTGAGCATTCCCTTGCACAGCACGTCGACGGTCCGCTCCCAGTCATCCTCATAAAGGTTTCTCATAAGAGAGTAATACATAACACCCGCGCAATTAACGAGGAACTCGACCGGTCCGAGCTCTTCTTCGGTGCATCCTACCAGTGACTTTACCTGCCGGCGGTCTGTTACGTCTGTGGGCACGGTCAAGGTTCTCACCTCTCCCCCCTGGCGTTCAAGCCCGGCCTGCACCTCCACGAGCATATCGCGCCGACGGGCTGCGAGCGCCAGATGTGCGCCTTCGCGCGCGAGCGCACGGACCACTGCCGCGCCGATGCCGCTGGAGGCTCCGGTCACCACTGCGACCCGGCCTTGCAAAGATTCGTAGTTTATGTTGGGCTCCTTCCCAGTTCTCGCGCTCCTCGTCCATCAAGAGCTCTTCGATCGCGTAGTGGTCTGTCGAAGCCCGGGGACGCATTAACCCTCATCCGCTGTTCTCTCCTTCCGCGTGCCCCGATCCTTGATCAGTCCAGGAATAGGTCGACGGTGAGTTCGCCACCCTGCGGGTCGGCGCGATAGTGGTCGAGTTCGGTGATACCCTCCTCGGCGAGCACGGCCTCGTCGATGAAGAAGGTGCCAGTGCACTCGCGGCTGGGGCGTACGAGGATCGCGTGGGCAGCGTCGGCGAGGATCTCGGGGGTGCGCGATTGGGCCATCGCCTCCTCGCCTCCCAGTAGGTTCATTACCGCCGCGGTGGCGATCATCGTGCGCGGCCACAAAGAGTTGAAGGCGATCCCGTCCTCGCGAAATTCCTCGGCCCACCCCAGCGTGAGCATGCTCATGTTGTACTTGGAGATCGTGTACGCGACGTGCGCCCCAAACCATCTAGGATCGAGGTTCAGCGGTGGCGAGAGCGTCAGCACGTGCGGGTTGTCCGCACGCTTGAGATGAGGCAGACACGCCTTCGTCACCACGAACGTGCCGCGGACGTTGATCTCCTGCATGAGGTCGTAGCGCTTGACCTCCAGCTCCTCGGTCCCCGATAGGTTGATCGCCGAGGCGTTGTTGATCACGATGTCGATGGCGCCGAACTCCTCGACCGCCCGCTCGACGGCGTCGTCCACCGCGTCTGCTTCGCGGATATCGCCCACGATCGGCAGCGCCTGTCCACCGGCGTCCCGGATCTCCTCGGCGGCGGTGTGGATCGTACCGGACAGTTGGGGGTGCGGCTCGTCGGTCTTAGCGACCAGCGCCACGTTAGCGCCGTCCTGGGCAGCGCGTCGCGCGATCGCCAACCCAACCCCGCGGCTGCCGCCGGACATGAAGATCGTCTTGCCCCCCAGCGACGTAGAAGCGTCAGCATTCATTTGCTCTCCCTGCGGTTGGTAGCTTGGCTGAGTGAGACTCCCGACTCCGTACTCACTCTCGAACTTTATCGGCGAACTCTTCCCGCAGCTCGCGCTTGAGGATCGAAGAGGGCGTCGTCCACGCCTGGAGGCTCAAGAGACTCTTTGTGCCCGGGCAGGGTACCGTGAGAGATAACGAGCTTCTGGATCTCGCCGGTCCCCTAGTAGGTCTCCGTGATACGTACGTCGCGGTAGTAGAGCTCGACGGAGCTCTCGTTGTTCATGCACCCTTTGCCACCCAGAATCTGGACCAACTCATACGCCACCTCGTAGGTCAGAAGCGATACGCCGGAGGTTCGGTCACCATCGCGACCCAGCCCCGCGGAAACTCGTTATCTATACCGGGCTCCTACGGGGGAGACGGCCGAGCGCCCGTCGGGGGATTCCGGGGGCGGTTCGACCCAACCCTCCTCCACGAAGTAGCGCACGTAGTTACGGAAGAGAGAAGCGTCGATCTGGGGCCGCCGCAATTCGCTTCCTTGCAGGGCCCGCCGCGTATTGGAGTCGTCATAGATGTTGCCGTCCCAAAGCTCGTACGTCTCGGACGCCGCTCCACCCAGGATACTGCCAGCGACGTCATCCACATCCTCCTCAGGTGACTCGCGCAACGCCTCCAGCCAATCTCGGTAATAGAGACGTTCGAGGGGGTAGCCCAGCTCTTCGAGCCAGGCGAAGACCCTCTCGGCAGGGACCGGGTTGGGATCTACGAGATGGAACACCTGTCCTAGCGCACCCGGCTCACCGGCGAGGCGGCAGATAGCATGGCTCACGAAGTCCACCGGTGTCATCTCCATGCGCCAGCCGTCGAGCTGTGGCGCCTTGCCGAGGCGCAGGGATTCGGCGATGAGAGCGCCCTGGAAGTCCCGGGGGTTGGACGCTCCGCTAGTGCTGTGGCCCGAGATGTTGCCGGGGCGGTACACGGCGACCGGGAGCCCGCGCCCGGCGGCCTCCCACACCAGCTTCTCGGCGACCCACTTGGACTGGCCGTAGCCATCCTCGCGGGCTTCGGCGAGGGCGTCGAGGTCCACGTCCTCCTCGCACAGAGGCGTGCCAGGCGGGAAGATGCCGTTCGTGGAGACGTAGTGAACCGGCTTCGTCTTGTAGAGGCAGGCCAGGCGCAGGACTTCGCGGGTCCCGTTCACGTTGGCGGGTTTGAGCCCAGCGTACGGGTAGATCAGGTTAACCGCGGCGCCGTTGTGGATCACGAGATCCAGGCTACGAGCCAGGGCGTGAAAGTCTTCTTCCGCCATGCCTAGTAGGGACTTGCTCAGGTCCCCGACCACCGGGACGATGCGCTCCGCGCGACCGGGTTGCCAGAGCCCGTACCGCTGCAAATTTGCGCGGATGGGGGCCGCCGGGTCTGCATCTACCGCTTTACGAGGCCGGACGAGGCAGTGGATCTCAGCCTCCGTGCGCGAGAGTAAAGCGTCAAGAAGAAACGCACCGAGAAAGCCGGTCGCACCGGTCAGGAAGACTCGCCAGGCATTCTGAAGGGTGATAGCTTCACCGACGTTGCCCTCCTCCGGTGCGATGTCCGGCTCCAGAACGGCCTCGGAGCGCAGGTCGACGGCAGGTCGCTCCTCGTCCGCTTCCCGGCCGTTCCCTTCACGCTGCTGTCGGGCTTCGATAGCGGCGCACATCCCCGCTACCGTGGGACTTTCCAGGAAATCGCGCATCGACAGGCGAACACCGAAGGCTCCATCAACGCTGCTCAAGAGCTGCGCCGCGGCGAGGGAGTGGCCGCCGACGTCGAAGAAGTTGTCGTCGGGGCGCACGTCGCCCTCTTCCAGGCGCAGTACGTCCTGCCAGATCCCAACGAGCAGGTCCTCCTTCTCGTGCCTCGGCGTACTCGCGGAGAGCGCTTGCGCACGCTCCGCCGGGTCGAAGGTCGTCGCGGTAACTCGGGCCGGAGGAGATGGGAGTTGTTTTCTATCGACCTTGCCGGTGGTGTCCTGCAGCGGCAAGTCCTCCAGCTCCACAAAGACCGCGGGGATCGCGTAGTGCGGGAGGCTCTCCTGCAGGCGACGCCGGATCTCCGGGCTACGGCCCGTTCCAGGGTCTATATTCCATCCGGTGTAACGATCACCGTACTCCGAGGGATCGGAAGCCGGTACCAGGTAGGCGACGAGACGTTTATCCTCTCCTTCTTCGCCCTCGGCGATCACGACGCAGTCCCTGAGCGCGAGCTGTTTCTCGATCGCAGCCTCGACCGCTCCAAGCTCGATGCTGAACCCACGGACCTTTGCCATGAAATCGATGCGTCCCAGGACCTCCAGGCTTCCGTCGGGCAGAAAGCGTCCCGTGTCGCCGGTACGGTACATTCGGGCCCCAGCCTTAGAGGAGAAGGGGTCTTCGAGGAAGCGTTGCGCCGTGCGCTCGGGAAGGTTCACATAACCGCGCGCCAGGAGATCCCCCCCAACGTAAACCTCTCCGGGCGTTCCGGCCGGCACGGGTTGCTGCCCCTCATCGAGGATATAGAGATGGTCTGGGTCCATGGGAAACCCCACGGGGCAATGCGTCGCCGCAGGGTTGTCGACGAGCTCTCGTACGTCGCCCGCGGCCACCTTGTGAGTCTCGCTGATGCTATACCCGTTGAGCACGCGCGTCGCGGGCAAAAGCCTCAAAGCGCGTCGCGCCAGCGACTTAGTGACCACCTCTCCGTAGAGCCACAGCACCCGCAAGTCCCGGAGCCTCTCCCCTATGTCGGGTCCACCCGCACTGAGCACCGCCTGAAGCAGGGAGGGGGTCATTAATGTCTCCGTGATCCGGTACTCTTCCAGGAAGTCGATCAACGCCGTAGGGTCGTAGATCACGTCGTCGGGGATGACGTAGGAGGTCGCGCCGCGCAGGAGCGGTCTGAACACCTCCCAGATAAAGAAGACGTTGCACCCTACCCGATCCCCCGGACGGTAGTCGCTGATGCCGAAGCGCCACATGTAGGAAGCGACCGGTGCGCGGTGGGGGTTCGCTATACCTTTGGGCTTACCTGTGGTCCCCGAGGAGTAGGACACGAAGACCAGGTTATCGAGATCGGGCTTAGCTCCTTGTTCGCTCCCCGAAACGTCGTCGATCGTCTCTTCCCAGCCCTCCTCCAGACAGAAGCGTGCCTGCCCCCGGGGGAGGCGTTCCGCATAGTCTTCGTGGGTGAGGACGATGCGGGGCTCGGAGTCGTCTATGACGTCCTTAAGCAACGAGACTGGGTAGGCCAGCTCAAGGGTAAGGAAGGCGCCCCCTGCCTTCAGGGCCGCCAGGCACGCGACCACGTACTCGACGCAGTGCTCCATGTAGACGCCCACGAGCTCGTCGGGCCGAACCCCCACGCTCCGGAGATAAGCCGCGAGGTGTTCCGCTCGCCGATCGAGCTCCTCATAGGTCAGCGCGCTCTCCGGATCTACGACGGCCGGCGCATCCGGTGTCCGCCGCGCCTGCTGCTCGAACAACTCGTGCAGGAATAAGTCTTCCATGCTCACCATCTCCTTCCCGAGAGCGTCTCGGGCGGGTTATTAACTAAGAGGGCAGCCAGCTCTCGACAACCTCGCGGTTCTCCTCCAGCCAGGCACGAGCCCCCACCTCCGGGTCTCCGGCTTCGTTGATCGCCAGCTCCAGCCCCCCGAGTTGCTCCTCCGTGAGGTTGATGTTATCCAGAAACTGGAACGCTTCAGGAGCGTCCTCTTCGAGTTCTTCACGGGCGATAGCGGAGATCTGCTCCGGACCGCCCATCTCTCCCTCGGGGTCTTCGAGGTAACGGATGTCGAAGGCGGTGAACATCCAGTGCGGCTTCCAGGCGGTGAAGGCTATAGGCTGATTACCGTCCAAAGCCTGTTCCAGTTCGCTGATCATCGCCGGGGTGCTCGACGAGACCAGATCGTAGTCCAGCCCGTACCCGGGGATGGCGTTCTCCTCGACGATCTTCATAATGCCTGCCCCCGGCTCGATGCCTATTATCTCGCCACCGTACTCCTCGCGGTACTCGTTGAGGTCTTCTATGGATTGCGCCTCGACGTAGTCCGGGACGCCGATGCCCAGTGTGGCCGTGCCCTCGTACCACTGCCCCAGATCTACGACCTCATCCTGGTACTCTTCCCAGTAGCTCGCGTGGGTAGTGGGCAGCCAGACGTCCAGGAACGCGTCGATGTCGCCGGTCGCTACGCCGCTGTACAGGGGTCCAACCTCCGAGAGCGTCGTCTCCACGTTGTAGCCGAGCTCTTCTTCGAGCAGGATCGCTGCAAGGTTCGTAACAGCCACGTCCTCATCCCAGTCGATGAAGCCGATGGTGATCGTGTTGTCGTCGCCTCCCCCACCGCTACCCTGTCCTCCGCCGCCCCCGCAAGCGCCGACGAGCCCGATGAGCAGACCGAGCATGAGCGCGAGCAACGCCTTCCCACGAAGAGCCATGTACTTCCCCTTCCTTGCTTTCGTAACGCTTCACCTAGCATAAGGGATGCATCACAATACTGTACAGTAACGCCTCTCGCTCCTCAAGCTCTACGATTTCGGCCTACCGTTCTCCGAACCGGGATGCTCTCAAGGCTTGAGCGTGAACTCGAAGTCCGAGACCGCCTCGACGGCGCGGGCGACCCTGAGGAGCATGGGCTCGGTGAAATGGTCGCTCATGAGCTGGACGCCCACGGGGAGCGCCTCCGACAAGCCGCCGGGGACGCTTATAGAGGGAATGCCGGCGAGGTTCACGGGGATGGTGCAGAGGTCTTGATAGTACATGGCGAGCGGGTCGTCGATCTTCTCGCCGATCCCAAACGCCACCGACGGCGAGGTCGGGGAGACGAGCACCTCGTAGCGCGAAAAGGCCTCCCGGAAGTCCTCTATTATCTTCGTGCGCACCTTCTGGGCCTGGGCGTAGTAAGCGTCGTAGTAGCCGCTGGAGAGAGCATAGGTGCCGAGCATGATGCGCCGCTTCGCCT
>DATDKT010000172.1:0-9854 GCA_036519775.1 Rubrobacteraceae bacterium
CGGGAAACTCCGTAGATCCGTAGCAGAGCTCAGCCGGCCGGCTTGACCAGCCGATGATTTGGTCCGCCCAAAACTAGAGGACTAGAGATCAATCGCCAAAGAGCGAGCCGATGCCACCTCCGCCGCCGCTGCTCTCGCCGCCATGGGTGTGTTCGGGGACGGTCGGGCCTTCGGAGGGTTGTATGAGGACCCAGCCGGGGCCTTCAAAGGAGATCTGGAAAGTCTCCCCGCTACCGCGGCCCATAAAGGTCTTGAACGAGACGTCGCTGCGGATGCTGGTGCGCACGTTCCCGCTCCACGCTATCGCGGAGTCCGGGTCGGCAAAGGTCGGGGTGTCGGTGTCGAGCAGCACCGGGTCTCCATGCGAGGTAACGGCGACCTTGCCGGCGCCTTCGAGCACGACGTTGAACAGACCGCCGGCGAGGCGACCGGCTCCCTCGACACGCCGGATGTCCCAGTCCACATCCCCCTCAAAGGCGAGGATGCTGTCGCCGTTGACCGTCATCCGCTCGTTCTGGAGGTCGATGACCATAATCTTCCGCGCGTCCTGGGCGAGGAAGAGGTCACCGGTGCCGGTAGCCGACATGAGCTTTACGCCTTCACCGGTGAGGGCCTTCTTGAAGAAGCGCCCCAACCCACCGCCCTGGTGCTCGAAGCGGACGTCGCCCTGGTAGGCGACCATCGAACCGAGCTTCGCCTGGATCGCGTCGTTGTCCAGCCGCACCTTTAAAAGCGAAGTGTTCTGCAGCGTGAACCTGCCCGCCGGCGTTACCTCCCTATACTGCTCGAGGTTCGTCTCGCTCACGGCTCTACCTCCTTCGGATTTGTACACCCTGATACTATCCGACTCTTTAGCCCGCCTCTACGAACCCTCTATACGCGCGGGTGATGCTCGGGTTGCGTGGGCTTCAGAACATCCTGGTGCCCGGAGGACCTTCGCGGTCGGGGCCGAGCCGTACTATTTACGGAGTGAGGAGGGTACGGAGTGAGGAGGGCTGCGTATATAGGACATTTGTCCGATACGGATGCTGGGCAACCCAGGACCATTGCCCGACGTTCGCTCGCGCTCTTCTCTTCCGGCGTTACCCTCGCGCTCCGACCGAGGTTGGACTTTAATGTTCGCATTCGGACGCTTGTCCTGGAGGTGCTGAAGAGATGGCAGGCATGGTCGAGGAGATCTACGTTACCGGCGAGGGCAGCTCGCCGATGGAGCGCGTCGAGGAGATTCGCGCCGTTGAGGACGGTGGACTCGAAGGCGACCGCTACAAGGAGGGGATGGGCTACTGGACCCCATATGGCGACGTCTGCGAGGTTACGCTCATAGAGGGCGAGGACCTCGACGAGATCGAGAACGAAGGTCTTGGCGTCAAAAGCGGCGAGCACCGGCGCAATATCATCACGCGCGGAGTCGGCCTGGAGAGCCTGCGCGGGTGCAGGTTCAGGATCGGGGAGGCGGTCCTAGAGTATGACTGGCCTCGCCTGTCCTGCAAGCACATCCAGGATATGACCGAGCCCGGCATGACGCGGGCTTTGAAGAGGCGCGGCGGCATCTGTGCCGGAGTCGTCGAAGGCGGCCTTATCCGGTCGCGAGATGAGCTCTCCATTCCATAGCTCCAGGACGCCCATCCTCTAGGCGTCGATCCCGACCTCCGCCGCGATGGTGACCGGAAGCCCGAGCGGCAACGACGTTACCCGTAACGTTCCAGGATCAGGTCGGAGAAGCCGTTGATCACGTTCGTCGTACCCTCGAAACCGGCGCCGTGTTGACTAGGCCGTAGACCATGACCACGAGCCAGATTTCGGTGCTGTATCGCGGACCACAAAGGGGACCCGGTACCTCCGACAGGTCCTCTTCTCTGTTGTTGTCAGCAGGTGACGAACGCGCTCGACTTGGGCGATGCTCATCCTCCCGCGTTACACTTACCGATCAGACCTTGAGCTTGCGCCAATAGGCTGGTAAATCTTTACACCTGGCGACTCTCCAAACGATTGGGTCGCCTCTTCATCGCCCGTTGATACGTTCGCTACTCGCCTATTGGCGCAAGCTCTATATCCAGCTAACAATACGCTGCGTCGAGATATTACCGACGTTTTTCTGGTTCCTCCGAGGACTCGTCTATTCAGGGAGCTTCTCGCTCGTCTTCGATTTTGTACTGCCCCATCTTTCCTGGTCCTAGATGCTCCCTTCTGGGAGGCTTGTCACCGCGTACGATCGATCTCCTTCAGAGATCCAGAACGACGGAAGGAACGTCGAGGAACGAGTAATGCCCGTGTGTGCTACGCTATCCAGGCCCGACGAAGGTTGCGGGAGAGAGCCGCGAGGGAGCAGGGGAGACCCTTTGCGCGGCCGCCGAAGGTGAAAGGCTCGCGGGAGCGATAGCTTCCCACAGCCGAATCTCTCAGGCAAAGGGACCGTAAACCGGAGGGGCGTCCTGGAGAGTTCGGCTCGCCACCGCGGGACCGGCGCCGACGGGGTAATACTCTCAGGTTTGGGACAGGGCGGAAACCGCATAGGACGCTCACCCGAAACAGGGGGTATAACCGCGTGGCGCGCTTTACACCGCACACTGAAGAAGACATACGCGAGATGCTCGAAGCAATCGGGGTCGATACTCTGGATGATCTCTTCGCCGACGTCTCACCCAAGCTCGAAGGGGAGCTCGACCTCCCGCCTGTGCTCTCGGAGTACGAGGCGCTCTCCGACGTAAACAAGCTCGCGGCGGAGAACACGGCGGGGAGACCGATCTTCCTCGGGGCGGGGGCGTACGACAGGATCGTGCCCTCGGCTGTTGGAGCGATCATCTCTCGCGGGGAGTTTCTGACCTCCTACACTCCGTACCAGCCGGAGATTAGCCAGGGCGTCCTGCAGTCGATCTTCGAGTACCAGTCGGTGATAAGCGAGCTTACCGGGTTTGAGATCTCCAACGCCTCTGTCTACGATGGTGCCTCCGCCGTCGCCGAAGCCGCCCTCATGACCGCCCGCCAGACCAAACGCGACCCCAAGGTCGCCGTACCCGCTACCCTCAACCCTCGCTACCGCGAGGTTATCGA
The DNA here is from genome assembly GCA_036519775.1 of Rubrobacteraceae bacterium. Classification (GTDB taxonomy): domain Bacteria; phylum Actinomycetota; class Rubrobacteria; order Rubrobacterales; family Rubrobacteraceae; genus Rubrobacter_F. The sequence continues at coordinate 3,052 of DATDKT010000172.1, forward strand.
GACCTACCTCGTCGAGACCGTCGAGATGTCGCATAACGGTGGGACAACCGATTTCTCCGAGGTGCCCGAGGACATCTCGGGTGTCTTTGTCCAGAGCCCGAACTACTATGGGATCGTGGAGGAGGTGGCGGCGGCCTCGGAGGCGGCCCACGCGGTTGGGGCTTTGGCGGTAGCGGTCTGTGATCCCATCTCTCTGGCTGTTCTGGAGTCGCCAGGCTCTCTGGGGGCGGACGTGGCGGTGGGGGAGGCGCAACCTTTGGGTATGCCGCTGCTCTTCGGTGGGCCGTACGCCGGGTACATGGCGACGCGGGAGGAGTACATACGCCAGCTCCCCGGACGCATCACGGGGGAGACGGTAGACCAGGACGGCAGGCTGGCCTACGTGCTCACGCTCCGCGCTCGGGAGCAGGACATCCGGCGGGCTCGGGCCAACTCCAACATCTGCACCAACCAGGCGCTAACCGCGCTCGCGGCGACCGTATACGCCGCGCTTATGGGACCGGAGGGGCTACGCGAGGTCGCGGAGCTCTCGATCTCAAAGGCGCACTATCTGGCGAATAAGCTACAGGAGGCCGGGTTCGGGCTGCGCTACCCGGAGGTGCCCTTCCTCTGGGAGTTCGCCGTGGAGATGCCCGACGTTGGGCGGGCCAACGAGGCGCTTCTGGAGAACGGGATCGTCGGTGGGTTGGACCTCGACGACGGGGCGATGCTCGTTGCGGTGACGGAGAAGAGGACGAAAGAAGAGCTCGACGCCTTCGTGGAGGTGGTTCGGAATGCTGGATAGCCTGATCCGGGATAAAGGCCGCGAGGGCCGTCGGGGTTACACCCTCCCCCGGTTCGACGTGGAGAGGGTAAGTTTAGAGAAAGTGTTGCCCAAGCAGGCGCTCCGCAAAGAGAAGCCGAGGCTGGCGGAGGTGGACGAGCCGACCGTGATCCGGCACTACACCAACCTCTCGCGCAGGAACTGGGGCATAGACACGAACTTCTACCCGCTAGGCTCCTGCACGATGAAGCACAACCCCCGCGCCAACGAAGCCGCCGCGGTGACGCCGGGCTTCGCGGGTCTGCATCCTCTGCAGCCCGAGAAAGAGGCTCAGGGTGCCTTGCAGGTAATGCACGAGGCCCAGGGCTTCCTGGCGGAGATCTCCGGTTTCCCGGCGGTCTCGCTGCAGCCGATGGCTGGGGCACAGGGCGAGCTGACGAGCATACTCATGATCAAGAGGTACTTCGAAGAGGCGGGAGACGACGGGCGCACCACGGTGCTCGTCCCCGAGACCGCTCACGGGACCAACCCGGCGACGGCTACGATGGCGGGCTTCGGGTCGCAGGAGATAGGGACCGATGAAGATGGCTGCGTGGACGTAGAGGAGCTTCGCGAGAAGGTGAACGCCTCGACGGCGGCGCTCATGATCACCAACCCCAATACCTGCGGCGTCTACGAGAAGAACATCGAGGAGATCGCCGGGATCCTGCACGAAGCTGGCGCCTTCCTCTACATGGACGGCGCGAACATGAATGCCAACGTGGGTCGGGTGCGCCCCGCCGAAGCCGGTGTGGATATAATGCACTACAATCTCCATAAGACCTTCTCGACCCCGCATGGTGGCGGTGGTCCCGGCTCCGGCGCTATCGCCTGCTCTGAAACCCTGGCCCCCTTCCGTCCCGACCCGGTGGTGGAGAAGGGTGAAGAAGGGTATCGCTTCGTCCGCCCGGAGAAGAGCATCGGGAGGGTGTCCGGCTTTCACGGCAACTTCGGACAAGTCCTCCGCGCGTGGAACTACATAAAGATGCACGGACCGGAGATCCGGGAGAACACAGACATAGCCGTGCTTAACGCGAACTACGTCAGGGCGCAGCTCAGGGGCACGTACCGCATACCCTTCGACGGGCTGTGCAAGCATGAGGTCATCGTCCAACCGCCGAAGGGAATAAGGGCGCTCGACGTCGCGAAGGGCCTCATAGACCACGGCTACCACCCGCCGACGGTCTACTTTCCGCTCATCGTCAAGGAGGCCATGCTGATCGAGCCGACCGAGACGGAGTCGAAAGAGACCCTCGACGACTTTATCGGCACGATGCTGGAGCTCGCCGAGAGCACACCCGAGGAGTTGCAGGAGGCTCCGGTGAACGCCCCGACGAAGCGCCTCGACGAGGCCCGCGCCGCCCGCCAGCTGAAGGCGCGCTGGTAGAGCGGTGGCATCGGAGGCTCTGAGACGGACCCCACTCTACGAGGAGCACAAGGCCCTGGGCGCCAGGCTCGTGGACTTCGCCGGCTGGGAGATGCCGGTGCAGTACGAGGGGATAAAGGCCGAGCACGAGGCGGTGCGGACGAGGGTAGGTCTCTTCGACGTCTCTCACATGGGCGAGGTCGTATTTAGGGGACCGCAGGCTAGGGAAGCCGTACAGAGGTTAGTGACGCGGGACGTCTCTCGCATCGCGGTCGGGCAGGCGGGGTACGCGGCGGTCTGCTACGAGAGCGGCGGCACGGTGGACGACGTGCTCGTCTACCGGACACAGGACGACTTCCTCGTCGTCGTAAACGCCTCGAACCGTGAAAAGGACGTAGAGCATTTTAAGGAGAATACCGGCGACCTCGACGTGGAAGTCGTGGACGAGTCGGACCAGTGGGCTTTGCTCGCCCTACAGGGCCCGGAGGCCGCAGCACTCTTGCAGACCTTCACCGAGACGGACCTCTCGTCCATCAAGTATTACCGGTACGAGGTGGGGGAGGTGGAGGGGGCTTACGCTGTGATCTCACGCACCGGCTACACTGGCGAGGACGGCTTTGAGCTCTTTGTACGCTCCGACGACGCGCCGGACCTCTGGCGGCGCCTCATAGAGGCTGGGGCTGCCCCCGTGGGGCTCGGGGCACGCGACACTCTACGGCTAGAGGCCGGGATGTGCCTCTACGGCAACGAGCTCGACGCCGAGACGACGCCGCTGGAGGCGGGTATAGGTTTCGCGGTGCACCTGGACAAGGAGAGCGAGTTCATAGGGCAAAGGGCGCTGCGTCGGGAGCAGGAGGAGGGCTTGAGGAAGAGGCTCGTCGGCTTCAAGGTGGAGGGTCGTGGTATTGCACGGCATGACTACCCGGTCACGGTGGACGGGGAGACAGTTGGAAGCGTCACCAGCGGGACGCTCTCCCCGACTTTGAACGAGGCCATAGGGCTTGCGCTCGTGGCGCCAGGAGTGGAAGATAGGTTCGAGGTGGCGATCCGGAGCAGGACCGTACCGGCCCGCGCCGTGCCGCTGCCGTTCTACAAACGAGAGAGAAAGTAGAGGAGGAGAAGGAGACGTTGAGCGTACCCGGGGATCTCCAGTACACCAGGACCCACGAGTGGGTGAGGCGCGAGGGCGATACCGCCACCGTCGGCATCACCGACCACGCCCAGGACGAGCTCGGCGATGTCGTCTTCGTCGAACTGCCAGAGGAGGGCGCGACTTTCGGTGCCGGCGACGCCTTCGGCACCATCGAGTCCGTCAAGGCCGTCTCCGACCTCTACGCCCCGGTTGGTGGCGAGGTCGTCGAGGTCAATTCCGCGCTCGACGACGTCCCCGAGAAGGTCAACGAGGACCCCTACGGGGACGGCTGGATCGTCAGGCTCCGTGTCTCAGGCGAGGGGGACCTGCTCTCCGCCGCGGAGTACGAGAAGGTGCTTGAAGAGGAGGAGTAAGCCACATGTACCCCGCCAAGTTCTCCGGTGTCTCGAGCAGTATTCTCGACGCGGTGGGGGACACCCCGCTCCTGGAGATAGAGGGTATCTACTGCAAGTGCGAGTTTTTGAACCCTTCAGGCTCCATCAAGGCGCGCATCGCCAAGTACATGGTAGAGAGGGCCGAGGAGGAGGGCCTGATCGAACCGGGCGACACCATCGTAGAGGCCACTACTGGCAACATGGGTAACGCCCTCTCGATGGTCGCCGCCGTGAAGGGTTACGGGATGCTCGTGGTTACGCCCGAGGGTTTTAGCGGCGAACGCACTGCCATCTCCCAGGCCTACGGTGCCGAGGTGCTCCAAGTCGGTCACTTCCAGGCGGACGAGGCCGTAACAAGGGCGAGGGAGATGGGGGAGAGGCCCGGCTACTTCTTCCCGGCGCAGTTCGAGTCGGAGTGGAACGTGGAGGAGAACCGCACCATCCTGGGGCCCGAGACCCTCTCCCAACTCCCCGAGGGCGCCGTCCCGGATGCGGTGGTGGCGGGTGTGGGCACGGGTGGTACGCTCGTCGGCGTCGGGCAGGCCTTCCGCGAGGTCAACCCAGACGTCAAGCTCTTCGCGATGGAGCCCTCCGAGTCCTCGACCATCCTGTGCGGGGAGGTGGGGGACCACCTGATCGAGGGCATCGCCGACGGCTTCGTCCCCGGCATCTTCGAGCGCCACGGACGCCTCGTGAGCGAGACCCTCACCGTTGACTCCGAGGAAGCCATCCACGCCATGCGCGGCCTGGCCCAGCAATACGGCCTCTTCGTGGGGCCGAGCAGCGGGGCGAACCTGCTCGCCGCGAGGAAGGTCAAGGAGGCGTTCCCCGAGCTGCGCACGGTGGTCACGTTCTTGTGCGATGAGGGCGAGAAATATATCCAGGAGCACTTCGCCAAGACCGGCGAGGTGCGTGTCGACGCTGCGAAGTTCGCCTGATCCAAACCCTCCGCTCCTCGCGGCGATCCATAAGCGCTTCTCCCGGCGTCTCGTAAAATGTTTGTGATGTTAAGTAGCAGTTTGATAAAAAGGGGTTCGACCGCCGCGGACTTGCTCCGGGCCTTCGGCATGCACCTGGACGGGGCCGCGGGAGAGCTCGACGACGCGGTGCGCAACGCCTTCTAACGTCGGTACTACTCCGGCGCACTCTCGAACGTTCCGGTGTAGAGGGTCCGGGGACTAGCGGGAGAGCCGCCCGCGTAGCTTCCTAGCCCAATCGACGAAAATCCGGGGCGAGCGCCGGAGCCACCCACTGGCCCCTCCGAGAGCCGCGCCTCTCTTCCTGGCGTGCTCGATCAACTTCCTCCTTCTCCGCGGCGTCGGCGGCTCTTGCGGTTTCTGCTCCTCGCGGGGCTCTAGGAAGGAGACGATCTCCTCGTTGACCTCTTCGGCCCGCTCTATGAAGACCAGGTGGCCGGCATCCTCGAAGACGCGCAGCTTGGCGCCGGGGATGGCTTCGGCGAGGGCGACAGCGTTGACGACGGGCATGTAGCGGTCGTCGGAGCCGTGGATCACGAGCGTCGGGGAGGTAATATTCTCCACGTCGTGAGAGGCGTCGAACCGGGCACCGGCCATGGCCTGTTGATAGTAGGTGGCCAGGGACGGCGAATCGGCGAGGCGCCAGCGTAGGATCAAGTTGAACTCGTCCGGGTTTTCGTCGCGGTAGGCATCGGAGGTGGCCGTCTCCAGTCCGCGGCGTGTCGCGCTCTCGGGGCTCAAGGCGCCCCATCCGAGCATCCTTCCGAGCGCCTGGGGGGACATGGTCTCGGGGGCGTGGCTACCGTAGCTCGTGCAGACCAGCACCAGCTTGTCCACCAGGTCCGGTCTCTCCAGCGCGAGCTCCTGGGCCACAAAGCCGCCGAGCGAGGTGCCCAGGACGTGGGCCTTCTCTATGCCGAGGTGGTCGAGTAGCGTCACCACCTCCGCGCTCAGGTCGGCGACGCCGTGCGACAGGCTCTGCTCGCCCCGAACGTCAAAAGCGATGGTACGGAAGTGATTCGAGAGCGCAGGGACCTGCTTGAACCAGCTCCAGCGCCCAAAACCCAAGCCCCCGATCAAGATCAGCGGCGGTCCGTCGCCGTGGACATCGTACTCTATGCTGATGCCATGGGGGGTGAGCATCTCGGGCATGGCGCTACCTCGACTTTCTTTCGCGGTTCCGTCTACCGGCCGTCACTTGAGACGCTGCTCCTGTCACGCCGATCTCACCCCCATGGGAAGCCCCGCCACCGCGGCGAGAGAAGGTTGCCATACAGCCTCATACCTTATCCGCGCTCCGGGAGGTTTCAAGCGATCAGCGGATTTTGTGGCTAACTTGTAACAAACTTGTAGCTTGAGTTCTGGGCGGCTTATAGTAGTAAAGTATGGGCGATCCGGGACGCGTGAAAGGAGACATCTTGGACCTCAAGGCCACAAAAATCGAGGCGCTCTCCGTAGACGCCATTCGGGCTCTCTCGATGGACGCGGTGCAAAAAGCCAACTCCGGTCATCCCGGAACCCCGATGGCGCTCGCCCCCGTAGCCTACACCATCTTTACCAAGTTCCTCCGCCACAACCCCGAGAACCCCCTCTGGCCCGACCGCGATCGCTTCGTTCTCTCCGCGGGGCACGCCTCGATGCTACTCTACTCCGCGCTCCACCTCACCGGCTACGACCTCACGCTGGACGACTTAGAGAACTTCCGACAGTGGGGCTCTAGGACACCGGGGCATCCCGAGCACTCCCACACCCCCGGCGTCGAGACGACGACCGGGCCGCTGGGGCAGGGCTTCGCCAACGGAGTCGGGATGGCCGTAGCCGAGCGGTTCCTTGCCGGGCGCTATAACCGGATCGGGCACGAGATCGTTAGCCACCACACCTACGCGATCTGCTCGGACGGCGATCTCATGGAGGGCGTCGCCGCCGAGGCGGCCTCCATGGCCGGACACCTGGCCCTGGGCAGGCTCGTCTACGTCTACGACGACAACCACATTACTATAGACGGCTCTACGGCTGTCTCCTTCGACGGCGAGGACAAGGCGAGACGCTTCGAGGCCTACGGCTGGCACGTACAGAAGGTGGAGGACGCCGAGGACCTGGAGGCCCTGGAAGAGGCGCTCGCGAACGCCCG
>DATDKT010000173.1:0-5034 GCA_036519775.1 Rubrobacteraceae bacterium
CGCGAGTTCCTCCAGCGTCAGCCCTCGCCCCCGCCTTAGCTCTCGCACCCGCTCCCCCAACTTGTCCGCGGAGACAGCGTCTACTTCGGAAACCCCCGTTGATTCCTGCTCGTTCATTTGGTAGAAGTTATTCTAACATGGTAGAAATATTGGGGTACGTGGTAGCGGGGGCGCCGTTCGTCGTGGCGGGGGTGGCGCTGGTCTGGTTGCGGTGGCCGGCGACGTGGTCGGGGGTGGCGGCGCTAGCCGCCGCGCTCGCGGGGGCGTTTCTGTACCCTGGGTTGGGGGCGTCTGGGCTGGGCGAGGCGTTTGGGGATGGGCTCGGGACTTCGGGAGAGGTGTTGTACGTGCTCTTCGGAGGGTTGTTGCTCTACAACCTGCTGTCGGCAGGTGGGGCCGTGGAGAGGATGTCGAGGTTTCTCGGGCGGTTGGAGCCGGAGAGGGAGGCTCTGGCGCTCGTGGTGGTCGTCGGGGCCGCGCCGTTCTTCGAGTCGGTGACGGGGTTCGGGGTTGCGGTGGTGATCAGCGCGCCCATCCTGCTCGCGGCGGGCTTCTCGCCGCTTCGGGCCGCGGTGCTCTCGAGTTGGGGGCAGTGCGCGGTGCCGTGGGGCGCACTGGGGATAGGGACCGTGATCGGGGCGGACCTCTCCGACACGAGCTTCGGAGAGCTCTCCGACCTTAGCGCGCTGCTGAGCCTGCCCCTCTTCCCCGTCTACGCAGTCGCCGCCGTAGCGCTTGCGGGAGGATGGGGAGGCTTCCGGAGACGAGGCTTCGAAGCCGTTCTACTGGGGCTCGTCGCGGGCGCCGCGACCCTCCTAACGAGCCTCTTCCTCATCCCGGAGCTCTCGGGGGCGCTCGGAGGGCTGGCGGCCACGGGGGCGTTCCTGGCGGTCAGGTGGCGCAGGCTCTCGGAGGAGGGCGTCCCTGTGAGGGCGTTTCTGCCCTACGCGTTCCTTCTGGCCCTGCTGGCGGTGGCGAACGGGCTTCGGCCCGCAGGGACGTGGTTGGCGTCCCTGGGGCCGGTGTTCGAGGGACCGGGCCTTCCCCTGCTCTTCTCGGCGGCGTTCGCGGTTCTCTTGTTCGGGTTGGGGGGCGAAGCCGTAGGGTCGGCCACCCGGCAGACGTTCAAGCAGTGGTTGCCGGTGGCGGGTGCGGTGGTGGGGTTCTTGCTCGCGGGGCAGGTCGTGGCGACTTCGGGGGCTGCGGCGCTGCTGGGTTCGGGGGCGGAGGCTTTCGGCCCCTTCTATGCGGCGGTAGCGCCCGTACTCGGGGCTTTGGGCGGGGCGCTCACCGGCTCCAACGCGGCATCGAACGCGCTGTTCATGCCGGTGCAGGTCGAGGCGGCGGGGGGTCTCGGGCTACCGGAGGCATTCGTGGCGGCGATCCAGAACGTCGCCGGCAGCCACGCGAGTATGCTCTCGCCGCAGCGTGTGGTTTTGGCCGCGACCGCCGTGGGCATCCCCGGACGCGAGGGCGAGGTCGCCCGCGCGACGCTCCCCCCGATAGTGGTCTCGGTCGTGATCCTGGCCCTCGCGGGCCTGCTCGCGGGGTAAGCTCGGTATCTGGCTACCAATCGTACGTTTCGGGGCGGCGGTTGGTGAGGGCCGGGAACTCGGTGCGGAAGCGGTCCAGGTAGTCGAGGTCCAGCGTGGCGAGGGCGTGGCCGTCACGGTCGGGACAGGTAGCGAGGACCGTCCCCCAGGGGTCCACGACCATACTGCGTCCGTAGGTCCAGCGCCCGTCAGCCTTCTGGCCCCACTGGGCAGGGGCGAGAACGAACGCCTGGTTCTCGACAGCGCGGGCGCGGAGCAGCAGCTCCCAATGGTCCTTGCCGGTCTGGAGCGTGAAGGCGGCGGGCACCGTCAGAACCTCGGCACCCTTGAGCGCCAGCAGGCGGTAAAGCTCCGGGAAGCGCAGGTCGTAGCAGACTGAGAGCCCGAGGGTGGTGACACCCGCCTTGGCGGTGACGATCTCGCGCCCCGGCGCTATGGTCTTGCTTTCGAGGTACTGCCGGTCCGGCGCCTTGACGTCGAAGAGGTGAATCTTGCGGTACACCGCGACGAGCTCCCCAGAGGGGTCGAAGAAGGTCGAGGTGTTGGAGAGCCGCTCTACGCCGGGCTCGCCCTCCAGGATAGACCCACCGAGCAACCACACCCCAAGCTCCCACGCCAGCCCGCTCAAGAAGTCCGTGGTAGGCCCGGGGACAAGCTCCGCGCTCTCCCTGTAGACTTTTTCCAAGCCGTGACAGCTCCACAGCTCCGGCAGCGCCACCAGCTCCGCCCCGGCGAAGGCGGCCCTGCGGATCAGGTGCTCCGCCCTCGCCAGGTTCTGTGCCTTCTCTGGCGTCGAGGACATCTGGATCGCCGCCACCGTTGTCTTGCGCCCGTCCACCTGTTACACCCCTCTCGTCGCTCCTCTCCAGCCTAGCATGCGGAGCAACCCAGTCGCCCTTCAGACCCCCTGCGCGAATCGGGCCTCGAAGGCCTCCGCGCCGTCCCCGACGAAGCGAACGAGCCTCTTCCCCTCCTCGAGGAGGGCGTCGCGGTCGCTCTCTGGCAGGGGCCCGAACGTCTCGATCACGAGCCTCGCCGCTTTTCTGGTCTTTTCGACCTTCCACGTGCCGCCTACGAAGCCATCGACGAGGAGAAACGTCGCCCGGACCCGGGCGGCGGACAGAAACACCTTCCTGCGGTGCTCGTCGGCGAGCACGCGCGGTCTACGTGCGAGAGCATGAGGTTATCGTAGTCCGGCACGAAGCGCACGGGGGCAGGGGCATACGCGGGCGGCAGGGGCGTATCCAGGAGGCCAAGGAGCTCGTTGCCGATCTCGTCCTGAAACGAGCGCAGCTCTGGCTTGAGCTCCTGTATCTGGTCCTTGACCCAGACTAATCCCGACCACGCCTGGATGTCCCTCACCGTCGCGGGACAGAACGCCGCCATGTAGCGAAGTACGAACGCGCGAAGACTCTTCTTCGGGGCGACGAGCGGCTCGCCGAGCCACGACTCGGCGAGCACGTGTACCGGGCTGCCCCCGTACCCCAAGTGCCCTCGGCGGCACCTGGACGAGCGGAAGCTGCGTCCGCACCGGGTAGGCTAGGGCCGAGGGGTCCCGGTCCGGCTCCAGGCTAGAGAGCAGGGCTCGCAGCTCCGCGAAGGTGCGCTACGCTCCTCCACGCGCGCCCGCGCCGTCGCCACGATCCGGTCGAGTCTAGCCCCTTTAGGCGCTTGCCGGCGATGGAGCGCAGCGAGCGGTTGAGCGCCGGCTGGAGGGCAGGACGCAGGAGCCGGTAGTCCTCCCCAGTCACGAGGTGGAGGGTGGCGCGCATTAGCGTCGCCCGTACGATCTGCCGCTCCTCCATGAGCCCGGTGTCGTCGCGACGGGAGCCTCGAAGCCGGGTCTACAGGCCGACGTAGGGAGGGTTCGGCACCTAGGCCTGAAGACCGTCCAGGCGCTCCACCGACTCGGGGACGGTAAGCGCCTCCCGGTCCAGCAGCATTTGGCCGGCGAGGGTCGCCCGGTTGAGCTCGCGGAGCGTGAGAGCACGCTCGGGCCTAGCGTCTTACTCGGTGGCTCTCAAAGCGTCCCGCAGCTCTCCCGCCCCGACCGGCGTCGCCCCCGGGTGGCGTACGCTGATGCCGCCCGCGGCGTTGGCAAGGTGGGCGGCATCGAGGTAGCTGCCGCCCGCGAGGCGGGCGAGGGCAAAAGCGGCGACGACGGTGTCCCCAGCGCCGGTGACATCGAAGACCTCGCTCTTATTCGCGACGGGGATACGGACCGGCCCTTTTCCGGACTCGAAGAGGCTCATACCCTCTCCCCCGCGGGTGATAAGTAGGGCCTCGGCCCCAAGCTTCGCGCGCAGCAAAGCGCCGGCCTCCTCGATCTCGGCCTCGTTCCCCAGACCCAGCCCGGTAGCCTCGGCCGTCTCCTCCAGGTTAGGGGTCGCTGCGGTGACCCCGGGGTAGGACAGAAGCCGGTGGCGGGAATCGAGGCCGACGTAGCGGTCTTCCGAGAGGCGCCTCACCACCCCGGCGACGCGCGGGGTGACGGCGCCGTGGCCGTAGTCCGAGAGGACGAAGCCGTCTACCTCGTTCGCTCGCTGCTCGATGTTCTTTACGAGCTCATTCTCGGCCTTCTCGTCGGGGGCGCCGGTGCCGAGCTGGTCCACACGCAGAAGGTGTTGGCCCAGGCCCCCACCCTGCGTGCCTCCGGCGACGATGCGGGTCTTGGTGACGGTGCGGGCCGTGGGATCGCGGAGCACCCCGTCCGTCGCGCAGCCGCCAGCGTTCAGTATCTTTACCAGCTGGTCGCCGGGTCCGTCGGCCCCAATCCAACCGGCCGGAACTACCTCGGCCCCTAGGCTCGCGAGGTTGGCGACGGTATTAGCCGCCCCGCCGGGCCGGTATTCGTCCCGCTCGTGGTTCAAGATGATCACCGGGTACTCCCGAGAGATGCGCCCCGCGTCGCCCACAAGGTAGTGGTCCAGTACGAGATCCCCGACCACCATGACCCGTAGCCCCCGGAAAACCTCCAAGAGCCCCGGCAACCGCTCCCGCAACACCGCCTCCTTCTAAACCCTCTCCGATCCTCTCGCTAATCAACGAGGGTAGCAGATCGAGTTTGGCGGCGTCTCACGTTCCCGAAGAATCCCGCCAACCCTCCCAGCGAGCGGCCTCCAGAATGTGCTCTGGCCCGAGCTTCGGGAGCGCGAGATAGTAACGGGCGGCCTCAAGGACGGCAGAGAGAGGCACCATACCGACGAGCTCGGTCGATTCGACGCGTGCGCCGCAGTTCTCGGCGGATCGCCGCACGGCTTCGAGGGCGGTGGGGAGCGGGGTACGTTCCAAGTCTGTGAGGTTCATCGAGACCTGCGCCCTGCCCCCCACTTCGAGACCAAGGGCCTTCAGCCCCGGCAGTCCGCCGTCGCGCTCCCGGATCTCGCCCGCTATGGCGCGGGCCACCTCCACGTCGTTCGTGTCAAGGTAGGCGTTGAAGGCGACGAGAAAGAGACGCGCTCCAACGGCGACCGCTCCTGAG
>DATDKT010000174.1:0-6036 GCA_036519775.1 Rubrobacteraceae bacterium
CTACCTCTTGCGCCGCAATGCCAACGATCTTTGCCACGAGGGCATCCCCTATGGTGGTAGCACCTCGCTCGCTCTGAAGTGGGCTTTCGTGCTGGCGCCCCTGCCTGGTGCTTTGTTCGTCCATGCTCTCTCCTTTCCCAACAAGGCTTATGATCAGGTACTTTGCCGATAGGCGCTTAGCCTAAACGAACGCTGGAGCCCCGATAGCGAAGCTAGGACCCCGGCCCGGTTGGCGCAGGACGTACCCTGGCAGAGAATGTGTGGCACCCGGCGTCCATTACTGATAGAGACAAGATCTCTTGCTTACTCAGGGCGCCGGGTTCTTGAAGGCAAGCAAAAGGGCCGGGGGAGTCGCAAAAAGAGGGCCGAGTGTCTATCTTATTTAGGGAAGACAAGAAATAAGAAAGGAGCTCTCGGCCCGTCTGATAAGTGTGTACCCCCTCGTCAGCCGATTAATCATACCGTTTCGTGCTTACCTAGAGAGGGTAGATCCTTTTTCAGGGTAAATAGGGAGAAAGTAGACGCTATATGTCTGTAGCACGGGTAACGGAGCTGAGCGCCACATCGGACCAGAGCTTCGAGGATGCTATCAACATAGCCGTCAACCGCGCCACCCAAACTTTGCGCAACGTCGAGAGCGCCTGGGTCAAGGACATGAACGTCATGATCGAGAACGGCAACATCACGGGCTACAAGGCCAACCTAGCTATCACCTTCGTCCTTGAAGAAGGTGAGCAAGCCGGTTAGGTAGATAGACACACAGTATAAGGGCCGGAGCCCCGATAAGGAGACCCTGGCCCTTCTTTCGCTAGCCGTCGTATCTACTGGCCCGTGAGCTTGTCCTTGGCTTGTTCGATGAGTCCCTTATCTTCCTGCTGCTCGCCCTCCTCCGCCTGCCTGGCCTTCTGGAGAAGCTCCTTAGCGCTATTCTCGGCGATCCGGGCCGTCTCCTCCTCCTAGAGGAAGAGTAGAGGCCCTCGCGAGGAAGGGCCGCACCGCCCCTACGCTTCCTAAACCGTACGCAATATCGCTTGCTAGAGGACGATCAGGCCCATAGGCTCTTCTCCGGTGTGGAGCTTGGTTTCTACCTCCAGCGATTCCATCTCTACCACCGCGACCGCATTCTCCCCGGTCACCGCCACGTAGCCGTACTTCCCGTCCGATCTAAACGACACGTTCGCAGCGCCCTGACCGACCTCCAGGCGCTTAAGTAAGCTACCGCTCTCTGGGTCCATAATCGCCACCCAAGAATCGGCGAAGTGGGTGACGAAGTTGTAACGACCGTTCGGTGACCAAGCGGTAGTGACGGGCTGCTCGCCGAGCTCCTCGGTGTAGAGCGTCTCTAGGGTCTGCGAGTCGAGCACCACGTTCGAGCCGGTCGCCGTCTGTACCCAGACCTCGCGCCCGTCGGGTGAGACGCGCAGCATCCAGGGCTTGGAGCCCTCGGGGAACTCCGCCCTGTTTGCCACCTTTAAGGTCCCGGTGTCGAGCACCGCTACGGTGTCCTGGTCGCGCTCTGGGATGTAGCCGAACGAACCATCCGGCGAGAGATCAACGTCTCAAGGGAAGGCGCCCATCTCGACCCGCTCGATCACCTCACCCGCGACTGGGTCGACCACGGCCAAGAAGTCCGATCCCGCGGAGTTGACGAAGCCACGTCGGTTGTCCGGTGAGAGCACGAAGCTGTGCCCTGGCCCAGCGCCGTCCACGGGCACCTGCTTAATCACTTCGAAGGTTTGAGGGTTGATAGCGATGGCTTGAAGTTCATTGTCCGGGAAGTCGTAGGTCCAGATGCTATCTCCGTCCCAGTAGCGCTGCTCGTTCGAAAGCCAGCGGACGATGGCGCTGGTCGGTCGGGTATCGGTGACCTTGTTGGTGGCGGGATCAAACAAGGTTACGTCCTTGGAGGCGGTGTTGAAGACTATTCCACGGGTATGCTCTACACCGCCCTCCGCGGTCTCCTCACTACCCGACCCTTCGAAGCCGCAACCGGCCAGCATAATCCCAAGCAGAGTCCCGCCGGTTAGGTGTAGCATCCTCCGGCGGGTTACCGTCCGCTCCAGCAGCGGCGTGGCGACCCTGAGATCCTTTGCGAGGTCGGACGAACCGCCCGACGTGGCGTAGGGACCTCAGGTTGGCTCGACCGCGCACCTGGGTAGCTTCTTCGGCGTTGCCCCGATCCGATTCGGACCTATCATCATCCTCGGTTCCCCTTTAGTCACCTTAAACCTACCCGACCCGACGAACGAACGTTCTTGTGGAAGAACCTCTTACCGAACACTACCAATTAAAGCTCGCGTGTGCGGTTGGTTCCTCCATACGTTATGAGAGACATCGAGGCTCGCGCTGGCTTCTCAGGGGTAGGCTTCGAGGCCGAGACACGAGTATGATTTATTTACTCTGTTGGCGGTGCGCCGTACATATCTGGTCACGCTCGCGCTCCTCGTATCCGCGTTCGTAGCGTTCTACCTTTACCTGAGCGGCATGGGTCCCTGCTACGGCGGGGAGTGTCCTTACGCCACGCACTCTTCTAGTGAAGGCTCTAACACCGGCTTCGCTACTGCGTGCGTCGGCGCCGGGGTGGTGGCGTCTTCCGTAGCAGTGCTCGCCTTCGCCGTGCGCCGCGGGTACCTCGCTACTACCGACGATGCGCGGCCCACGGAGATCTACTTCTCGCTCGATCCTCTGCCTCCTAGACTTCCTCTAACCCGATAAAGCTACTTTAGCTTTGGCCCACGCCGAGGCTTTCCCGTTCGGCGTGGTGCAGCGGTTATGCTCAAGTGGTAACGGGTGTATCCTGCTACCGAAGGTGAGAGGAAAGTATGGACAAGAAAACGCAGAAGACGGCCCGCTGGATCTTAAGATCCGGTCCCTTTTGGCATGCTCTGCTCTTAACTGCCAATGAGCGAGCGCATGAGGTCACGCATCGAGAGGATGCCCGCGATCCCGCTTCCGTCTACCACCACTATGTGCTGGAAGCCACCCTTAGTCATCGCCTCGGCGGCTTGGCTCAGCGACCAGTCCGGAGCTGAGAAGGTCCTGCGCGGAGCTAGATGGTCGGTCACACGTTCGGTGTCAGGATCCTGTCCCGCTGCGATCGAGTGGAGGACCTCGCGTGCGCTGATCATCCCGGGGGGACGCCCTTCCTTGGCGGGCTCGACCATCGCAGCACCAATGCCTCGCTCACCCATCTTCCGAGCCGCCTCTCGTAGCGAGTCCTCTAGCCCCACCGCGAAGACTTCCGTAGTCATAGCCTCCCGGATTTGTGCTCCCAAACCGGGTAGCTGCCCCTCGCTCGACCAGTGACTAACGATGTCGCGGATCGAGACGATGCCTAAGGTCTTCTCTCCGTCGAACACCACTAAATGGCGGAAGCCATCGGAGGTCATTGCCTTCGCGGCCTGCTGGAGTGATGAGTCGGGCGGTATGGTCATCGCATCCGCCGTAAAGAGATCTGCCACGTGCAAGTACTCTGGTCCTCGGCCCGATGCGACACAGCTGAGTACGTCCCGCTCTGAGATGATGCCAGGACGCGACCCGCGGGTCTCCGGCTCGACGATCGCCGCACCCACGTTTCGCTCGGACAGCCGCCGAGCCGCTTCCGGTATCCTCTCCTCCGGTCTCACCGTGAGGATATCTGTGCTCATCACATCGTGTATGCTCACTGCGTTCTGTATGGGCATGATTTCCTCTTTCTCGACCCTCGCCAACACCTCGGTGTGCAACAGCAACGTCTTGACGCCGCCTAGCGCAGCCAGCGCCTGCGCTTCTCTGGCAAAGCTCGCTTCTCCCCTTCTGCCAAGATCAAGCCGTAGAGCAGATGGTCGGCGGTGAACATGAGCTGCTCGATGGGCCTGATCTTCTTGAACTTGTCGAGTCCGAGAATGGGGACGATACCGAGCTCGAACACCAGCGTGGTAAAGAGACCATAACCTATACCGGCCAAAGTGCTGCGGCGGCGCACCGAATCCGGAAGCATGGCGAAGGCAGCGCCGCCGCCCGCGCCGTAGAACCAGTGGGCGAGCTCGACGAGCGCGGTCTGACGCTTGGCCACGAAGAAGGCGAGGCGGGGCATGCGCACGAGCAGTCCTGGGGCACGCTGCTTGATGATCGCGGCAGGAGGGGTCTGCTCGACAAGCCCGAGGCCCGTCGTCACCTGGCGCACCCCGGTCATCGCCATCGCGGCGACGGTGCCCCTTACTAGCCCCCGCACTAACCGCCTTGTCACCTCATCCATCGCTGCCTCCCTTCCTGCTGGCACCCTTTAGAGTTCACTTCCCTGCTTCCGCTCGGACGTCGACCACGTAGGTCTTGGGGGCCAGAGGCTCATAAAGGAAGCTCGACATCATGCTCATCTGCCCGATGTAAGAGGAGCTGGCCTTGCTCGCCTCCGCCTCCGTCTCCTAAAAAGAGACGACGATGCCCTTGCCGACATCTGGGTCCGTCCACACAAAACGTATCGGAATTAGAGCATACGTACGAACCTGGCTCAACTCGTATGACCGGCGTAGCGGGCAGTTTGCTTACGCCTAGAACCCCAATAGAAGTCATCTTGGAGCCTATCCTCTCGAAGGCAGTAACACTTGGGTCCCCGTCTCGCAACAGAATTAGCAAAAGTGGCGGGAAGTAGGGGATGAGAGAGACCCCACTCCCCAGGACGAAAGCATACGAGTCTCGAACACATCTTACGGAACAAGGGGCGGCGAGAAGAGAACGACAACGCTGATCTCCGGAAGCCTAGTTTCCGAGAACACCCTCCTTGTCGGCAACCCGGTGAATAGAGGCAATACGCCCCTAGCTCTCTTTAACTTGACTTCTGAGAGGTATACGTAGTTTCGTATCTACGGAAGGGGGAACAGGGCTATCCTGTGGAGAGGTGGCAGAGTGGTTTAATGCAGCGGGCTTCAAGAAGTAGAAGAGGAAGAAGTCCGTTTCGCCAGTAATCCTGGCGTCGGAGGTTCAAATCCTCCCCTCTCCGCTGCAACTCTTTTGATTTAGAGATATTGACATAGAGATAGGAGCATCGAGGATATGAAGCAGCGGTTCGATGAGGTACTCCGCGAGCTTGAGCAGGAGCGCCAGTGCGTCGACGAAGACCTAAGGCGCTTCGCAGTCGCTGCCGCTCACCTGCGGAGCCTGCTACCGCCCAGTCGTCACCGCCTGCCCAATAGGACCGGGGCTATCACACAAAAGGGCCGGAGCCCCCGATTAGGAGACCCCGGCCTCCTTTCGTTAGCTTCGGTCGGTGGGATTGGCAATTCGACTGAATAGCGGCTGCTCCCTAACAGGCTCTCCGAGCTCCACCTCCAAATGTTCCCTGCAGAACCATTGCGGACCGACTTCTATATCACCGCCAGCCGACACGCGGGACGCATCGGGGGATAGGTACTCGGCGGGGCGCCCACAAGGCTCCGGGTCGGGGTCGTCGTCTTGCCATTGACAAGACAAGCTGGCTTCCTCGTGTTGATCTATGGCGTCCATAATCGCGGCTGCGTGGCGCAGCACTCCCACACTAACGTAATTCATGCTCCCACTCTCTCCTCTCAATAAGGGGCCGGGGCTCCCCCTTAGAGGATACCCCGGCCTCTGTACGAAGGACTACTCGTTATCCTGCTCCTCGCCCTGCCCGGCCGGCGCGAGGAGGAACCAGTAAGAGCCGAGCAGGACCGCGATGAACAGTACCATGGCTATGGCGAACTCTAGGTACTGAGAACGTTCCGTTAGCGTTATCACGGCCATAGCGACAAGAGCCGCTACGCCAAGCGCTGCCAGTGACATGATTTGCATCCAGGGACCTCTACCCATGAACGCTCCCTCTCTCCTGAGGGGAGGCCGACAAAGCTTCCTTTCCTCGCTATGTATTATATCGGACAAGCGGAGGACCGGGCTGTGCAAGTTTCCGAGAACAACCCTTCTCGGATTCTCGGTGAATAGAGGGGAATAAGGGCTGGGGGGCTTGTTTTTGGATGGGTCTGGGGCGGGTAGGAAGGGCATCGACGATGCACCGACATGAGGGAGAAAAGGCATGAGCCTTGG
>DATDKT010000175.1:0-9688 GCA_036519775.1 Rubrobacteraceae bacterium
CATCTGATCACCGGAGAAGTCGCCAGTCTTCGGGTCGCGGTCGGCCTTGGTGGCCAGCACGCAGTCCTCGGGCAACCCTCCGATCTCCGCGAGCACCTCACCTATGCGCCGCTCGCTCTCCCCATCACCGTAGGAGGCGGCCGTGTCGAGGAAGTTCAACGGGCTCTCGAAGACGGCGTGTAGCGTGTCGGAGGCCCGCTGCTTGGAGACGGAGTACTCGAACGTCTCCGGCATGTTCCCCAAAGGGGCGCAACCGACGCAGACCGGAGATACCGAGAGACCCGTCCGCCCCAGAGGACGTCTCGACGAAGGATCGGTTACGCTGTTCTCTGCCATCGATCCTCCCGTTTCAGAGCCCTCATCCGCGCTCCGCAGCACGCCTCGCCGCCTCTTCGGTGTCCCTTAGCGCCTCCTCGACGTCTTTCCCCAGGAGCGCTTCGCGGATGCCCTGCCAGATGGCGCCCTCAACTGCCGGATACTGTTCGTGCTTAGGGGGGATCAGGGCCGCTTCTTGCGCCACTCCGAGTAATCCCCACCTGCGCTCGGCCAGCGAGCCCGCTCCGGCCTCGGCGCGGGCGTCTCCTAGAGAGTCGCTTCGCGCTGGAAGCGTCCCCAGCCGCGCCTCGAACGCCTGCGACTCTCGCGAGGTCAGGAAGTGCAGCAGCTCGACCGCCGCGGGCCGGTCCCGAACCGTGGCCGGTATGGCGAAGGTGTGGGAGCTGGAGTAGATGAAACGTCCCGCCCGCCCCTCCGGATAGAGCGCGACGTCGTAGGAGCCGACTACGGCGCTCTGTTCGTGGTCCTCGTAGGTGTAGAAGCCTCCGGGCCAGTCGGTGGACATCGCGGCCCGGCCCTCCCTAAAACATGCGGCGACCTCGTCGTAGTGCCAGTCGGGCGTCTCCTCGGGCGCGGCCCGCTCGTAGAGGTCCCTGAGGAGGGTGAGCGCCCAGAGCCCCGCCTCGTCGTTCAGGCGGGGGACAGGGGGACCCTCGCCCTCGAACATCCGTCCCCCCGCCATCGCG
The DNA here is from genome assembly GCA_036519775.1 of Rubrobacteraceae bacterium. Lineage (GTDB taxonomy): Bacteria > Actinomycetota > Rubrobacteria > Rubrobacterales > Rubrobacteraceae > Rubrobacter_F. Next base: position 1,023 of record DATDKT010000175.1, read on the forward strand.
TGCAGCTCGAAGAAGTGTCCGAAGAGCCCGGACTCCTTACCAGGGAAGACGAACCCATAGTGTTCGTCGCTCCTCAACCGGACGGCCTCGTTTCTCAGCTCCTCCCACGACGACGGCGGCCCGGGGACGAGGTCGGTGCGGTAGTAGAGCAACTTCACGTCCAGATTACGGGGGATGCCGTGTAGTCGTCCCTCTATACGGGCCAGCTCCAGGGTCCGTGGTGTGAAGTTCTCGAGTTCCGAGACATCCAGATCCTCGTCGAGCGGGGTGAGCCATCGCCTCTGGCTGGGGGCGTACTTGGTGTGCGTTGAGATCAGGTCGTAGGAAGCCGTGCCCGAGCCGAACTCCTCCTCTATCTGCTCGTTGAGCTCAGGGTGTGTAGGGGCGACGACCTTCTCGACCTGCCTACCCTCGAACTCCCCGAGTCGATCATACAGAGGGTCGTACATCGGGCCGCCCACCAGCAAGATCCTCAAGCTCCCCGCCATATCCGCCCCCGTCGTCGGACTGCCACCAGGACGATCCAATCTACCCACGGTACCCGTCCGGGTCAAATTTGTCCCCAAGGAAACAAATCTACAAGACCGTTTGACTCTGCTCATTACCGCTGCTACTCTGCCGGAAATCGATTTCCGGCAGGGGTGAGGGATGCGGATAAAGGACGTAGCCGAGAGGGCCGGGGTTTCACCTGCCACGGTGTCGCGCGTCCTGAACGGGGCCGCTTCGGTGCGGGCGGAGTATCGGGAGCGGGTCTTGCGGGTCATAGAGGAGTTGGGGTACCGACCGAACCGGCTCGCGAGCAACCTCAGGCGCCAGAAGGCGGAGATGATCGGGGTAGTGGTCTCGGACATCGAGAATCCCCACTTCACCCAGATGGTGCGGGCTGTAGAGGACGCCGCCTTCCGGAGAGGTTACAGGGTCTTGCTCTGCAACACCGACGAGAACCCGGAGAAGCAGAAGGCGTATCTTCAGGTACTGGCGGCCGAGAGGGTACTGGGGGTCTTGATCTCCCCCTCTGACCCTGCGGGGGAGGAGATATCCGAGCTGATCGAGCTGGGGATCCCCGTCATCGCCTTCGACCGCTCCGTCGATGACCCTCGGGCAGACGCCGTGATCGTGGACAATACGGCCGGGACCCGGCTGGCGACGGAGTTTTTGATCCGGGCCGGACACGAACGTATCGGCTTCGTGAGCGGGCTGGACGACATCGAGACCAGCGTCGAACGGCAGCTCGGGTACGAGAGGGCGATGCGCGAAGCCGGGATCGAGCCGCGCTCGGCCTCCGGCGGATACAGGATTGCGAACGGCAGAACGGCCACCGAGGAGCTGCTCGAGACCGGTGATCTCACGGCCCTCATCGTAGGCAACAACTTCATGACTATCGGGGCGCTCGAGGTGCTGCGAGCTCACAGGATACGGGTGCCGGAGGAGATGGCGCTCGTTGCCGTGGACGATCCGTTCTGGGCCGAGCTCGTCGAACCGCCGCTCACGACGCTGGCCCAGCCGGTGCGCGAGATGGCCGACTGCGCGGTGGAGCTCCTGCTGCAGAGGATCGGCGGTGAGCGAGAACGACCGGGGCGCATGGTCTTCGACTTCGAGCTCAGGGTGCGCGGCTCCTGCGGGACGGCCGTTTCGAGAGAGGGAGGCGGATGGTGGCGAAGGTAGGGATCCTGACGTTCTCTGACGGCCGCGACTTCGTCCACAAGGACGTCGAAAAGTTCTGCCGGGACGTAGAGGGCGATATAGCCGGTGCCCTGGAGAACGCCGGGCACGAGGTGGTGCGGGCTCGCGAGGTCGTGTGGACGAACAGGCTTGCGGTGCGCGAGGCCCAGCGCCTCTCCGGCGAGAGGCCCGATCTGACTATCTTCAACATCCCGGTCTGGGCGTTCCCGCACTTCTCGATGCTGGCCGCCGGAGAGACGCCGGGGCCGCTCCTGCTCTTCTCGAACGTCAACCCGCAATACCCGGGCATGGTCGGGATGCTCGCCGCAGCGGGCGGTCTCGACCAGATCGGTCGCGTCTACGGTCGCGCCTGGGGCGATGTCTCGGAGCCGGGGGTACTCGCGCGGGTGGAGGCGCATGCCAGGGCCGCATCGGCGGTGCAGGGGCTCAAAGGGAGCACCTTCGGGCGCATCGGCGGGCGTCCGATGGGCATGTATACCGCCGTCTCCAACACGGATGAGTGGCTGGGCAAGTTCGGAGTGGACGTGGAGGAGATAGACCAGTGGGAGTTGGTCAGGCGCTCGGCGGAGGTCGAAGGGAGCAAGGTGCGCGCCGCGAGAGAGTGGTTGGAGGAGCACGCCGCGGGTGTGCACTATGACGGAGATCAGCTAACGCCAGAGCTTCTGGAGCGGCAGATCCGTTCCTACTACGTGATGCGCGAGCTTGTAGAGGAGTGGAACCTGGACTTCTCCGGCATCAAGGGCCAACCCGAGTTGACGACCCACTTCGCCACGATGGACGTTACGGAGGCGTTCTTGAACGACCCCTACGACTGGGACGGACCGAAGGATACGCACGTCTGCGCCACCGAGGCGGACATGGACGCGGCTTTGACGATGCAGATCCTCAAAAACCTCTCCGGCACCCCCGTGCTCTTCGCCGACGTTCGTCACTACCACGCGGACCGGGACATCTGGGACCTGTGCAACTCCGGCCAGCACGCCACCTGGTTCGCGGCTCGGAGCGAAGATCCAGCGGAGAACATGAGATACGTCCACCTCTACCCGGAGGGTTTCTACTTCCCGGCCGGCGGCGCCTCCATCCACCACCTCGCCGCCGAGGGCGAGTTCACCTTCGCCCGCCTCACGCGCCTGGATGGCCGCTACCGGATGCACGTGATGCGCGGCTCCTTCGAGCGCTACGACGACGAGACCAACGAGCAGCTCATGCGCCAGTCAACCTACGAGTGGCCTCACGCCTTCGCGCGGATGGACGCGGGCGCGGACGAGATCCTCTCCCGCTACGGGTCCAACCACATCCACGCCATCCCCGGCGACCACGTCGAGGAGCTGCGCGTGATCTGCAAGCTTCTCGACGTGGACTACGACGGGTTCGGAGGCGCCGCATGAGCGAACTGCTTCTGGGCGTGGACATAGGAACCTCCAGCTCCAAGGGCGTACTGTCCAGGCCCGATGGAGAAGTCGTCGCCACCGCCCAAAAAGAGCACGAGCTCAGTATGCCCCGCCCCGGCTGGGCCGAGCATGACGCCGAAGGGGTGTGGTGGGAAGACTTCGTCTCCATCTGTCGGGAGCTTCTGGAGAAAGCCGACGACCGGGTAACCGCGGTCTGCACGAGCGGCATCGGGGCCTGCCTCCTGCCGGCCGACGAGGAGGGACGGCCCTTGAGACCAGCGATCCTCTACGGCATAGACACCCGGGCGGAGCGGGAGATCGAGGAGTTGGGCGAGCGCTACGGAGAGGAGATCCTACTCGCGCGCTGCGGCTCCGTGCTTACCACCCAGGCCGTCGGCCCCAAGCTCCTCTGGCTCAGACGCAACGAACCGGATGTCTGGGAGAAGACCCGGATGTTCTTCATGGCGAACTCGTTTATCGCGTGGCGGCTCACAGGCGAGTACGTGCTCGACTACCACTCGGCGAGCCAGTGCGACCCGCTCTACGACGTGCATGAGAACCGTTGGATCGCGGACTGGGCCGAGGAGATCGCGCCGGGTTTGCCGCTGCCACGTCTCCTCTGGCCCGCCGAGGTCGTCGGTGAAGTAACACCGGAAGCGTCCGAGGCGACGGGCATCCCGGCCGGCACGCCGGTCGCGGCGGGGACTATAGACGCCTGGAGCGAGGGTGCGAGCGTCGGGGTCCAGGAGCCGGGGGATCTCATGCTCATGTACGGCACCACGATGTTTATCATCGAGGTGCTCGAGGAGCCGCTCTCCCACCCCGGACTCTGGGGCACTGCGGGGATATTGCCGAACACCCACAATCTTGCCGCCGGGATGGCGACGTCGGGGGCGCTTACCGGCTGGCTCAAGAAGATCTCCGGCGATCTGTCCTACGAGGAGCTTACAGAGGAAGCGGCCAACGTGCCACCGGGGTCTGAAGCCCTCGTCGTGCTGCCGTACTTCGCCGGGGAGCGAACGCCGCTGTTCGATCCCCGTGCGCGAGGTCTGATCTCCGGCCTCACCCTCAGCCACGGACGCGGCCACCTCTACAGGGCGATGCTCGAGGCCACGGCTTACGGCGTCAGGCACATCTTCGAGTTCATGCGCGACGCAGGAGGCGGGGGGAAGAGGCTGGTGGCGGTCGGGGGCGGGACGAAGGGAGGCTTGTGGACCCAGATCGTCTCCGATGTGACCGGTAGGCCGCAGGATCTGCCCGAACAGACCATCGGGGCCAGCTACGGGGACGCCCTGCTGGCCGCACGTTCCGTTGGTCTCGCCGCTCCCGACACCGACTGGAGCAAGCTCTCCGACACCGTTGAGCCCAGAGCAGAGAACCGTGGGATCTACGACGAGCTCTATGGTATCTACCGAGAACTCTACCCGGCTACCCGCGAGCAGGTGCACAAGCTGGCCGACATGCAGAAGGGAGGAGCAGATGTCATCACCTGAGACGAAAACTCCGGTCGTACGGTTCCGGAACGTCTCGAAAGCGTTTCCCGGCGTGCTCGCAGTTGATAGCGTGGATCTTGACATCCTGCCCGGCGAGATCCACGTCGTGGCCGGAGAGAACGGGGCCGGCAAGTCCACGTTGATGAAGCTACTCTCGCAGGTCGAGCGGCCGAGCGGGGGAGAGGTGGAGATCTCCGGCGAGCCCGTCGAGTTCCATGGTCCTCGGTACGCGCAATCCCTCGGGGTGGCGATGGTCTACCAGGAGTTCGCCCTCGCCTCTCACCTCTCGATAGCTGAGAACCTGTTCATGGGACGCGAGCCGGGACGCTTCGGGTTCGTGAATCGGAGGGCCGAGAGCGAAGAGGCGCGCGGGTTGCTCGAGCGCGTGGGCCTGCGCACCGACCCCGACCGGATGGTTTCGAGCCTCGCGGTCGCCGAGCAGCAGCGGCTCGAGATCGCCAAGACGCTCGCCATAGATGCGAAGGTCGTGATCATGGACGAGCCGACTGCCACCTTGGCGGAGAGGGAGATCGAGGACCTCTTCGGCGTGATACGCGACCTCACCTCAGGTGGCATAGCCATCCTGTACATCTCGCACCGCCTGGACGAGATCTTCCGCATCGCCGACCGGGTGACGGTCATGCGCGACGGCAAGATCGTGGACACCCTGCCGGTCGGGGACCTTGACGAGGACAAGCTGGTCAGGCTGATGGTCGGGCGGGATATTGAGAACCTCTACCCCAAGACCGAAGTAGAGATCGGTGACGTGGTCCTCCGGGCCGAGGGCATAACCCGCGCCAACGTACTCAAGGATTGCTCGTTCGAGGTCCGCTCCGGAGAGATTCTGGGCTTCGCCGGGCTCGTCGGAGCCGGGCGCACGGAGCTCGCCCGGGCGGTCTTCGGGGCGGACCGCATGGACTCGGGGACCGTCGAGCTCGAAGGGAGAGAGCTGAACATCATGAACCCCCAGGACGCCATAGAAGCCGGTATCGGTTACCTGACCGAGGACCGCAAAAGCGAGGGGCTGGCGCTCCAGCTCGGGGTGGATCAGAACATCACGCTGGCCCATGTGCCGACACGGTTCGGGTTCATAAACCTGGTGGAGGAGCGCCGGATCGCCCGGCGTCGCCGGGACGAGCTGAACATAAGAACGCCCTCGATCCGGCGTAGCGTGCAGGTGCTCTCGGGGGGCAACCAGCAGAAGGTGGTCGTCGCCAAGTGGCTCGAGACCCGGGCAAGAGTACTGTTCTTCGACGAGCCCGCCCGCGGCATCGACGTGGGGGCCAAGGCCGAGATGTTCGGCCTGATCGAAGACCTGGCAAAGGAGGGTCGGGGGATAGTCATAATTTCCTCTTATTTGCCGGAGCTTCTGAACATGTGCGACCGCATCCTGGTGATGCACGAAGGCGAAGTGGCAGGGCTGATACCCCGTGCAGAATTCTCGGAGGAGCGCGTGATGGCGCTCGCCACAGGGATAGAGGAGGCCGCATGAGTAGCACGGCAACCACCGAAGAGCGCGCCGGAGGCACTCTACGCGAGAGGCTCTCCGGCGTCATCTCACAGCTCGCCGCCGCCGGTGCACTCATCGTCGTCTTCGTCTTTCTCTCGATCGCCTCGCCCGTCTTCCTCTCCGCCGACAACCTCTATAACATCGGGGTGCAGACCTCTTACACCGCCGTGATCGCCATCGGCGTAACGTTGGTCATCATAACCGCGGGCATCGACCTCTCGGTTGGGTCTGTGGCGGCGCTCTCGGGCGTGGTGGGGGTGGTGCTCATGGCGAAGGCCGGCGTCCCGGTCGTGCTCGCCATCCTGGGCGGCATCCTGGTGGGGGCGGCCTGCGGGCTCGTCAACGGGCTGCTGGTCTCCGTCGCCGGCCTCAACCCGTTTATCGCCACTTTGGGCATGCTCAGCGTCGCCCGGGGCATGGTCTACATTCCCACGAACGCCAAGTCCGTCTTCGGGGTACCGGACTCCTTCAGGCTGCTGGGGCAGGGCGTAATCGGCTCTATCCCCATACCGATCATCGTGGTCGCGGTAGTCGCGGTCGCCGGGTACGTCGTCCTCGCACGCACCAAGCTCGGGCGTTACGCTTACGCTATGGGCTCCAACCGTGAGGCCGCCCGGCTCTCGGGCATCCCGATCCGTCGCTACCTGACGGTGGTGTACGTGATCTCGGGCGCCCTGGCCGGTTTTGGGGGCATGATAGCCTCCTCCCAAGTGGCCTCGGGGCAGCCGAACTTCGGCATAGGGCTGGAGCTGGATGCTATAGCCGCGGCGGTCATCGGTGGGGCGAGTTTGTTCGGGGGACAGGGGACAGTCGTGGGGACCTTGATCGGAGCGTTCTTGATAGCCCTAATCCGCAACGGATCGGTGCTCTTGGACGTGAACATCTACTACCAGCAGGTGATCATCGGGGTGGTGATCTGGGTCGCCGTCCTCTGGGATCAATACCGGCGCCGCAGGCTCGCGGTTTCGGAGTAAGGCGGAAAAGAGAGGAGAAACGCATGTCGGTGACGAAAAGGAGAGTGAGCCGCAAGGAGTTCTTGAGACTCGGCGGGACTGGACTGGCCGGAGCGGCGCTCTTGGGCACAGCGGGTTGCCAGCCGAAGGTCCGGCAGTCCAGTGGCGGCGGCGGAGGTGCGGGCCAGAAGGGGCCGATCCGGCTAGCTGTCGTCCCAAAGGCCGTGGGCTTCGCCTTCTGGGAGCAGGTGAGGATCGGTGCCGAGTGTGCCGCCTCGAAGCATGAGGACGTCCAGGTCCAGTGGGACGGGGTGACCTCCGAGACCGACGTTAGCGGTCAGGTGAACCTGCTGCAGAATTTCATTACCCAGGGAGTCGATGGCCTGGTCTACGCCGCTACCGACGCCAAAGTGCTCTATCAGGTCACCAAACAGGCGCTCGACCAGGGTCTTGTGATAGTAAACATAGACTCGGGTACCGACCCGCAGCCCAAACAGGTCCCGGTAGTGGCGACCGACAACGTAGCCGCTGCCGCGCGTATCACCAAGCTCATGGCCAAGCGGCTTGGCAAAGAGGGCGGAAAGATCGCCTTTATCCCCTTCCAACCGGGTACCGAAACCAACGACACCCGCACAGAGGGCTTTAAGAACGTCCTCAAGCAGAACCCGCAGCTAGATCTGGTCGCCACCCAGTCGAGCGAGAGCAACCAGAACACCGCCCTGCAGGTAACGAACGACATCTTGACCGCCCACCCCGACCTAAACGCTATCTACGCAGCCAACGAGCCCGGCGTTCTAGGCGCCGCCGAGGCCGTCCGGCAAGCGGGCGAATCCGGCAAGATCCTCATCTACGGTTGGGACACCGCGTCAGACGAAGTGAAGGCTGTCAAGGACGGCGTTGTCGTCGCCCTTGTCGCCCAAAACCCCTTCCGCATGGGCTACGACGGCGTCAACGAGGCGGTGAAGAAGATCCGGGGCGGCGAGAGTGTGGAGCTGAAGAGCATAGATACCGGCGCGACCATGATCACCAAGGACAACGTCAACGAACCCGAGGTCCAGGCCCTCCTTCACCCGAGCTGCAAGAACCCCCCGCTCTAGAGCGGATCACTAGGGGGAGGTCACCGGCGACCTCCCCCCTAAACTTCTACTAGGCGTACGTGGCCCGCCGACGTGTACGCGGGATGGGAGGGCGACAGCGGCAACACGCTCCGCGGCAACACCGCCAACGACAACGCCCGCAACGGGATCTACGCCTTTGGCGCAACTGAGAACACTTTCGAGGCGAACAAGATGTTCGGCAACGCGATCCTCGACGCGCGCGACGACGCCCGCGACAGAAACATATGGAACGCAAACCAGTGCGTGACCGACTTCCCCGCCGGCAGCATCTGCGGCTTCGTTCAGCCGTGAGGGTTCGCTAGTAGCCTCTTCAGGCACCGACGAGCGGGGTTCTCTTGTAGGCCCCCGCTCCTCTTCTTACACTTGGTCTTGATGCCAACGCTGATGCCAACCTGGGTGACACCAGACGATACTAGGCGGACTTATCTCTTGTTCCGATATGACAGAGTCGGCTTATTCACGGGCTTTTGCGAATGTCGCGGTACAAAGCGGACCTAAAGTTACGTGACTGAAAATCA
>DATDKT010000176.1:0-2097 GCA_036519775.1 Rubrobacteraceae bacterium
GCTCGGCGGCCCTATCTTCTTCGCCTTCATCTCGGCGGTCGCTTTCGCCACCATCGTGGCCGTCGTGGCGGGGCTCGTGCTCGCCGCCTCTAGCGCCTTCGCCCACGACTTCTACACCAACGTCTTCCGCGGCGGCGAGGCAAGCGATCAGGAGCAGTTCAGGGCCGCCCGCATAGCGGCCGTCGGTATCTCGGTAGGCGCTATAGCACTGTCCCTGCCCCTGGAAGGCGTCAACGTAGCCTTCCTCGTGGCTCTGGCCTTCGCGGTCGCTGCGAGCGCGAACGTGCCGGTTATCCTGCTGACGATCTTCTGGAGGAGGTTCAACACGACCGGGGCCGTCGTCGGGATGAGCGTCGGCCTCGTCTCCTCCGTCGTGCTCGTGATCTTGAGCCCGGTCATCCTGGGCGAGGCGGCGATCTTCCCGTTCCAGCGGGGGAGCCCCGCCATAATATCAGTGCCTCTGGGCTTCCTGGCCTGCTACCTCGGCACCATCCTGGGCGGCCGCGGCGCCGAGAGGGAGCGCGAGCAGGGGCTGCAGACCGATTACGACGAGATCTACGTCCGCTCCCTCACCGGTCTCAGGCCCGAGATAGAAGAGGAGCTACAGGGAGCGGAGCCCTCGAGGTAGCCGAAGAGCCAGACGAGACGCTTTATGCGCTGTATCGGAGCACCCGCCCTTGTGGCGGGTGCTCTGTCTCTCACGGAGCGGTACCGGGGTCGGCGAATAAAGCGTCGTGTCCGTCGCGGCGCGCCACGCGCCGCACCGCGCCTATCAGCTCGTCCCGGGGGGCATCCTTGAGCACGTAACCGGCGGCGCCCGCTTTGGTGGCCTCCCGCATGTAGTCCTGGTTGTCGTGCATGGTCACCATGATAACCCCGACCTCGGGACGCTCGTGCTTTAGAATGCGGGTCGCCTCCAGCCCATCCATCTCCGGCATGCGTACGTCCATCAGGACGAGGTTCGGGCCCAGGGCGCGGCAGAGATCCACGGCCTCCCGGCCGTTGTGGGCCTCGCCTACGACCTCGATGTCCGGCTCCCTCTCCAGAATGCCGCGCAGGCCCTGGCGGACGAGCGCGTGGTCGTCGGCGATCAGGAGCCGTACCGGGTTCTCGCCCCCCTCATCTCCCATGGGTGGCTCCCGTTAGGCTGCCGCCGGCTGGGCCGGCCGGCTTGTCGAGGAGGTTCTCGGCGCCCCCTTCGGCGCTCCCTTCGGCGGGTCCTCCGAGCAGAGGGATCTCGGCGACTATGAGGGTACCGACGCCGGGGCGACTGGCGACCCGAAACTCGCCTCCGAGCAGGGTTATCCTCTCGCGCATGCCTGTCATCCCGACCCGTTCGCCGGGACCGCCCCTGCTCGCGGACGACTCCGGCGCGAAGCCCCGCCCGTAGTCCCGGATCTGGAGCCGGATCCTGCCCCCCTCGCTTGGCGCCGGCTCCTCAGCCAGACGCTGTTCGAGCGAGAGATTCACCCTCTTCGTGTCCGCGTGTTTGCCAATGTTGTTCAGCGCCTCTTGAACGACCCGGAAGATCGCCGTCTCCGTGGCGGCCGGGAGCCGCTCGTCGCTCAAAGAGTCCTCGTAGGCGATGCGCCACCCTTCGGCTCGCAGGGCATCCAGGTGGAGGCGTATCGCGCTCTTGAGGCCGAAGTCGTCCAGCGCCGTCGGACGGAGGTCCGCGATGATGCGCCGCGCTTCGCCGACGGTCTGGCGCACCAACCCCGAGACGTACTTTAGCTCCTCGCGACCTTCTTGGGACTGGGGCGGATGGTACTGTGCAAAGGCCTGCAGGTGCTGGTGGGCGGCGGCAGCCACCTGCGCGAGCCCGTCGTGAACCTCGTAGGCGACCCTGCGCCGCTCCTCCTCCTGGGCGACGAGAATCTTACCGACCAACTCCTGCAGCCTCTGCGCGGAATCGGCAAGCTCGCCGTAGAGCCGGGCGTTCTCGAAAGAGCTCGCCGCCTGGGTAGTCAAACTCTCCAGGATCTCCACGACATCGTTCTCCGCCAGCGCCTTGGGACCGTAAACCTCGAGCACCCCGACGGCGCGCTCGCGTACCCGCAGGGGCAGGAACAGCCCGACGACGGGCTCGTCCTCCCG
>DATDKT010000177.1:0-2253 GCA_036519775.1 Rubrobacteraceae bacterium
ATCCGGACCGCCCAGGCGCTCTCCGAGGAGCACTCGCTCGGTCCTGAGGGGCTGGAGAGGGCCGCGGAGTTCATCCCGATGGGCAGGGTTGGTGAGCCCGAGGACGTCGCCGACGTGAGCGTGTTTCTGGCCTCGGAGGAGGCCCGCTACATCACCGGTCAGGTGCTCGTTGTGGACGGCGGGCTGCTCGTTGGCCGCTACTAAGTAGTCAGGTCGAGATCATCTTCTTCTCCACGCCGACTCCGGCGGCGAGCGCCCGCTCGTACTCCAGCGGCACCGTCGCCGAGTCCTGGAGGGCGAACCCTGTCGAGTCGAAGACGGTGATGTAGCTGTCGGAGGTGCGTCCTTCGAGCTTGCCGGCGACGACCTGCCCGATCTCGCCCGCGATGTCGTCCTCAGAGATCACACCTTCCCGGAGGGGAACGTTGATCTCCCCGTCGGTCCGGCACTGGCGGATGTCGTCGACGAAGATGCGGGCTCGTTCGAGGATCTTGGGATCCAGCTCCTGATCGCCTTCCTTGTCCGCTCCCACGGCGGCTATGTGGGTGCCCTCGGAGATCCAACCGTTCTCGACGATCGGTCTCCTGGCCGGGGTGATGGTTACGACAACGTCCGCGCCGCGCACGATCTCCTCCAGATTGGTAGACGTCCGGATCTCGAAGCGGTCGTACTTTGGCTGCTGACTCTGCACGAAGTCGTCGAGGGTCGTTTGCGAGCGGCTCCAGACGCGCACGTCTTCCCACCGGAAGACCTCGTTGCAGGTTGCGAGGGTCCCTTCGGCCATGTTCCCGGCGCCGACGATGGCGAGCACCTTGCTGTCCTGACGCGCCAGGTGCTTCGTGGAGACCGCCGCGGCGGCACCGGTGCGCATCACGGTGTGGTAGCTCCCGTCGCAGATCGCCAGCGGGAAACCGGTCTCGGGGTGGGTGTAGATGAGGATCGAGAAGACGGTCGGGAGGTCGAACCTGACGCGGTTCTCCTCGCGGATAGAGACCCACTTGCAGGCCGCGGCCTCGGGTTCCTCGATATAGGAGGGCATCACCTCCCACTCGCCCGGGTACTTGTCGAGCACGATGTGGCCCTTCGGCTCCATGTAGTAGCGGCCCTCGCCGTGCATGCGGTAGGCGTGCTCGACGCAGGCATTGTACTCGTCCGGGGTGAGCAGGCCCATCATGTCGGTGCGACTCAGTATGAGGGTCTTGCGGTTCCTCCAACTCTCCACAGGCTTCTTCCTTTCCATGTTAGGCGCAGCTTCCGGTGAACCCGGGGGCGGAGCGCCTCAGATATCGAGCTCTCGTAGTACTCGCTCGGTTGCTTCCTGAAGAGCGGCGAGGTCTTGGGCGCTCCAGCCGCGGGGACCCGGAACGTAGTGGACCGAGATCACACCTATCAGACCATCGTCGCGCACGAGGGGCGCGACCATCTGCGCCCTCACGCCGTAGTGCTCTATAAGCTCCGGTGGCGGGGCAGGATCCGCCCTCGAGCAATCCTCCTGCACGAGCGGTGTTCTCTGTTCTTCCAGGAACCTGATCGGCGAGGAGTCGCGGAGGTCGCGTATCGAGGTATCGCCTCTGATCGAGTGGACGCCGGGTGCCAGGGCTTCTGCCACGACCTCATCAAGCCCGGCGTCCTGATCCAGCAGGTCCAGACGCAGGGTCGTCCGGCTCGCGCCCGTTGATCTGAGAAGTTCTTCGAGTATCTCCCGAAACGGCGTACTTTCGGCCATGTCACTACACCGACGCGCCGGACTTCCGGGCCACGCTCTCGATGTAGGCCGAGGCTTCTTCGGTGGAGACGACATCGGCGTACTTGGCCTGGATGTCGAACAGGTTGGCCTCGTGCGGCTCCTGCGCCCGGTCGCCGACGCACTCGCGCGGGACGAGCGTCGGATAGCCGTACTGGAGGAGGTCTATCGCCGTCGCCCGGATACAGCCGCTCGTCGTCGCGCCGCACATGATGACCGTGTCAACGTGCTGAGAGACGAGGATCGAGGGTAGGTTCGTGCCGAAGAAGGCCGAGGCGCCCTTCTTGAGGATTACCGTCTCTTCTTCCCTGCGTCCGAGACGCGGGTCTATCTCGACCCATTTGCCCCCGACCTGGAGTTCGGCAAGGCCGGGAGCCTTCTCGAGCCAGAGGGAGCCGTCTTTGAGGTTCTCCTCGAAGCCGATGGTGGTGAAGATGACCGGAAGTTCAGCCTCGCGCGCCACGTCGAGGACGCCCCTCGTCGCTTCGATCTCTTTTGTGAGGTCCGCT
>DATDKT010000178.1:0-5280 GCA_036519775.1 Rubrobacteraceae bacterium
TGGGGGTCGCCGTTGCCCGAGAAGGTCGGCAAGCACCAGCCCGCGATGATGGACGCCGTGGAACGTGGTGAGATCCGCTGCATGTACGTTATCGGGGAGAACCCTGCACAGTCCGACGCCGACGAACACTACCACGACGAGCTCTTCGGCAGCCTTGACCTGCTCGTGGTGCAGGACATCATGATGACCAAGACCGCCCGAATGGCGGACGTGGTCCTGCCGGCCGCCGCGAGCTGGGCCGAGACCGAGGGCACGGTCGTCAACAGCGAGCGGCGGGTGCAGCGGGTCCACAGGGTGGTAGACCCACCAGGCGAGGCACGCGCGGACGAGTGGATCGTGCAGGATATCGCCAACCGCATGGGCTACGACTGGGGCTTCGAGACGGCCGAGGACGTCTGGAACGAGGTGCGCAGGCTAGCACCCAAGTTCTCCGGTATGAGCTACGAGCGGCTCGAGAAGCACGGTGGCATCCAGTGGCCCTGCCTCGACGGCAGCTTCGAGGAGATCTCGGACAACACCCCCAAGGAGCAGTTGGCCGCCAGCACCAGGGGCGCCGAGAACGCCGAGGGCACGGCGATCACCACCGACGTCGTGGAGAAGCCCCGGGTGGGCACCAAATTCCTGCACGCCCATCTCAGGGCCGAGGAGGTCGAGAATCGAGCCCCCTTCACCCCCGTGGACCACGAGGGGCCGGTGGAGATGCCGGACGAAGAGTACCCCTTCCAGTTGACAACCGGCCGCCGCCTGGCCTTCCACAACACGGGCACCATGACCCAGGATTACAAGAAGGTCAAAGACCCAGAAGAGCTGCTGGAGATCTGCGAGGAAGACGCCGCCGAGCACGGCATCGAAGACGGCGATTTCGTGCAGGTAAGTTCGAGGCGCGGAACCGTTCCTGCGGTAAAGGCTCGCGTCACCGACAGGGTGAGGCCGGGGCTGTTGTTCATGGGCTACAGCTTCCCGGATCAGGTCCCGACCAACGTCCTGACCATCAACGCCGTAGACCCCCTCTCGGGGACGGCCGAACTAAAAGCTTGTGCGGTGAAGATAGAGAAGACCTGATCCGGCTGAGTATGCTTACCAAGCTCGTGCAGCTTGCCTGGGTGGCGGCTGCGTTTGCCGCTCTAGCACTCGACTTAATCCTTACACTGCGTGGCTAGAGCTGCTGACGATCAACGAACAACCACGACAGCATTCGCCTGCGCCTCTGACCACGGCGTCCAGAGACCCGTCTTGAGAGGGTTTTGCAACTTTTCGTGCATATATGTTTGACCGTGTATAAGGCATGCAATATAGTGCCCCGCGAGAAGGCAGGGGAAAATCTGGTGAAAGGAGTTTCGTGGAGAGGCACGAGGAGTGGGTCCGCGTCGAACGGACCTCGGCGTTCAGGGAGCTGACGCAGAAGCGAAGAGCATTTATCTTACCGGCGACGATCTTTTTCCTGATCTTCTACTTCGGTTTGCCGTTTCTGACGGCGTTCACCACGGTGTTGGACGTGAACGTCATCGGGGCGATAAACCTAGCCTACGTCTACGCTTTCGCGCAGTTCGCTATGACCTGGATCCTCATGCATCTCTACGTCAGCCGGGCCAACAGGTGGGACGATCTGGTTGACCGGGCCAGAGACGAGGCCGCGGAGGGCGATGAGTCCGGTAGTAACAGCGGAACGGGGGGGTCGGAGTGAGCGATCGGGTAATATCCATCATCTTCTTCGTCCTGATCATCGCGCTGACGCTCGGCATTACCGTCTGGGCGTCGCGCCAGAACAAGTCCACCAGCGACCACTACGTGGCGGGCGGCGCGATCAAGGGTTGGCAGAACGGCCTCGCCATCTCGGGCGACTACCTCTCGGCGGCGTCTTTCCTGGGGATCGCGGGTGCCATCTCGCTCACCGGCTTCTCGGGCTTCTACCTCTCCATAGGTTTCCTGGTGGCTTACCTGGTGGTGCTGCTGCTGGTGGCCGAGCCCTTGAGAAACCTGGGCAAGTACACGCTTGCAGACATGCTGGCGAGCCGGTTCAACAAGTCGAGCGTGCGTTCGGCGGCCGCGCTCTCGACCATAGCGATCAGCATGTTCTACATGATCGCCCAGCTCAACGGCGCGGGGGCGCTCATCGAGCTGCTGCTCGGCATAAACTACACGCTCTCGGTCATCGTCATCGGCATCCTGATGACGGTCTACATCGTGGCCGGCGGCATGGTGGCGACGACCTGGATCCAGATAGTCAAGGCCGTCCTCCTCATCTCCGGCTCCCTGACCCTATCCGTCTTGGTGCTCGCTCAGCCCAGCATCGGCTTCAACCCGGTCAACCTCTTCAACGAGGTCGAATCGCAGATAGGCCCCGAGATGGTGGTGCCGCCGCCGCCGGCCGGACTCGTCGCCGGGCTCGACGTGATCTCGCTCAATATCGCCCTCGTGCTCGGTACGGCGGGGCTGCCGCACATCTTGATCCGGTTCCTCACCGTCCCTGACGCCAAGACGGCCCGGTCCTCGATCGTCACGGCGACCTGGATCATTGGCCTGTTCTACCTGCTGACACCTGTTCTGGGCTACGGCGCGGCGCTCTTCGTCGGTCAGGACGCCATCGCGGCGCAGAACCCGGCGGGCAACACGGCCGCTCCGCAGCTCGCCGAGGCGCTCGGCGGTCCCATCTTCTTCGCCTTCATCTCGGCGGTCGCTTTCGCCACCATCGTGGCGGTGGTTGCCGGTCTCGTCGTGGCTGCCTCCAGCGCCTTCGCCCATGACTTCTACTCGAACGTGATCCGGGGCGGCAACGCTTCGGAGCAAGAGCAGTTCCGTGCGGCGCGCATCACGGCCGTGGGGATCTCCGTGGCGGCGATACTCCTGGCGATACCGGCGGCGAGCCTCAACGTGGCGTTCCTGGTCGCGCTCGCCTTCGCGGTCGCCGCGAGCGCCAACGTACCGGTTATCCTGCTGACGATCTTCTGGAAGCGGTTCAACACCACCGGGGCGGTTATGGGCATACTTGTCGGCCTGTTCTCGTGCATAATCCTGATCATACTCAGCCCGAACGTGATGACCGGCCCGAACCCGGAGCCCCCGCTGACCCCGATCATCCCCATAGACCCCATCTTCCCGTTCGTGTATCCGGCGCTGTTCTCGGTCCCTCTGGGGTTCCTGGGCTGCTACCTGGGCACGCTCCTGGGAGGAGGAGGCGCCGAGCGCGAGCACGAGCAGGGTCTCCAGGTGTCCTACGACGAGATCTACGTCCGCTCCCTCACGGGTATTTCGAACATAGAACAAGAGATCCAGGAGTCCACCCCGGCCGAAGAACCACGCACCACGTAGTCTCGGAAACGAGGCGCGCGAACCGAGCCCCCACCACTACCGGCGGGGGCTCTTGTTTTACCCCGCAAAGGTACGTAAACGGAGGAAGCACGTGGACATAACCGTCCGTCACTCGGAGCCGGACGATTACAGAGAGATCCACCGCATCTTCAGCGGCCCGCGGGCGATAGCGGGCACCTTGCAGATGCCGTTCCCGCGGGCCGAGATGTGGCGCGAGCGTCTCTCGGAGCCGCCGGAGGGGTTGTATTCGCTGGTGGCCTGCGTGGAGGGCGAGGTGGTCGGAAGCCTCGGCCTGGAGACCTCCCCCACGCGATGGCGCATGCGTCACGTCGGCAGCATCGGGATGGCCGTACGTGACGACTGGCAGGGCAAGGGTGTCGGAACGGCATTGATGGAGGCGGCGCTGGACCTGGCGGACAACTGGCTGAACCTCACGCGCATCGAGCTGCGCGTCTTCGTGGACAACGCCGCCGGTACGGCGTTCCTCGCCGAATCCACTAGCTCGGGAGGAACGCGGCAGTCCGGCACCGGCACGGCTATCCATTCGCTACGGGGGCGGGCCACGCTCTTGGAGCGAGTCTTGTACTCGCGCCCGTTCGGGGTGTCCACAGCCACACGCTTCTGCGTCTTGTGCGATCTGTTGAACCACCAGATACCGTAGCGCTTCTCCCTGTCGAGGCGGGCCAAGACGTCTGCCGTCAGGTGCCCCTCCGCCGCCAAGTCCTGCATCTGCCCGTAATCCAGCGTTCGGTAGGCATCGTCCAGGACAATGCCCTTGATGGTCGGTTTCGCCCACACTCGGTTTCCCGATGGGGAAGGAACGCCCTCGCGTTCCAAGGCACGCGCCGTAGAGGCTCTCCCCTCCGCCACCGATCAGCCCGAAGATCCGCCGGACCCCGGCCATGTTCCGCGGCTCCACCTCGTAGCCGGCCCGCGGCTCGTTGTAGCGAAAACCGTACCCGGGCGTGTGGCCGCAGATGATCTTCCCCTCCCGGGCCTTCCCCCAGCGGCTTCTCTCCGCCGTCTTCGCCCGCTCGAACTTGGCGAGTTGGTCGAGGATGCCGTCGGTGAGCTCGCCCTCGGGGCTATCGTCTCCCCCATCGTTCATGGCCCGGATCTTCGTTCCATGCTCCTCGAACTCGCGCCGTAGCAAGTAGTGGTAAGCAGGCTCGCGGGCGATGCGGTCCCTATCCTGCGCCAGCACTACATAGACACCACCACCCGCTACGAGGTCCCGTACACGGTCCATACCGGGTCTCTCCAGGCTGGCTCCGCTCTGTCCGGGGTCCGTTACCTCCTCGAGGACCTCGTAGCCCTCTCGGACGGCGTAGATTATTCGACATGGCCGGGGCTCTACGGGGCTCCGGCCTTTATACTGTCTTTGGCCGCGCTTTTCTTACCCCACTTCTAGCGTTGCCCTTAGTTTTGCGACATTGAAGCATTGCGCAGGAGCGTCTGTGGTGCGACCATGACTACCCCCGGTGGGGCGGGCACATCCTGTTCAGATACAACTTCCTCCGTGCTCGGCGCACCGGCTTCTCTCATAGGGTCGGAGCTCCAACCACTTCCACTGTGCGGGGCTACGGCCCTTCTCTCTGCCCTTCTTCACACCCTTATTCACCCAACCTCGTAGTAGATGTGTTCTCAGAAGTTCGCTCCGCTTGGGGATGCGCAGCGCATACAGCGCTATGTCTAGCACGACGACCAGATGGCGCTAGAGAGGATGTTAGTCTGCCTCGCCAAAGTGGTAGAAAAAGTGTATGAGGGAGAGACTACACAAGGGCAAAGCTGAGCAGGAGCGCCGAGCACAGCAAGCTGCACGCAGGGCAGAGCAAATATGGAGCGCATCCTCCTCTCAGATGCGCAAAGCCGAGCGTGTGCCTAGGGAGGTCCTCTACAGGGCTGAGATGCTCAAGTGGAGGATAGAGGGAGGCGGTTTTAGACCACGGCGGCCACGCTCCCTAGCTGTGC
>DATDKT010000179.1:0-5102 GCA_036519775.1 Rubrobacteraceae bacterium
CTCGATCAGAGGGAAGACCGCCACGCGTCCGCGATCGATGAAACTCTGCCCGCCGATCTTGATCACGTTGGCGTCGGGGAGGATCCGGATGAGCGAGTTGTCATCCGTGCGGGCCAGAAGCTTGGGGTCGGTCAGGTTCCCCGTGACGAGCGATTGCCCCAACTTGGTCAGTATTTCGTTCTGCATAGGCACCTCACATCTGTAAGTGAACGGCGGTCATGCTGGCCGCACATGGACTGCATCGAGTTCGAAGCATTCTTCCTGCTCAAGCGGCGCTTCCAGGTCTCCGTAGCGTTCCTCGGCCCAGACGCGAAGCTGGTCGAGCACTCCCTCCTTCACCTTCTCCGGGATGTCGTAGCGGGAGAGCCCCTCCATCGCGTGCCACGTCGTGAACCAGTCGAGCGGGGCCTCCCTGCGCGTCCAGCGGCCCGCGACGCGCGGCTCCGCGGGCTCCCCGCCGATCTCCTCCAGCGCCGAGAAGAGCATCTCGGTATGGGTGTCAGGGTCCTTACCGCCGTAGCCCTCCTCTTTGAGGAGGTTCCGCATCTGGCGGAGGAGCGTGGGTTTCACCGAATCGTCCGGTCGGCGCACCCTGCCGAGGATCAGCCAGCCCCCTTCGGGGCGGAGCACGCGCCTGGTTTCGGCGACCGCATGGTCCACGTCGACGTGATGGAGGGCGCGTGACGAGAAGATCGCCGCCACGCTCCCGTCCTCGGCGGGCCAGCGACCGTTGCCGTCGGCCACGAGGAGCTCAGCGCGGAGCCGTGCCTCCTCCACTTTCTCGCGAAAGACCGCGAGCATCGCCGGGGAGCGATCGAAGCCGATGTAGCGGATCGGCCGCCCGAGGAGGGGGAGGCTCAGCATGCCGGTGCCGGCGCCGATCTCCAAGAGCGTATCTCCTTGCCGCAGTCCCGCGATGTCGGCTACCGCCGCGGCCATCGATTCCACTGCCTCCGCGGGGATCGCTGCCCGCTCGTCGAAGCCTGCGGCTTGATCTTCATAGAGCATAGTTGTTCTCGCCTGTGAACGCCGGGTGCGGTACCTGCCAAGCGTGGCCGCGAAGGGAGGGCCTCGTCGAAGCTCCCTCCTGCGGAGACGGCGCCGGTATCAGTGAGATGAACGAGGGTGCGAGGTAACGGCGGACGCCCGATGGGAAGTCCAGGCGGGCGAGTGCGGAATTTTCGTCCGGATCCAACCTGGGTGCATGCGGGCGGACGGGGGCGCCCTCGAAGCGAGGGCAATAGGCCCAAAGATACGAAGAAAAAAGAGGTTCCAAGTCCTCGTAGGTAGACTTCACGTACATAGTCCCCAATCTATCTCAGCTCGTTCGGTAACTAACCATAGCAGGAATAGTACTCGTAGCTTAGCAAACAAGGGTAGCTGACGAACGCTGGTAGTCATCTTGGCCATCGCCGAGTTGAAACTTCTTTTGACCTAAAGCCCGCCGGAGCCTCCTAGAATGAGTGTACTAGGCGACCTATTACCTCTTTCTAAACCTCTCCCCCCTGCGAGAATTGTTCTTGGAGGTCGGTTAGGGAAGTCGGGCGGCCGTTTGTCGTCCCACGTAGTCCGTTAGGCTAGAGTGTCGACAACACATAACCCGCGTTATTCCGGCCGGCCGGCCAAAAGACCTGTTGGTCGATTCCGGGCAAGCGGAAGGCCTGAATCCGAGCTTGCGTAGCTGGAGCCAGTAGGTACTGCTGGAAGGACCTTGCTCCCTCTACGTTCACCCCCGAGACCCTATCGGAGTTAACCGCGATCGACACTAGGATGCGCTGTAGCAGTGGATCATCCAACACGAGCGGTTGTAGCTCAACAGGATATCGCTGATTGGTCCTAAGAAACGGCGTCAGTCCCCAGATGACGTACCCGCCTTGCTGCGCGGCTGCCTCGATCGCGTCTCGGTTTGTCAGCCCCTGGTCCGAATACCACTCCCCCTTCTCGGGGCGGCCAGCACCGTGCCAGAGAACATCGCTTAGGTATTTAACACCTTCGTTATTGTTGACGATATAGGGTGATTGGGTCTTCGCGATGCGGCGGAAGGCTTCTATCACATCGATGAAATCTTGGACCTGCGCCGGGTCGTCGGAGGGTCCAAGCAGTGCCAATTGGTTGGAGAAGACAGTCTAGGGCCACTGCCCGAAGCCGTCCTGCACGAAGGCTTGCGCGCCCGTGTGGCCGTAGTGGGAGATCACCACGTCGGCCTGACCATCACGTGCTGGGCCGTAGACGTCCACCTCGGTTGTGAGCTCGACCTGATACCCCGTTTGCTGCTCGAAGTCGGAAAGAAGGTCGTCGTAGAGGCCGCCATCCTGTGGAGTTACGACTGAGAAGAGACGGACGTGAGAGGGCTGTGTAGCGGCCCCGATGGCGGATGAGTCTTCGGCCTCGCCACCACTTTCACTGCCAGTACCCTGGTCATTACAGGCCACCAGTATTCCGGCCGTAGCTGCGCCGCCGAACGCGCTGCCAAGGACCTGCAGGAAGCGCCGGCGGCTCATGTCGCTTGCGCTGAACGTGGCCGCTAGCCTGGTAGGGTCTTTCTTGTATGAGGATGCGGCCGTCATCAGTAAGTCCTTCCTCAGGTATCTGCTTAGGTACCAAAGGCGCCTGTCTTCATTCCTACGCACCGCTCTAGATGACCGGCTCGAAGACCACTTGAGTTTCCTTAGTGTTGGCAATCAGAGTGAATTTGATGCGCTGGAGACGTCGTCGGTCGAGGAGGGCGGGGTTTGCACCATCGCGGGAACGTCTTTACGTTCTTCCGCTTCCTCATATCCCTCTAATTACCTCCGTTTTGTTTGTTGTCGGGCAGGTTTCCGCCGGAATCGAAGAACTCGCGGGCCAGAGCGAACACCTCCCGCGAGTCCCGGATTATATCATCGCCCTCCGACCTCTCCTTGCCGGTCGCCTCCCGCTCCGCCGGCTCCTGCCTCTGCTCCTCCCGTACGCTACTCCACCCCTCCGGCTCTGGAGTTGGCTGGCGCCGTGGCTCTACTCTCTCCGGGCTCGGGGTGCTCTCTACCCGCCTCTGGAGTCCCCTCGGGGGCTCTGACTCGGTCCTCGCCGGTCCGCTGTCCTCCGCCGGGTCCTCCCCGGTAACGCGGAACTCCAGGCGCGGCCTCGCCCCGAACCGTTCCTCCAGGATCTCCCCTAGGGCTTCTCTGTGGCGGGGATTTCCGGCCTCTTTCAAGTAAAAGTCCGGTTCTTTGGGGAAGGAGATCTCCAGAACCGCATCATCGAAGCTGGACGGCCGCCCCTCCGCGAAGATGGTGGCCGTCAAAACCTGCTTGCGGTCCCTCAAATCCCGCAGGATCTGGCCCCACTGCGCGTTCAGGTCTCCGAGCCCAGCCATCCTATCCCGCCCATCTTTGGGCTCCGACCCACCCCCCGACTCGACCTCCTCCGGGCCATTCTCTTCCTCTCCGGTCCGAACCTCCTCTGTCCGAGCCTCCTCTTCGACCCAGGATATGGCTTCCGGAGCTGCGGACCCGGCTCCACGGTTCTCTGGGAGCGATGCTGCGGCGACGTTACCCTCGGAGACGGCCTGCTCGAGCGCTTCGAGGCGTACGAGTAGGGCGTCCACGGAGGGCTCGGTATAGTCGCGGGCGAGCTTGAGGAAGGTCAGCTCGAGCTCCAGCTTCGCGTCGACGCCGCGTTTGGTGCGCGAGAGGGCTTCGCCTAGAGCCTCGATCATGCGCACCACCTCGGCGGTCGGGATTCGCCCGGCCTGCTCCTCGAGGTCCGGCCTCTCCTCGACGCCGACCTCGTCGAGCGCGAACTCGGGGACATGCGGCAGGAGCATGAGACGCCTGAGGTGCGCGATGAGCTCGCCGGTAAAGCGCGAGAGGTCTCTGCCCTCGTTCTGGAGCCTCTCCACGACGCGCAGGGCGTCCGCCGCCCGCCGCTCGTAGAGCGCGCTCGTCGTCCCCAGGAGCGCATCCGAGCCCGCGCTCCCCAAGAGCTCCCGGACGCGTGCGGCGGTTATGGGGCCGTCGGCGAAAGAGGCGAGCTGGTCCAGGAGACCCTCGGCATCCCGGAATGAGCCCCTGCCTTCGCGCGCGATCGCGGTGAGCGCCGCGGGCTCGGCCTCTATCCCTTCGGCCTCCGAGATCTCGCGCAGCTTCTCCGAGAGCAGCGAGACCCCAGGACGCCGGAAGTCGAAGCTCTGGCAGCGGCTGATGATCGTCGGCAAGACTTTGTGCTTCTCGGTCGTCGCGAGAACGAAGACCACGTGCTCCGGCGGCTCCTCGAGCATTTTCAGAAGGGCGTTGAAGGCCTCCGTGGTGAGCATGTGGACCTCGTCTATGATGTAGACCTTCATCCGGCCCTGCGCAGGCGCGAGGTTCACCTTGTCCCTCAGGTCCCGGATCTCGTCTATCCCCCGATTCGAGGCGGCGTCCATCTCCAGCACGTCCATCGAGGAGTTGTTGATGATTGCCCGGCAGCTCTCGCAGGTCCTATCAGGCTCAGGCGTCGGCCCTTCCGCGCAATTCAGACCCATCGCCAGAACCTTCGCGGTGCTCGTCTTCCCCGTACCCCTGGGTCCCGAGAAGAGGTAGGCGTGAGCGACGCGACCGGTCTCTAGGGCGCGTTTGAGGGTGCGCACCACCGGCTCCTGCCCGACGATGGCGTCGAAGGTGCGGGGGCGCCACTTGCGATAGAGGGAGACGTGGCGCATCTAGAAAGTAATCGTTCTGGAAACTCTCACACCGCTAGTATAGCGGAGGCTTCCACCAGAGAAACGACCAAAAACAAAAAGCTGGCAACCAATAGCTGACAGCTACAGAAATGCCGCGCACCCCGCCTTCGACGGACTCGAACCCGGCGAACTTCCGACCGTCGGCTCCGGCCCGGCTACCCCGATAGCACATGAGATTACCCGCTTAGTGCTGCTGCCTCCCGGCCCTGACACGGTTCGCGGGGTCCCATTGCCCGAGACCAAGCCTTCAACGCCGACCGCACCGGTTTCCACCGAACACGGGCCGCCTCAGGCGGGGATCTAGGCCCTGCTAGGCGATCGCAGGTCCAGGGCATCGCCAGCTCCCCGCTTAGCGCGGCTTGCAGAGTTTATCAAATGGTAGCGAGGATGAACGGAAGGC
>DATDKT010000180.1:0-7834 GCA_036519775.1 Rubrobacteraceae bacterium
AAGAAGAATTAGAGCAATAAGCCCAACGAGGACCATAGCCAGGATGAGAGGGCACAAAGGAAGAGTAGCCCGATGGTGTGCAGCACAGCCTATCCCTTCCGCTAGCGCGTCGCCTCCTCAATGCCAGAGGCGCTCAACACATAGACGCCGTAATCTGCATCGGCCTCCGCTATCCACCCTCTCTGCTCTAGGTACTCGGCTATCACCTTGAGGTGCTCTGTATCAGCCCTCCCACCTTGGAAGGTGTGGCAGTACTTCGCGCGGCTGCTTCAGCTCAGCGGCCCACCCAGGTTCCCTTCCATGCCCTCAGACACACCGCAGCAACCCTTAGATTGGAGAACAGCGAACACCCTAAGATGGTGCAGGAGATGCTTGATCATACGAACATCTCACAGACTCTGGGCACTTACCCTCACGTAAATCCGAATATGCAGTCCGAAGCCGCCGAGCGGCTCGATTCGATGCTCTTTTGAGTGGGTTAGTATCAAAACCGAGTCAACGCAAGACATGTGCCTGTAAACTACCTGCAAAATGTGCCCTTAGGGTAATGGCTAGGAGGTTCCCTTGCAGAACGCGGACGTAGCCCGGGCTTTGGAGACGATCGCGACGCTCATGGAGATCAAAGACGAGTCCTACTACCGCATCCTCGGATACCGGCGAGCCGCCGAGTCGGTCGCCGCTTTGGGCCACCCAGCGCGCGAGGTGGAGGACCTTACGGAGCTGTCCCACGTCGGAGATACTACCGCGGAAGTGATAAGGGACCTCGCCGAAGACCGTACCCCTCAAATCCTCTCCAACCTCCTCGAAGAGGTACCCCCCGGCCTCGTCGAGGTCACACGGCTCCCCGGCGTCGGTCCCCGCACTGCGGGACGTCTGTGGCGGGAGCTCGACGTAACGAGCGTCGAGGCTCTGGGAGAGCTCGAAGAGGGTAAGCTCGCCGCCCTGAAGGGCTTTGGTAAGAAGAGCGAGGAGCGCATCCTCCGGGCCGCCCGCACCTATAACGCTCAGGAACGTCGGATGCTTCTGGACGAGGCTACCGCCCTCGCGGAGCACATCCTCGGTTTCGTGCGCTCTCACCCGGCCTGCGAGCGGGCGGAGTTCGCGGGTTCTCTGAGGCGCCGGAAGGAGACCATCGGCGACCTCGACCTCGTCGCCGCGAGCCGGGAAGGGAAAGCTCTGGCCGACGCCTTCGCGGGGGCTCAATTCGTGGACGAGATCCTGGCTCACGGCCCGACGAAGGTTTTTATCAAGTGCGGGGGGGTCGAGGTGGATCTCCGGATCGTGACGCCCGAGGCGTTCGGCTCGCTCCTGCACCACTTCACCGGGGGTCAGGCCCACAACATCGTCCTCCGGGAGCGAGCCGTGAAGATGGGCATTAACATCTCCGAGTACGGGCTGGCGAAAGCCGGGACCGGAGAGTACGAGCCCATCGCGACGGAGGAGGAGATCTACTCCAGACTCGGCCTCGCTTACATACCACCGGAGCTCAGGGAGGACACAGGCGAACTGGAGGCCGCCGAAAAAGGGGAGTTGCCGGATCTCGTAGAGGTAGGAGACGTTCGGGGAGACCTTCACGTCCATACCAACTACTCCGATGGGCGAGGAACCATCGAGTCAATGGCGGAGGCCGCGATCGCTCTGGGCTACGAGTACCTCGTCTTCTGCGACCACTCGCAGAGCCTGAGAATCGCCAACGGCCTCTCCCCCGCCCGCCTCGAAGAGAAGCTCGAAGCCGTGCGCGCAGCGGACGAGAGGTACGACGAGATTCATCTGCTCTGCGGCTCGGAGGTAGACATCCTGAAAGACGGCACGATGGACTACGAGGACGCGCTCCTGGCCGAGCTCGACTTCGTGGTGGCGAGCGTGCACACCTCCTTCAACATCGGCGAGGAGGCGCAGACGGAGCGCATCGTCCGGGCGATGAACAACCCCTACGTCCGCACCATCGCCCACCCAACCGGTCGCCTCCTGAACAAACGCGAACCCTACGCGGTGGATGTCTCACGCCTTATCCAGGAGGCAAAGGTGACGAACACGGCGCTGGAGCTCAACTCCTACGTGGACCGCCTCGACCTCTCCGTCCCCTACGTCCGGGAGGCCGTGAACGCAGGTGTAAAGATCACGATAGACACCGACGCCCACGACGAGACGGCCCTGAGCTTCGCCCAGTTCGGCGTCTCTCAGGCACGCAGAGCCTGGGTAGAGAAAGAAAGCGTCGTCAACTGTATGCCCTGGAAAGAGTTCGAGGAGTACCTGAAGCGCGGGAAGTAGCTCCTTGAGCCATCCTTTCTCCGGCCTCGCGCTGCTCTTTACCGGCGATTTTGCCAGTCCCCGACGTACGGTCCATACCTCTCGCAATAGCCTACATCTAGTGCTCCCCTAGTCGTCGGGAGCTTCTCAAAGCTGTCACGATCGGCCGCAAGGGCAGCCTCGCACTTCTCGGTTCCTACAATATCCGGGTGTTAGCTCGGAGAACTCCGTGAAGCTGGCGGGTTTGGCGACGTAGGAGTAGGCCCCCAGCTTGTAGCCCTCGATCGGTCGCCGTGTCTGGTGGAGGCAGAGAAGAGGATAATGGGCAGAAGCTCGGTGCGCTCGTCGGAACGGACCTTCTCCAGGACCTCGAGACCGCTCACACCCCTCAGGTCCACGTCGAGCAAGACGAACCCAGGTGCCAAGCTCGTGTCGCGCCCGGCGTACCCGCCCTCGCCGAAGACGTAATCGACCGCCTTGTTACCGTCCCCGGCGACCGCAACCTCGTCCACGATGCCGTGCTTGCGAAGAGCGCGCATAGCGAAGGTGACCTGGTCCTCATCCTCCTCTACGAGCGGTATCGTCTTCTTCTCTTGCACGCTTACCGTCCCATCGTCTTTCTTCTGCTGGCGCATTCACACCTACCGGAGTACCGGCTATACCGCAAAAGGGCGTCCCCGGCGTACGCCGGGGACGCCCCACGTCGATACGACCCTACGGGAACCCTTGCAGGCTCGCCGCCGGGCCCCAGCGGTTAGCCTACGGGCTGGCTGGGGTCTTCTTGCATCTCCTTCTCAGCTATCCACACGGCAGGGTCTTCGGCGTGCTCCGCCTCGCCCTGATCTTCGAGCCAGCGCTCAGCGTCGATGGCCGCCCGGCAGCCGTCTCCGGCGGCGGTAACGGCCTGCCGGTAGCGCTTGTCGGAGACGTCGCCCGCGGCGAAGACGCCGGGGACGCTCGTCATGGTGTGCTCGCGCTGGAGGATGTAGCCGCTCTCGTCCATCTCCACGAGGCCCTCGAAGATTCCAGTGGAGGGTGCGTGGCCGATGGCCGCGAAGAAGCCATCGACCGCGAGGGTTTGCTCCTCGCCGGTCTTCACGTTCTTCACACGCGCCCCCTCAACGGAGGTCTCGCCCAGGATCTCCTCCACCACCGTATCGGTGAGGAAGGTGATCTTGGGGTTCTTGCGAGCCCTGTCCAGCATGATCTTGGACGCCCGGAAGTGGTCGCGCCGGTGGATCAGGAGAACCTCCCCGGCATATTTGGTGAGGAAGAGCGCCTCCTCCATCGCCGTGTCGCCACCGCCGACGACCGCAACCCTCTTCTCCCTGAAGAAGAACCCGTCGCAGGTCGCGCAGCCACTGACCCCACGCCCCATGAGCCGCTGCTCGCCCTCGAGCCCCAGCCACTTGGCCTTCGCTCCCGTGGCGATGATGGCTGATTTGGCGAGAACAGGCTCCTCCTCGCCCTCGGCCCACAGCTTGAACGGACGCTCGGAGAAGTCCACGCGCTCCACGTTATCCAAACGCATCTCGGCCCCGAAGCGGGCCGCCTGGGCCTCCAAGTCGTCCATCATGTCCGGCCCGGCGACACCATCCTTGTAGCCCGGATAGTTTTCGACGTCCGAGGTCAGCATGAGCTGCCCACCCGACTCAAACCCCTGGAAGACCAGCGTGTCCAGGTTCGCTCTCGCCGCGTACAGGGCGGCCGTGTACCCGGCCGGCCCGGACCCGATGACAACCGTATCGTAGATTTTGTCAGCCAAAGAAACACTCTCCTTTAAAAATATGTAAGCCTCTATGCCCCGTAATTTTAGTACATCGGGTTCTTCCGGTAGGTCATCCGTTCACACCCGACGACCGTCCCCCTAACGCCCCTCGGAGAGCTCGGCCTCCAGCTCGTCCACGAACTGTCGGGCGGTGCGCCCGCTCCTCCCGGCGTGCCAGCGATCCCAGAGGAGCGCCCTCTCTCTCAACTCTTCGCCACATATCTTTATCCCGCGCTCCTCGACAAGCCCGGAGACTATCTCCAGGTACCTCTTCTGGTCGGGGGCGGGGAAGGTTATTCGCAAGCCGAAGCGGGCAGCCAAAGAGAGCTTCTCCTGCATGGTATCGCGGGCGTGAACGTCGTCGGCTTCGTCGCGCTCGGAGAAGCGTTCGCGGATGAGGTTGCGGCGGTTGGAGGTGGCGTAGAGCCGGACGTTCCCGGGCGGCTCCTCGATGCTGCCTTCGAGGAGGGCCTTGAGCGCCTTGTACTCGACCTCGTGCTCCTCGAAGGAGAGGTCGTCTACGAAGAGGATAAAGCGCGGACCGCGCCCGCGCAGGGCGTCGAGCAAGTCCGGCAGCTCTTTGAGGTCCTCCTTGGCGAGCTCGACGAGCCGGAGGCCACGATCCGCATACTCGTTCAGGACGGCCTTTACGGTCGAGGACTTGCCGGTACCCGGCAGCCCGTACAAGAGCGCGTGGTGGGATGGGATCCCGGCGAGGAGGCGTTCGGTGTTCTTTACTAAAGGTTGGCGCTCCCGTTCGTAGCCGATCAAACCTTCGAGGCGCACCGGGTCGGGGTGTGGCACCGCCTGAAGATCGCCGTCCTTCCAGCGGAAAGCCCGGTAGCGTCCTAAGGGTCCGGCGCCGTAGAGAGCGTAGTGCTCCGCGAGGGTCCCGGCTAGCTCGCCCCAGTCGGCGGTCGCCGCGAACTTCCCGGCCAGAGCCCAGCGAGACGGAGCGTCGATCTTGTAGTCGGGGCCTCGTGGAGGCACCCAGAGCCCGGCAAGCTCGGGTACTGCCTCCTCCACGGCGCCGAGAAGCGTTTCGGCGTCGAGGTCGAAGAGCGCGCGCAGCGTGCGCAGATCCCGGCGGACCTGCTCCAGTAGTTGTGTACTCAGTTCTCGTTTTTCGGCGGCGAGGGCGAACGGGTGCTCTCCCTCTAGGAAACGTTCGACGAGGTGCGCCTGCCAGGCATCCTCTAGCAGAGGTTCGGGAGCGCGGGCGAGCTCTCCCCAGAGCCGGGAGCAGGCATCGGCGACGGGTTCCGGGTCGGGTTTTTCGGTAGCGAGCAGCCCGAGCAGGGCCAGGAAGTCCCGCCCCGCCCCTGAGTCGAGGACGCCCCGGAGGGCGGCTATCCCCCGCGCCCGCGGCAATAACCGGTCGAGGTCGGTCTTGTTCATGTGGCCCGGTACTCTAGCGAAGACCGGCGATCAACGAACGACCGCCTTGATCGAGGCTCCAAGATTCCGGGCTCTGCTTCAACCGCCGAAGAGGCGGGACCAGAAGCCGCCGCGGTTCTTGAGGGCGTCGAGCTCAGCCTCGAGGCGCACGCGTTCTTCGTAGAGGGCGGACTTCTCCTCGACCAGATCCGTCTTCTCCTGGGTGAGGCGTTCGCGCTCGGACTCGAGCTTTGCTTTCTCCTCTTCGAGGGTCGAGATGGTCTTCTCCTGCAGCTCGCGCTGGAACTCGATGAGGTTGAGGCGTTCGATCTCGGACCACAAACGGTCTATCTCCATCCTCGCCGCGTCCCGCTCCCTCTTTACCTCCTCGATCTGGCGGGTGCGCTCTTCGAGGCGCGTCTTATAGTCCTGACCCAGCTGGAGCAAACGCTCGTAACGCTCGAACGGGACTGCCGGCAAGCGCGAGGCCCCCTCGAAGGCTTCGTCCCCGATCACCTCACCCTCGAAGACCTCCTCTTCCTCCGTCCCCTCGGAGTCGTTCGCGCTACCGGTAGAACCCAACGTCCGTGCCAGCTCCTCGACCTCCGAGAGCAGCAAGCTGTAGCCCTGAGCGGTGCGCTCGGCCTGCAGACGCCCCTCAGCCACGTAGCGCCGGACCGTGCTCGCCGACCGGCCCAAGATAGCTGCCGCTCCGCCGAGCCCGACGCGCTCCTCACTGACCTCCCTGGGATCCATGCAGGCATTCTACTGGCCGCCGCGAGCGACGGCCAGTAGAAGCCGGTCAGCTTGTCGGCCGACCAGCCAGTCAGCAGGGGGTTTGGCGATGAACTCGCTACGCGCGAAACCAGCCCACCGAGGAGCCGATGCCACCAAAGGTAAAGCGAACGCCAGGTTCGCACGGCGAAGGTCAAAAAGCCGACAGGCTGCAATGCTGACCAGCTGACCGACTTTTTAAGCCCTAATGACCTCCCCATCCCGGACCTCGATCGGTATCTCCGGCAGGGGCTGGGTCGCGGGGCCGTTCACGACCGCCCCGCCGCTCGCCGGGTCGAAGACCGAGCCGTGGCAGGGGCAGGCGAGGTTGCCGTCGCTGTAGCCCACGACGCACTGGCGGTGCGTGCAGATCGCCGAGTACGCTGCGAAGTCGCCGCCTTCGAGGTGAACCAGTACCGCCTGCTGCCCGGTCTCTTCGTCGGTGAACTCGACCGCCGAGCCCTGCGGCACATCGGACTCCTGGGCGATGGCCGCCCCCCTCTCGACCTGGGCAACCCCATCGTTCGCGCCTCCGGCCTCGGTCGATTCCGACGCCCCTTTGACGGCGCCCTCTCCGGCGGTGGGGCCTTCCTCTTCGGCCTTTTCACCCCCGCCGCAGGTCGCAGCCATCGACGCGCTGGCGCCTACCCCCAGGGCCGCCCCGAACTTGATGAACCTCCCGCGCGAGAAACGCTCCTCGGCCAAAACACCCTCCTCTGCGATCTTCGCGGCCCTTTTGGCCGCGCACAGAGTTTATACGAGAGACCGTCGGCTCCGGTTCGTCCGGCTTCCGCCGCCCGCGTAGAATAGAGCGGTCCCGTACCCCCGGTGAGGAGGCCCGGCGAGATGAACGGCATGGCGTGGGTGAGGATCCTGGTCGGAGCCGTCTGGCTGAACGGCGCGATCGAGAAGCTCCTGAACCCCGATTTCCCCCAACAGTTCGCTGCCAGCCTGAATGCCGGCGGGTTCGTCACGCAGGCGCCGCCGTGGTTCCAGGGCTTCATGCAGAGCACCGTGGTGCCCAACGCCGAGCTCTTCGCGCAGATTCAACGCTTCGGGGAGCTGGCATTGGGGCTGGCGCTGATCCTCGGCCTCCTCACTAACCCGGCGGCTCTGGGCAGCATCGTCCTGAGCCTGACGATCCTTCTCTCCCAGGGCGGTGTCCGGCTCGGGACCGGCATCGGGTCGCCCGAGATCCTCACCATAAACCTGCTCGTAACCCTGATCTCGCTCCTGATCCTCCTGAGCCCCGCGGCGAAGGCGCTCTCCCTGGACGAGCCCCTCGCGAGGGGCCATCCGCGCCTCGCTCCCCTCCTCACCAACCGCCGCACCCGCGGGGGTCGCCGGAGCCGCGGCGGTCGCCGGAGCCGGGCGTAGAGAATCCTCGTGATCGGCTTCTGTTCTTGGCGGGGCTACCAGCTACAAAGCTACAAGAACGCCGGTACGAGCTCGCCCTTGACGAGATCGGCGTAATGCTCGCGTTCGCGGACGACGGCCCAATGATCTCCCTTCACGAGCACCTCGGCAGGGCGGGGGCGGGAGTTGTAGTTGGAGGCCATCGAGAAGCCGTAGGCTCCGGCTCCCGTGAGGGCGAGAAGGTCCCCTTCGGCGGCGTCGGGGAGGTCGCGGTCCTTTGCCAGGTAGTCGCCGCTCTCGCAAACCGGA
>DATDKT010000181.1:0-10089 GCA_036519775.1 Rubrobacteraceae bacterium
GCCATGTTGTCCACGATGCGGTCGTCTATCTCCTCGAAGTCGTTCTCGTAGTCTTTCGAAACCTCGAAGAAGACGTCCCGGAACAGGCCGTCGGTGAACTTCATTATGTTGGCCTTGTGGACTACGGTGATGCGCTTACGCTCCCACTCCTTCGCCTGCTCGAAGGCCAGCCGGCACAGGCGCTCGGTGCCCTCGCGGGTGATGATCTTGATAGATTCCGCTGCGTTCTGGCCAACCATATGCTCGATGCCGGCGTAGACGTCTTCGGTGTTCTCGCGGAAGGTGATGATGTCTATGTTCTCGAAGGGCATCTCGATGCCCGGCATGCTCAAGGCCGGACGGACGTTGGCGTAGAGGTCGAGCTCTTTCCGCAACGCCACGTTCACGGAGCGGAAGCCGGCTCCCACGGGCGTCGTCAGAGGGCCCTTTATGGCGATCTTGTTGCGCCGGATGGACTCCAAAACGGGCTCGGGAAGTGGCGTCCCCTCCTCATCCATCACCGTCTCGCCTGCCTCGGCTATCTCCCACTCGATGTCTACGCCGAGAGCCTCTATAACTTCCTGCACCGAATTGGTTACGTCCGGCCCGATCCCATCTCCAGGTATCATGGTAATCGTCTGCGCCACGCAAGAACCTCCTCGCCCTCTCTTAACCCTGTTTCTACCCTCTATTCTCTGTTCGCACTCAGTATAGCGGTCGCGCGAAACGCCGGCTGACGAGAGGTCTCACCGAGCCTTATTCTTCTCGAGATTGCTTAGAAGCACAATGAGCGTAATCTATAAAGCCTCACCAATGTAGCAGCGAGCGGTTCGCAAACGCTTCAAACGTATTGGAGGGGCGACTAGATTGTCCTGGTAGCAGCCTACCTATCTTTCCTTGTGAAATGCTTTCTTCTGGTTGCCTTAGTCGAGGAACGCCCTGTACCTTGCAGAAATTACAGTCGTGAGATAGCCGCCGACGCTAAGTTCTGTCCACACTGCGGCTAGGACCAAAGCGTTTTATTTTCACCCGAAGAAAGGATACGGACTCCAAATGTACGGAATGTGCCCCGCCTCGACAGCAGGACGAGTCGTGGGTAGACCGCGGCCCAGGTAGGGCGTTCGGTGCCGGGGTCGGTTGGACTGTGGGCGCGTGCCTAGCAACCTCTTTGCTGCTCTTCTTCGTACTCGTTGTGCTCCCCGTATTCCGGTTTGTGGGGTGCGCCGCACTAGCCAGCTTAACTAGTGGAGCGCGAGATAGTTTCGTTCGAAGGCTACTCCCCTTACTCCCGCTCTCGATTACGGTGACAAACCACCGACGGACTGGCACGCTGGACCTACGCCCCCTCTGTGCACGGCCGCTAGGGTTTTCACCCTCTAAGTACTGCTTTTGGAATAGCAGTTAAAACTCTTGCTGACTCCTCAAAAACAGCGCAGCGCCTATGCCTATACTCACAAGGAGTAAGATCAACAAGATCACTACGCCTACCGGAATCAGGACGATGAGAAGTGCTTGGCCCGTGGTTGTGTTGTGAACCTCTCGGATACCGAATACCAACAGGACGATACCCCAAATGGGAGCGACTAGCCACCCGATAATCGGTATCCAACTTACGAGCTGATAGACCCAAGAGTAAGTAACAACCCGAAACGTCGCCTCAAAACCAGCGTTACTGGGCCTCGCAAAGAGCAGCACGAGCAGGTGTAAGATACCGGCTCCTATCATCAAGGCTATCACGGCGTAGATAGGAGTGAGAATCAGGCTGGTCACAAATCCCACTACACCGCCTGCAAACGCCTCACCGGTATCACCCGAACCGGCGAAAAGTGGGGTTAAGATTATGCTAAGGATTCCGCCGAGCAGGGCGGAGATCAGGGCGCATATCACCGCAAAAACAGCCGAGTTTATGAAGTCACCCCGCCGCGCCATTCCGCGAAAGAAGCCCACCGGGTTGAGAACTAAGCTGCGAGCGGTTCGGATGAAACTCACCACAGGGTCGGAGAGAGTAAACTCCGGCCCTGTACCACCCGTGGGACTTCGCAGAGGACCGCCCGGGGATCGTCCGCCCGATTCTCCGCCGAACTGCGGCCGTGACGGGTCGTCCTGCCTCCCTGAGCCGCTCCCCGTGTTGAAGTCTATACGTTTCTCCTCCCTCAAGTCTTCCGCTACCTCAAGATTAGCCGCATACCGGAGCATACGCAATACGCCGGGCGCCTCTCGGATGCCGTTTCTCTCCGGGTTGCTGTAGAATGCAGGCTCGGGAGCGGTCTGGTAGAAGCGGGAAAGGCTTTCGGCGTGTCTTCCACGATAGAGACCCTCGAGCGCGAGTTGGGAGAAGCTCAGCTCATTCGCGCGGAGCAGCAGAAGGCGGTGATCCGGGCGGAGAACGCCCACGAGGCCGCCTGCGCCGCCCGCGACGAGGCCTGGGCGGAGTCAGAGGCGTCCGGCACGGACACCGAGGTGGAGTGGCTTACGACGATGGTCTACGAGCGGCGTCGCGAGCTCTACGAGGCGATAGACCGCCTCAAAGCCGCCGAAGGCAAAGAGCGCAGAATAAAGAGCCGCCTTATGTACGTCCTCCCCGCCGAACGGCGCCGCTACCTCTCGGGAACCGTAGACGAGGAGTTCGAAGAGTTGCTGCGGGCCATCAAGGCGGCTTACGACGACGGCGGCGGCGAGGATTCGCTGGAGGTCTCAGTGATCACTTCGGAGCCCGGTAAGCTGGACCTCCGGGGCGATGCGACCTGGCGGGCGCTGGAGCGTCTCTACTCCGGCACCACCCGGCGGTGGGTGGAGATACAGGCCACCAAAACCCCAGGTGAGGCCGAAAAGGCGGGAGTGATGGCCCGCCAGATTGCCTACTACGCAGGAGGGCACGTCCCGCGGGTCTTTGTCGGTAGCGAGGAGGTCCGTCCGGAGAGCCTCTCCGCGAGCGGTAGAGCGGAGCCGGAGAGCTGGCGGTCGCTCGTGGGGTTCGACGGGTCAAAAGGCAGGCTCGCGCTCGCCAGGATCACCACCCGGCGCTACCTTGACGAGAGCTCCGTGGCGCGCCTGGGCAAACGTCCAGAGTCGCTCGAACAGGTCTCGGAGATTGCGCGCCTCTACCAGACCATGAACCTCACAGGGGATGAGATCCGGTGGCGACTCGAACAGCTGGTCTCCCTGCGGCTCGAGGTCCTCGAAGCGGTCTACGACCTGACCGGCGACCGTCGCCGCTTCTCTTTCTACGAGATTGCCCGCGCTGCCCGCCTCCTCGACGGTCACTTCCCCGACTCCGGCATCGCCGCCGAAGCCCTGGCGCGCGCCGTAAACCGAGCCCTCGAGACCGGGGTTCCGCTAGTGGATGTCGCCTACCTCAGCGTCACCTCAGGCGAAGGTTTTTAGACACAGCCACCGGCCGTACCGCTCCACGTGGAGCAGGTCGGCGAGTGGCTTGCGTCTTTGCCGGAGCTTAAGACGACCGCGCGGCGGTGTCACTTCCGGGTAGCCTAAAGAGATCGCCATTCGCACCAAGCGCTCAGATGGTATCCGAGGATGCTCTTATCTGTCTCTCGTCGGCTCCCGGCGAACCAGGCGACGCTGGCCCCACGCCATGAGCAGCGTCTGCGAGCGAGATTCTCTCGCTCAAGCGTCCCTTATCGAACATCTCTTGCTCGGCTCGCTCTCCTGCTATCGTCAACGCTCATGGTCCTTCAGGTCGTGCTCGGGGACGGAGAGATTGTAGGGACGGGCAGGTCTCTCGGCCAGCACACGTACCTTGTAAACGTAGTCCGGTACGAACTCGCCCCGCCGGACCTCGAGTATCTCGACGGGTTGGCCCGTAGCCTTCAGGGTGGCCCTACCCCCTACCTCGTAGCGGGCCGGGCGGTTGCGCTCCACCATCTCTCCCGTGCCTCCTCTTCGCGCAGTTTGTCTCTTCCACAAGCGCCGTGCGAAGTGGCAGTATAATGGGCCGTCCGTCTCATGATGTCGGTGAGAACTCGGAGAGGAGGTTGAGGATGGCGGAACGGGCGGATTTGATCGTGGTCGGGGCGGGTCCGGCCGGAGCGGCGACGGCCTACTACGCGGTGCGGGCCGGTCTCGAGGTGCTGCTCCTCGACCGGCAGAGGTTCCCGCGCGACAAGCCGTGCGGCGACGGCCTCATGCCACACGCGGCAAAAGAGATCTCGCTCATGGGCCTCGGCGACTGGCTGGACAAACCGCACCACGGCAAGTTCTCGGGCTTCTCCGTCTACACCCAGACCGCCTTTCTCAGACAGAAGGTCCCCCCCACCCTCCACGGCCCGCATGGCTATGTCGTCCCCCGCGAGGAGACCGACGCCCGCCTCGTAGAACGCGCGAGGGAGGCCGGCGCCGAAATTCAAGGTGGGGTCCGCGCTACCGGTCTTCTTCGAACACCGGCGGGGAACGTCACGGGCATCGAGGCCGTCTCGAACGGAGAGACCCTGCGCTCCGAAGCTTCCCTAGTCGTTGCCGCCGACGGGGTCGGGGGCTTCGCCGCGGAGGGGATGAAGGCACACCAGAACGCCGTGGCTAGGAGACAGTACTTCAAGGACGTCTCCGGACCAAACAAGGAGGATCTGCACGTCTTCCTCACGAAGGATATGAACGAGCACGGGGCTGGCTACGGCTGGATCTTCCACTTCGGGGACGGCCGGGCTAACGTCGGGGCCGGCGTTTCGACGAAGACCCTTTCTCACACGGGGCGTAACCTCAAGGACTTCTTCGACCGCTTTATGGAGGAACCGGAGGTGGTCCGCCACCTCGAAGGCGCCCAGCCGGAGGAACCGGCGAAGAGCTGGTCCTTGAAGATGGGGATGTGGGGCGCAAAAAGGTACGCGCAGGGCTTGATGACCGTCGGGGACGCGGCGAGCATGATCCACCCGATAAGTGGAGAGGGCGTCGGCTACGCCATAGAGTCCGGGCGTCTGGCCGCGGCGTGGGCGCACGAGGCCCGCTCGCGCAACGATTACTCGGCCTCGCTGCTCTCCGGTTACGGGCGCCAGCTCCGGCGCAAACGGTCCAGAGAACACCTCTCCGGGTACGCCCTCACCAACCTGGTTCCGAACCTCGCGATGCTGGAACCGCTCTTCGAGGCCTGCGAGAAAGACCCTGATTCCCGGCTCGCCCTCATCGAGGGTTTCACCGGTGACGCCCCAATCTACAGCCTTCTCAAGCACCCGAGGACGCTCGCTCGGGCGGCGAGCACCGCTGTCAGCCATCAGCTGTCAGCCATCAGCAAAGGGCAAAAGTGAGCTTCGGCTCTGCGTCCGAGCCGCTACGCCTACAAAAAGCCGACTGCTAAAAGTCAATGGCTAACGTTGGGAGAAAAGATGGCGAATAACTCTTTAGACCTAGGTTCCATAAGGGTAAGCGTGCTCGGTGACGGCACCTTCGTTACCGACGCCGGCAACCTCTTCGGGAAGGGATCGCGGCAGAAGATCAAAGGCGCCATGCACCCGGTGCTCGTGGCGACCGATGAGGCCCTCGTCCTCCTCGACGCCGGCTTCGGCCCTGAGCTACCCGAGTACATGGAGGGCCGCTACGAGCTGGACCGCGACAAGAACCTCATGGATCACCTCGAAGAAGCAGGCTACACGGCCGAAGACATTACACACGTCGTGCTCTCGCACCTAGACGCCGACCACGTCGGCTGGGCGCTAGATCCGCCGAGCTTCCCGAACGCCACCGTCTACGTGCAGGAGGCCGCTCTTGAAGAGGGGCGAGAGATGTCCGAAGGGGATGGCCGCCACGAAGCCATCCCGGCGGTGGAGAAGGGTATCGAAGAGGGATGGTGCGAGCTTCTGGATGGGAACACCGAGATCGTGCAGGGTTTACGAGTCGAGGTCAGGAGTGGGCACTCGGAGGGGCACCAGATCTCCTGGATAGAGTCCGGCGACGGCGCGGCGCTCTTCACCGCAGATCTGGCGCCGGCCAGGATCTGGCTAAACCCGGACCTTATGGGCGGAACGGAGAGCGATCCCGAAGCCTCCCGCAAAAACCGCATCGAGGTGCTGACCGAGGCTGAGGAACGCAACGTACCCGTGATCCTCTACCACGAGCCGCAGAACTTCCTCGTCACCATCCGCAAGACTGAGGACGGCTTTGAGGGCGAGCCCTGGGAGGGGTAGAGGAGCCTAGCGCTGCGCGCCCCTCCGGCGGCGTTCCCGGATCTTACGCCAGATGATCGGCGCCGCCATGATCGCCAACCGCCTCAACCATCTCTTCACCGCTCCTCCTCGGGATAGCTCGCCACCTTGTACGAGGTTACCCACCAAAAGGTTGCCACGAACGCGTTACTACCCTTCGTGCCAGATGGTCTTTGCCGAGGCTGGCTCGCGCCTGCGGGGCTGCTCCGACATGTCGGGGTAGCCCAGGTGGAGGTAGGCCACGATCCTGTCGTTCTCTTCGAGCCCGAAGAAGTCGCGCATGTATGGGTGGTAGGCGACCGGGCCGGTCCGCCAGATGGTGGCGAGACCCAGGGAGTGGGCGGTTAGCTGCATGTTCTGGACGGCGGCGGCGCAAGCAGCGTAGTTCTCCAGCGTCTCCACCTCGTCGCGACCACCCTTGGAGATCACTGCGATAACGACCGGCGCCCGGAACGCCTTTTTGCGCTCGCGGCTGATCCGACCGGCCGCGAACTCCTCTTCCTCACCTTCTGCCTCGGCCTGTAGCCTCGCGAGCTCGGCGCGGGCGCGGGCGAACTCACCGCGACCCTTGCCGGCAAAGACGTGGAAGCGCCACGGTTCGGTGATTTTGTGGTTCGGGGCGTGGATGGCGCTTTCGAGAACCTTCTCCACGTGCTCCCGCGGAACCGGATCCTGCTTGACGCGCCCTATGCTCCGGCGCGTCTCTATCGCGTGGTTTACCTCCAACGAAGCTCCTTGCTTATCTCCTCGCGTTCGGGGGTATTTTAATTCGGGGGCCGCGCGGCAGAGGTACGCGGATTCCCCTATCATTGCGAGACGCCGAGAGAAAGAGGAGGGCTGTATGCCAGGGAAGTTCAAGGTAACGGTCGTAGGGGCAGGCAACATCGGAGGCACGGTGGCCCTGCACCTCGCAATGCGCAACCTCGCCGACGTGGTGCTCGTGGACATCGTCGAGGGCCTGCCGCAGGGCAAGGCGCTCGACATCCTCGAGAGCGGTCCCATCATCCGCTTCGACTCGAACGTCGTTGGTACAAACGACTACGAGGACACTGCGGGCTCAGACCTGGCGATCATAACCAGCGGCAAGCCCCGCCAGCCGGGGATGAGCCGCGATGATCTGCTCAACGACAATCAGGAGATCGTCTCGAGCGTGACCGAGCAGTTGGTGCAACACTCGCCAGACTGCACCATCATAGTCGTGGCGAACCCGCTCGACGCGATGTGCCACGTGGCCTTCGAGACGAGCGGGTTCCCACGCGAGCGCGTGGTCGGGATGGCCGGCATCCTCGATACCGCCCGCTACCGTACCTTCATCGCTCAGGAGCTCCGGGTGTCCGTGCGCGAGGTCTTCGCGCTCGTTCTCGGGGGACACGGCGATAACATGGTGCCGTTGCCCAGCATGGCGACGGTGAGCGGGCGTTCGATCACGGACCTCCTTCCCCAGGATCGAGTAGACGCCATCGTGCAGCGGACCCGGCAAGGTGGCGGTGAGATCGTCGAGCTTCTGGGGAGCGGGAGCGCCTTCTACGCGCCCGCAGCCGCCATCGTCGAGATGGCCGACGCCATACTACTGGACCAGAAACGCATCCTCCCTTGCGCCACGTACCTGCAAGGTGAGTACGGCATAAACGACCTCTTCGTCGGTGTCCCGGTGAAGCTGGGCGCGGGCGGCATCGAGGAGGTCATCGAGCTCGACCTTACGGACGACGAGCTCGCCGACCTCGAAAACAGCGCGAACGACGTGCGCAACATGGTTGAGGTGCTGCACAGCTAGCGATTAGCGGTCAGCTATCAGCTTCCGCTCAGGATCGCAAGCAGAAAGCGAGAACGCCCCGCTATCTTTAGCGGGGCGTTTTAAGTGGGTCGTGTTCCGAGCCGCCCAGGCCCTTCCTGACGGCTGATCGCTGACAGTCGGCTCTACAAAACCTTTATCCGCCTGCGCACCTTCGTCTGCGCCAAGGCTTGGGCGATCTCGTCGAAGGCGCGCGTCGGGGCGGTGTCTTCCGCGAAGAGGGCGTTGCCGGGTTCGCCGGTGGCGTCGGGGAGGATCGGGACGCGCCCGAGCACGCGGCTGTCAAGCTCGCCGGCAACCCTCTGGCCACCGTCGCCGCCGAAGATCCTCATCTCCTTACCACAATCCGGGCACTCGGCGAAGCTCATGTTCTCGACGACACCGACGACCTTCAAATGAGCCTGCACGGCCATCTTGCCGGCCTTGACCGCTACGCGGGCGGCGTCGGCCTGTGGGGTGGTGACGACGAGGGCTTCGGCTTTGGGGATCATCTGCGCGATGGTGAGGGCTACATCGCCGGTGCCGGGGGGCATGTCCACGATGATGAAGTCGGGCTCGTCCCAGTACACGTCGCGCATGAGCTGCGTGAGGGCCTTGTTGACTATGGGCGCCCGCCAGATGATGGCCTGCCCCTCGTTCACGAAGTTGCCCATCGAGATGAACTTCAGGCCAGACCTCGACTCTATCGGAAAGATCACGCCGCCGACGACGTTGGGCTTCTCCAGGGAACCGAGCATGACGGGGATGGAGGAGCCGTGCACGTCGGCGTCGAGGATCTCGACCGAGTGGCCGGCACGATCCAGGGCCCCCGCAAGGTTCACCGCGACCGTAGACTTGCCGACGCCGCCCTTGCCGCTGACGACGGCGATGATGCGGGTCTTGGATTCGTCCTTGAAAGCGGGGGCGAGCTCAGAGGGACCGCCATGCAGCGAGGTGAGTAGGTTCTGACGGTCTGTGTCGGTCATGACGCCGAAATCGACCTCGACGTCTTTGACGCCCTCTATCATCACGAGGCGGTCGCGGATGTCGGTCATGATCCGGTGCTTCAGCGGGCATCCAGCCGTTGTGAGAGCGACGCCAACGGTGACCTTTCCACCCTCGATGATGATGTTCCTTATCATGTTCAGCGAGATGAGGTCGCGCCCGATCTCGGGGTCCCTTACGTCCCTCAAGGCCTCCCGAATACCGGCCTCTGAGAACCCGTCGGCGGGCTCCTCCGGCTCAGGCGTCCGGTCCACGAGATCTTCAGCCGTCTGAGGCTCGACCTCAAGAGACGTAGCAGCCTGGTGCTCCTCTTCACGGGCTTGGCCCACGCTAGTTGCCTTCCGGGAGGCTTGCTCATGCTCTCCCTGGAGGTTACCGTCTCTGCTTCTGCGAAACCAGTTGACCATACTTCTCGAAGACCTCCTCCGGGGCTGGGCCCCGGTCAAATGCGGGTACGAAAAGCGGGAGCACCCTCCTCGCTTTCAAGGCCGAATCTTACCATAGCATTATCCGCGCTCAGCTCATTCCGCGAGAAGCATGGCGCCGGCGGAGGCATCCTAAAGATTGCTCCTCGGCAACGTTGGTCTGATCTGAGCGCAGATGCCGTTGAGATGATCCCCGTTGGACGGTAACCGATAAATGAAGCAGGCCGGGGCGCAGCGCCTCGGCCTTCCAGAGGCTCTCGCTCGTGCCCTTTAGCTACCTCCTGCGCTTCTTTCGGGACTTATCCCCTTGACAACCGGATGGTATCAGGAAGAAGATCGGTACTGCCCGAAGACCTCGCGTAAAGCGTCTGAGACCTCACCCAAAGTAGCGAGGTTTTCAAGTGCTTCCTTCATCGGATAGAGTAGGTTGTCCGTGCCTTCAGCGGCCTTTTTCAGGTCCGCAAGGGCCTTCTCGACAGCCGCCGAGTCGCGGCTGTTCTTGAGTTCTTCGAGGCGCTCTACCTGACGGTCTTGGATGGACTCGTCCACCATGTGGAGCTCCATCTCCGAGTCTTCTTCGGTAGCGTAGCGGTTCACGCCGACGATGATACGCTCCTCGCGCTCTACTTCGCGCTGGTAGCGGTAGGCGGATTCCTCAATCTCACGCTGCATAACCCGCTTCTCGATGGCCTTTACGGACCCACCTATCTCATCGATGCGCTTTATGTACTCCCACGCCTCTTCCTCGACGGCGTCGGTC
>DATDKT010000182.1:0-5883 GCA_036519775.1 Rubrobacteraceae bacterium
AGGTCGCGGAGCTCGTCGCCGAGGCGCTGGGCGAATCCTCTTAGCAGAAGGGAACGTCATGAGCTACGGGGGCTACAGAAGCTGGAGACCCAACAGCAGGCGAGACAGGCGCCGGGCAAGGAGAACCTCGAAAAGGTCCGAGACGAAGGGAACCGACAGGGTCTTGTTCCTGATCGTGGGACTGTTCGCCCTCGCCGCACTACTCCTCCTCGGAGCGGTCGCGCTCTTTGCCGGGTAGTCTGGGTCGTCACGGCGCGAGATAGCAGGACAAGGACCTACCGGCGGATCGGGGTCGCGCTCCCGGCGGCCGCTATCTGATCGGACGCGTCATGATAGGGGCTATTTTCGCCGGCGTGGTCCTTCCATCGCCGCGAGCCTCTATGGGGTGTGGGTCAAGAACGGGAGGCTGCGCAGCATCCCAGGCGCGGGGGCCGGGGAGTAAGCCTTCAACACGGACGGCTATGAGGATCTTGGGGCTGAAGCAACCTTCGCTCTCGTGGAACTCAAGAGGAAATCACGACTCGAAGCCGGGTTCCGTAGCACCGGGTACGTAGATAAAGGTCCAGGACTCAGCCTAGAGACTAGGGATGAGCCATCGCGACGCCGAGGAGCACAGCGGGCCCGGTATTACAGGAGCACTCGCAACGACCCGACAAACCGAGAATCCTCTGCCGAGCCAGATCCGGGGGTTCGACTCCGCAAAGGCCTTTGGGTAGGCTGTAGTCCGGAAAGGGCTATACTTCCTGACGCCAGTCTCGTTGGAAGAAACAGGAGCGTTACGCGCGGTGCGAGTCATTATCGTGGGAGGCGGGGAGGTGGGTTTCAACACGGCCTTGATGCTCTCTAGAGAGCAGCACGACGTCGTTCTGATCGAGCAGAACGAGGTGCTCGTCGAGCGGGCCACAGAGCAACTTGACGCCCTCACGATTCAGGGTAACGGGGCGAGTCCCAGGCTTCTGGCGGAGGCCGAGGTCAAGCGGTCCGACCTCCTAATAGCCACGACGAACTCGGACGAGGTGAACATCATCGCCTGTCTGGCAGCGAAAGCCCAGAGGGTGCCACGCACCGTGGCGCGCCTCCACAACGCGGATTACTACGACCCGCACGAACCGCTCGCGCGAGATATGTTCAAGATCGACTTCGTCATTCATACCGAGCAGATGGCGGCAGAGGAGATCCGGGAAGACCTACTGGTACCGGGCGCGGTCAACGTCGAGACCTTCGCCGAGGACAGGATAGAGGTCGCCGAGGTAATCCTGAGCGCGAATTCCCCGGCCGTAGGTCTCGCGGTTCGGGAGATCGAGGTACCTGAGCAGAGCCTCATAGTCGGGATAGTGAGAAACGGGGAGGCGCTCGTTCCTCGCGGCGACACCGTGCTCAATGCGCGGGATCACGTCTTCTTGATCGGCGAGCGGCGGCACGTCGGTAGGGTCGTTGGCGCCTTCACTACCGATACGGCTCCGGTCAGAGAGGTTATGATCTTCGGCGGCGGGCGTATCGGCCTCAGGCTCGCCCTGGCCCTTGAGCAAGTCGGCATCTCGGTGAAGGTGATCGAGCAGGACGAAGCCCGCGCCCGCTACGTAGCCTCGCAACTGAGAAAGGGGCTGGTACTCCACGAGGACGGCACCTCCCAGGATCTGCTGCTCCAGGAAGGGATCGACCGGATGGATGCCTTCGTCGCCGCCACTGGCGACGACCGGGCGAACCTCCTGGCTGCGATGTACGCCCGCAGGCTCGGGGCGCGCCAGACCATCGCCGGGATAAGCCGGGGCGAGTTCGCCCCGCTCGCCGACGCCCTCGGGGTGGACATGACCGTCTCGCCCCGGCTGCTCGCCGCCGGAGCGATCCTGCGGTTCGTGCGGGAGGGCGAGGTAGTCGCCGTCACCCTGCTCGAGAGCGGGGCCGAGATGATGGAGCTCAAGGTCCCCCGTGGGTGCCGGATCGCCGGCCGAGCGCTCTCCGAGGTTGGTTTTCCCGAAGGGGCTATCGTAGGTGCGATCCTGCGCAAGGGCGAGGTCATCATCCCTTCCGGGAGGGAGGCGATGAGACCGGGAGATGACGCCGTAGTGTTCACCCTCCAGGAAGCCGTGAGCAAGGTGGGGCGTCTCTTTGCACCCTAGAACAATAAGCAACGCGCTGGGGGTCTTGCGCGCCGCCGGTGGAGCCGCGATGCTCCTCCCGGCGGCTTACTCGTTTCTGTCAACCGATGGGAACGTCGCGGCTTTCGGGCTCCCGGCTCTCGGGGCCCTGGCGCTGGGAGCCGTCCTCTTCTTCCTTACCCCAGTTCCCGGGGCCTGCGTTTCGGGGAGGGACGTGTTCCTCATCGTCGTCCTGGGCTGGATCGAGGTAGCAGCAAGCTTGGGCTCGCTGCCGTTTATCATCTCCGGGTTAATGGGGCCGATGGACGCCTTCTTCGAGGCAATAGCCGGCTTTACGACTACCGGAGCCTCGACGATTCAGACGCTTGAGGGGGTCCCACCATCACTGCCGCTGTGGTGAAGCCTGACCCAGTGGGCCAGAGGTATAGGTATCGTCGTGGTCCTCTTCGTGGCCGTAGCTCCTCTGGTCGGCTTCGGAGCCGCGCAGCTCCATTCAGCCGAGCTCGCCACCCCCTGTCACGGAGGCTTACCCCACGCATCAGGAACACGGCAAAGATACCGGCCTACGTTTACGGCACCCCCACGCTCGGAGGCTTCGCCGCACTGAGCGTCAAAAGGGCGTCGATCCCAGCCCTGTTTTGCGCAGTCTATGAAAGTCCGCACCGCTATAAAATCAAGCCACCGAAAACCAGCATACTAGATTGACAGACTTCGGCCGGAGGAGTATATCTCCTTGCTACCTACAACTAGAGTCAAGACGCCGAACCTCGTATAGCTCCGAGGGCGGGGGACCCAATCGGACCTTGCCAGTCCTGGGGTGAATCGCTAGCGCAGAGCAAGCGGAGGGCTTTTCTCTTTCGGCCCGAACCCGACAGCTAACCTCGCAGGCGCTGAAGGAAGGGACAGATATGTATCTGCCAGTTTGCCGCTTGAGCATCCTCGTAGCTGAGTTGATGCTCTTAAGGGCATCTTCACGGTATGCGCCTCATGCTATCGGAGACACAGGCACGCGCCTCGTCTTCGGCGCGGTCGTTGGGATATCGCTGCCCGTCCTGCGAACTCTTCACTTCTGGCCTAGCACCTAGCGAACAAGGTCTTTTGCCATAGACAGGAAGCACAGGAGTTTTCGAGCTGAGCGGGAGCGATAATGACCGAATCGATGAACTCACCCAAACGCCGCACAGAGCAGTTTAAGCGCTGGTTGCTCAAGCACCGCATCGAACAGGT
Organism: Rubrobacteraceae bacterium; assembly: GCA_036519775.1. GTDB lineage: Bacteria > Actinomycetota > Rubrobacteria > Rubrobacterales > Rubrobacteraceae > Rubrobacter_F. The sequence goes on from DATDKT010000182.1 coordinate 3,327, forward strand.
AGGGGGCCCGGAGGCGAAGGAGGGCCAGCCCGACCAGCACTCCTGGTGGCAGGTCGTGTGCCTGACCGGGGTAGACTACTTCTCCACCTTGGGCTACATCCCCGGCATCGCGGCATTAGCAGCAGGGGCACTCTCGCCTATAGCCACCCTGCTCATAGTGCTCTTAACCCTCTTCGGGGCGCTCCCGATGTACCACCGCGTAGCCGAGGAGAGCCCGCACGGGCAGGGATCTATCGCGATGCTGGAGAACCTGCTCTCGTTCTGGAGGGGCAAGCTGTTCGTTCTGTGCCTCCTGGGGTTTGTGGCGACCGGCTGGCTGGTCACAATCACCCTCTCAGCGGCGGACGCCACAGCCCACATCGTCGAGAACCCGTTGGTATCGAGCTCCTTCGAAGGCCGGGAGGTCGCCATCACGCTCGTGCTGCTGGCGCTCCTGGGAGCGGTCTTCCTCAGAGGCTTCAAAGAGGCCATCGGGATCGCGGTCTTCGTAGTCGCGGTCTACCTCCTCTTGAACCTCGTCGTCGTGGCCATCGGCTTCTACGAGATGGCGACGAGCCCCCGGTTCGTCGTCGACTGGCAGAGCGCGCTCTTTGCGAGCTATGGTGACCCGCTGACGATAGCCCTCGCGTCTCTCATAGTGTTCCCGCAGCTGGCCCTGGGGCTCTCGGGCTTTGAGACCGGCGTGGGCATGATGCCGCTCGTGCGCGGCAATGCGGAGGACAGCGCGGCGCAACCCACCGGGCGCATCCGCAACACGCGCAAGATGCTCACCAGCGCCGCCCTGATCATGAGCTTCTACCTGATCACGACCAGCCTCGTTACGGTGGTGCTCATCCCCTCCGCAGAGGTAAAGGAGGGCGGTGAGGCCAACGGACGCGCGCTCGCCTACCTGGCCTACGAGTACCTGGGCCCCGCCTTCGGCACGGTCTACGACCTAGCTACTATCTCGATCCTGTGGTTCGCAGGCGCATCCGCGATGGCGGGGCTGTTGAATATCGTGCCCCGCTACCTACCACGCTACGGCATGGCGCCGGACTGGGCGCAATCGGTCAGGCCCCTCGTGCTCGTCTACATCGCCGTCGCCGTGGTGGTAACGATCATCTTCGAGGCCGATGTGAACGCTCAAGCCGGGGCCTACGCTACCGGCGTCCTGGCGATGATGACCTCCGCCGCCTTCGCCGTGTCACTGGTCTCCTGGCGCGGAGGGTCCAGGGGAAGGGCGTTCGCTTTCGGGCTGATCACCCTCGTCTTCGTCAACGCCCTCGTAGCGAACGAGATACAGCGGCCCGACGGCATCGTCATCTCCCTGTTCTTTATCGGCGCGATCGTGGTTACCTCTCTGATCTCACGCGTAACCCGCTCTACCGAGGTGCGCCACGAGCGGATCGAGATCGACGAAACAGCCCAGAGGTTTATCGAGGAGGCGGCGGCAACCCCGGGCGAGCTACACATCGTCGCCAACCGGCGCCAGGCGGGCGACGAGCGCGAGTACCGCCTCAAAGAGAACGAGCAGCGCGAGGACAATCACATCCCACCCGGAGAGCCGATTCTCATACTCGAGGTGGAGGTGGACGACCCTTCGGAGTTCGAGGACGTACTGGAGGTTAGGGGCGTGGAGGTCGGCGGCTATCGGGTGATACGCCTCCAGAGCTCGGTCGTGCCGAACGCCATCGCCGCCTTTCTCCTCCACGTGCGCGACACGACCAGCAAGAGGCCACATTGCTACTTCGGCTGGACGGAAGGAAACCCGATTGTGTACCTCATCCGCTATATCCTCTTCGGCGAGGGTGACACCGCCCCGGTCACCCGCGAGGTCCTGCGCGAAGCCGAGCCGGATCCCAAACAGCGCCCCGCCATACATGTCGGTGGTTGATCGCTGCTTCGTCCAGTTGGCGCCGCCGTTCAGGACGTAAACTACCCCGGCAAGCCAATTATCCGGCGGCCCATGAGGCTCTCGACAAGCTCGACGGCGAGCTCAGCGGTTCCGTTGCGCGAGTCGAGGATGGGGTTGATCTCGACGACGTCGAGGGAAGTCACCACGGCGGCCTCGTTGATCAGCTCCATGAGGAGGTGGGCCTCGCGGTAGGTTAGTCCTCCCCTGACGGGGGTCCCGACACCGGGGGCGACCTCGGGGTCTACTACATCCAAGTCGAAGGAGAGGTGCACCCGGTCGAGGTGCGAGAGGTCCTTCAGGGCGCTCCGCACTACGCTCGCAATCCCGTATGCGTCTACGTCCTTCATGGTGTAGACGTTCACACCGGTCTCGGCCAGGAACTCACGCTCCTCTCGGTCCACCGAACGCAGGCCCACGACGGCGACGTCTTCGGTCCGGACGGCGGCTCCATCACCAAGGTCCACGAGGTCCGGGTAGCCGCGGCCGGTGAGAGTGGCGAGCGGCATACCGTGGACGTTGCCGAAGGGCGAGGTTTCGGGCGTGTTGAAGTCGGCGTGGGCGTCGAGCCATAACAAGCCGGTTTGACCAGCAGACTTCGCGACGCCGGAGACGGTGCCGATGGAGATGGAGTGGTCGCCGCCGAGGAAGACGGGGAAGATACCA
>DATDKT010000183.1:0-8894 GCA_036519775.1 Rubrobacteraceae bacterium
ACGAGGCGTACCCGGTCGAAGTCCACGTGAGGGTAATCCTCTTCGAGGGTGTCGAAGATGAGGTCGTGGGTGTCGGCGATCCCCTCCACCCCGGTGGTCCCGCCGCCGACGAACACGAAGGTCAAAAGGTCGTCGCCATGCGCGCCCCGCAACCTCTCGGCCTCCTCGAAGCAGTCCAGCACGTGGTTGCGCACCGCCAGGGCCTTCGTCAACCCTTTGAGGTCGAACGCGTGCTCGCTGGCCCCGGAGCCGAAGAAGGCCGTACGACTTCCCAGGGCCAGGATCAGGTAGTCGTAAGGGAGGTCTCCGTCGTCAGTGCGGACGTTTCGGTTCTCGAAGTCCACCCCCTCCACCCCGGCCTGGAGAAACTCTACCCCCATCGGCCGGAGCACGCGCCGTAGCGGGTAGGCCGCGTGGCGCACCTCGATGTTGCCGGAGAGGGCCGAGGGGACAATCGGCCAGAAAGTCGTGTAATTGTGCCGGTCAACAAGGCCCACGCCCACCTCCCGGTTTCCAGAGAGCGCCCGGGCTAGCCCTTCGGCAGCCGCCAGGCCACCGAACCCTCCGCCCGCCACGAGGACCTTCGTCGGGGCCTCAGGGTAGGTAACCTGGAGCGGCGCGGGTCGTTTCAGTCGATTGTATGTTACCAGGGCCAATCCGGCCACCAGCGCCGTTTTCAGAAGCCTGCTTCCCATCGCGCTCCTCCGATCTATCTTCCCGCCAATTAAAATTCACTCTACCTGATACATCTACCTCTTATTGCTCATCAGAACGAATCACCCAGTCTCCGAGAAGAGGCCTTCTCGGAGACTCAGGGATATGAAGAGGGCCGAGGACTGATCCTTCCCGGCCCTAAGGGTTCTCTCTAGTCATCTGCCAATGGGTGCTACTAAGAAGAGTTTTCTGAGCTTCTCCTCTGGCTCTTCCTTATTTGTTACCGTACTTCTTAACTGGTTGTTGCCTTCTCAGATGTGGCGTAGTGACCTCAGCCTTACATGCACCTCTTTAAGGTCCACCAGTCTTAGGTAGCTGGCTAATACTGCTGGTTGAGGAGAACGAGCCCCCCTCCTCGGTAGTGTTGACAGCGGAGCTAACGCTAGGGAGAGTGGTGACCCTCAACACAAGCACCGCCATCAGCCCAACCATGAGCAAGACCGTCAAGAATAGGATCAACCGCGTCGAATGCTTCTTTCTCCATCTCAAGCTCGCTTTGTAGTTCTTCGAGTAGTCACGGTAGTCGGATCTGGTCCTCAAGCCGGTCTTCAAGGTTGATGAGTAGTCGGCTGTGCCTACGCGGTGGGCCATCCTCTTGCGAGTACATCTTGGAGACACCTTCCTACCTCCTTCAGTAGGGGTCGGGTAGGGAGGGGACACCCGATCTCCGAGGATAGAGGGAGGGCCAGCTAGGGTAGACCAACATCTATAGCTACCTCCTCAGGTAAGTATCCTTTTCCCTTTGCTAGTCATGATATGCGAAGCACATAGCTTAGCGCAACCCTTGACTTGACCCAACTGTGACGTCGCCCACACGGCAAGCAGCGTAAACATGAGCTAAAACACTTGCGCAGGAAGGCCAGCTTAAAGAGCGGAATCGAGACCGTTAAAGCCTGGCGAGGACGAACGCGACCGAATACTTGCTGCCTCAACGCTCGAGGCTCGAACCTGTCTTGCCTCCCATCCTTCTAATTCGCCACTACCCGCTCGAGGCGCACGTCGTGCATCCCTTCGCCCAGTCGAGCATGAAACCTCAGCTCATGGTATTTAGTATTTTAGGAACGGTATAGAGGTCACGTTCTTCGACGGGCCGCAGTTCAGGAGCGTCCCGAACCACACGGGCACCGGGGAGGTGTCGACGACGGAGTTCAGGGTACGTGGCCGCGAGGCGCTCGACTGGTAGGCCGGACCTCTCGAGAAGCACGGCGTCCGGCACGGAGGTGTAGACGAGCGCGACGGGCGCTCCTCCATTGCCTTCGCCGATCCCGAGGGCCAGCGGCTTCGGTTTGCGTACGAGGGCGAGGCTCCGGTCGTGGCTGGTGGTGTTCCGTGGGAGAATAGCCCGGTGCCGCAAGAGTTCGGGATCCGCGGCCTCGGGGCAGTGGACCTAACGGTTCGGGAGCTCGAGCCGACCACGTAGGTGCTCCCCGAGGTTCTGGGCTTTCGGCTCGCGGAGGAGTACGAAGAGGGTGGGGGCCGGGTCGCGCTCTTCGAGGTCGGGCCGGGTGGTCCGGGGGCCAGGGTGCGGGTGACAGAGAGACCGGGGGCACCGCAGGCGCGTCTCGGGAGGGGCGGGGTGCACCACGTCGCCTTCAGGACGCCCGACGAGGAGGAGAAGAGATCCTGGGGGGAGAGGATCAGAGAGGCCAGTCTCGGGGTAACACCGCAGATAGACTGGTACTACTTCCGGTCGATCTACTTCCGCGAGCCTGGCGGCGTGCTCTTCGAGATCGCCACCGACGGTCCCGGCTTCACCACCGACGAGGACGCCGTCCACTTCGGCGAGCGGCTCTCCCTGCCACCCTTTCTGGAGGGTCGCCGCGAGGAGATAGAGGCCCGGCTGGACCCGATCCCGGTGTGAAAAAGTGCCCGCCCTGCGCCAAAAATCGGCTTCCTGAAGGTTGAACCGCGTCGGTTGAGGGAAAAGGTTGCAGGCAAAGGCAACGTAGAAAGGAGAGCGGTATGCGGAGAAGGGAGAGCGGTATGGCCAGCCTTGCGGTACTGGTCTTGCGCTTGGCCCTGGGTTCCTTTATGGCAGGTCACGGATCTCAGAAATTGTTCGGGTGGTTCGGAGGGCCTGGCTTACAGAACACCAGTGGTTGGATGGAGTCTATAGGTCTACGGCCCAGTCGTCCCTGGGCTCTCATGGCAGGCCTCTCGGAGTTGGGGGGAGGCGTATTCATGATCCTGGGACTACTCAACCCGCTCGGTCCCCTCGGTGCCATAGGATCCATGGTGATGGCCACGGTGAAGGTACACGGAGATAAACCCATCTGGGTGACGGAAGGGGGTGCCGAGCTGCCCGTGACTAATATCGCCGCCGCAACGGCCCTCGTGCTGAACGGCCCTGGGAAGTACTCGCTAGATAGGGCTTTAGGCATCCGGTGGCCACGCTGGCTGGTGGCCACACTTGGCCTAATCGTGATCGCCGTGACAGTCGCCGTCGGCTCGAGAGGCACGCCTCCACAGGAGGAGGCCGAGGACGAAGCCCGCGAGGAGCTGGCGGGCGAGGAAGAGTAGTAGTATCGTCACGGGGCCCGGCTGGCTCCGGCGAGCCCGCCAGCTGCAGGCCATCGCCCAGGACGGTCTCACCTACGCGAAGGACCCCTATGATCTCGAGCGGTACGAGCTCTTGCGGGAGCTAGCCTTCGAGCTCATGGCCGAAGGCGCGGGTGCGGACCCGGAGCACGTCCGCGCCCTCTTCGCGCGCGAAGCGGGTCCCGCAACACCTAAAGTAGACGTCCGAGCGGCGGTGTTCCGCGAAGGTCCGCGAGGCGACGGGATACTGCTAGTCAGAGAGCCCGAGGACGGGCTCTGGTCGCCGCCGGGCGGTTGGGCGGACGTGGGCGAGTCGCCCACCGAAGCCACCGTACGGGAGGTACGCGAAGAGTCCGGGTACCACGTACGGGCGGCGAAACTGGTAGCCCTCTACGACCGCGACCGGCACGGACACCCGCCCATCCCCTACCACGTCTACAAGCTCATCTTTCTGTGCGAGATCCTGCACGAAGCTCAGTCGTCGGAGGTTGACTCCACCGGGGTCGGGTTTTTCGGTGAGGAGGAGATCCCCGAGCTCTCGCTCACCCGCGTCACCCCGGCCCAGGTAAAGCGTTTCTTCGAGCATTATCATCAGCCAGAGTTGCCGGCGGACTTCGACTGAGCCGAGTAGGCCACTGCGGACGAAGCCCTAGATACGGCTCGGGGTATAATGCCGCGGTGATAATCGACAAAGCCATCTACGTGGACGGTCAGCGGACCCAGACGCCCGATTCTTTGGAGCAGACCTACGAGGCCTGCCGCGAAAGCGACGGGTTTGCCTGGATCGGTTTGTACGAGCCGAACGAGGAGGAATTCGAGTCCGTTACCGGCGAGTTCGACCTGCACGAGCTCGCGGTCGAGGACGCTATCAAAGCCCATCAGCGGCCTAAGATCGAGCGTTACGGCGACTCGGTCTTCGTGGTGCTCAAGTCGGCGCGTTACATAGACGAGACGGAGACGGTGGAGTTTGGCGAGATCCACGCGTTCGTCGGACCCGATTTCATCATCACCGTCCGTCACGGCGAGGCCTCCGAGCTGCACGAAGTGCGCGAGCGGTTGGAGAACGAGCCTGAGTTGCTGCGCCGGGGCCCGGCAGCGGTCCTGTACGCTATCATGGACCGCGTGGTAGACGACTACACTCCGGTAGTCGAGGGTCTGCAGACCGACATCGACGAGATAGAGTCGGAAGTGTTCGGGGGCAACGCGGGCGTCTCGCGCCGGATCTACGCCCTCTCCCGGGAGGTCCTCGAGTTCCGGAGGGCGGCGCAACCTTTGACCGGTGTGCTCGACGACCTGACCAAGGGCGAGGTGTACGAGCTGGATCCTGAGCTGCGCCGTTACCTGCGGGACGTCCGGGACCACGCGCTGCGAGCAACGGAGCAGATCGGAGCCTTCCACGAGCTACTCTCGAACATCCTGAGTGTTAACCTCACCCTGGTCGGCATAAACCAGAACGACGAGGTCAAGAAGATCAGCGCCTGGGCGGCGATCCTGTTCGCACCCACCCTGGTGGCGAGCATCTACGGGATGAACTTCGAGTACATGCCGGAGCTTTCGTGGACGGTAGGCTACCCGTTCGCGCTGGCACTGATGGCGCTGACCGCGGTCCTGCTCCACCGCGCCTTTAAAAGGGCTGGCTGGCTCTAGGTCGGCCTCCGGTCACAGTCATCTAATAAAAGCTCTTTACAACCCTCCGGACAACGGCTATACCTCTAGCGTGGCCGAAAAAGAGCGAAAGAGGTTCCGGGCGAAGGTCCGGGGGGAGCGCGCCGAGGAGCCCACCAAAGGTGGAGGCATCCGGCGGCGTCTAAGGGAGCGGCCCCGGATCCGGCCGCGCGTCTTCGGTTACCTGACCGAGGAGAAAGAATCTCTAAGGCAGGGGTTTGCGGCGCTCTTCGTCTCGTCGGTCGGGGAACTCGTCGCCGGCATCGTGCTCGCCGGCATCGCCGGTACTTTGGAAGAGCTCGTGGGGCTTGCGGTCTTGATCCCCGCTGCTATCGGAATGCGGGGCGCCATCTTCGGGGCGATGGGCAGCCGGCTCTCGACTTCCATCCAGACCGGCCTCTTTAGCTTCAGCCTGCGGCAGGGTGTGCTGGCGGAGAACGTGCAGGCCGCGGCGGTCCTGTCGCTACTCTCCGGGGTGTTCCTGGCGTTCCTGGCGCGATATCTGTCCGACATTCTCGGGGTCACCACGGAGCTCTCGGTGGTGGACTACGTCGTAATCTCGACCGTAGCTGGCATCATCGCAGGCGTCTTGCTCCTGGGCCTCACCATCCTCGTGGCCCGCACGAGCGTCGCGCGCGGCTGGGATATGGACAACATCGCTTCCCCCATGCTCACCGCCGCCGGCGATATACTGACCCTGCCCTCGCTCGTCGTATCAGCCTACCTTATAGGCATCCCGTTATTCTCCAACACCCTCGCCCTCGTCCTCGTCGCCGTGACCATCGCCACCGCGATTTTGGGTTTCAGGGTCGGTGCTCTGAACCTCCGTCGCATCCTCGCCGAGAGCCTCCCCATCCTCGCCATCACCGGCGCTGTGATGATCCTCGTCGGTGTAGCTCTCGAAGAGAGAAGCGAGCAATTCACGACGCTCTTGGCCTTGAGCATACTGCTTCCGGCGTTCTTACAAGAGGGTGGAGCTCTGGGCGGCATCCTCTCCAGCCGGCTCTCGTCGAAGATACACCTGGGTCTTCTCGCGCCGCGGGGGCTACCGTCGGTCACCGCGTTCAAGGACTTCGTCCTGATCTACACCTTTGCCACCGGGGTCTATCTGTTTATCGGGGCTGCCTCGCACGGACTTGCCGTGATGCTCTTCCCCGACGGGTCCAGCCCAGGACTCCTGGAGATGATGGGTATAACCGCGCTTGCGGGCCTGATAGCGACGACCGCCGCGGTACTGGCGGCCTACTACGGCTCGGTTGTCTCCTACCGTTTGGGGTTGGACCCGGACACCTACGGTATCCCAATCATCACGGCGACGGTGGACCTATTAGGATTTATGAGCCTTATAATTGCTTTAATCGTCTTCGGACTGGCAGGTTAGGAGCTATGCGCGAAGATCACCCACGGAACCTCAAGGACATGCTCGCGGAGGCAAAGAACACCTCGGAGTTGATGGTGGATCTGGCCTACGCTGCCCTCTTCTACAACTCGGAGGACTTCTCGGAGGAGGTCTTCCGGCTCGAAGAGCGCCTGAACGACCTGGTCTTCGACATGCGTAGTCTGGCGATCCTCGCGGCGAGGAGCCCGGCAGATTCCGAGCAGATGGCCGGCATCTTGCAGGTCGTTCAGGACATAGAGAAGATCGGCAACGCCGCCTATGACATCGCCAAGATCGTGGTTAAGAAGCTCGGTATCCCTCCCGAACTACTTCAGGACCTCCCCGCCGCCGAGGAGATCACCAGCCGGGTGAGCATAAGGGCCGAGAGCCCGCTCGACGGCAGGGGCCTAGAGGAGCTGGATCTACCGGTGGAGACGGGGATGCGCCCGATCGCCGTGAGAAGCGGCCTGGAATGGAACTATGACCCGGATCCCGAGGACGTTCTGCGCGCAGGAGACGTCCTCTTTTTGCAGGGACCACCCGAAGGGGTCGCGGAGATCCGGCGGTTGGCCGGCGAGAAGCCGCTGGTCGCTGCGGACGGCACCCCGGTGAACGGCGAGGGTCTCTCGGAGCTGGAGCGGGCGGTAGACATCCTGATCGAGATGAAAAACCTCTCGGAGGTGGCGGTGGGGCTGGCATACTCGGCACTGCTCTACTACGATGCGGGCCTCGCCCGCGAGGTCGTCGCCATCGAAGACGAGATGGACGAGATGCGCTACCGCCTGGAACGCTGGGTCCTCCTGGCCGCCCGGCGCGTCGAGGACTCGCCACGTCTCAGGGGCGTGCTCCACTTGGCGACCGCTTCGGAAGCAATAGCCGACTGCGCGATGGAGATGGTCTGGATCGTGGAGAAGGGCGAGGAGGTCCACCCGGTCCTCTCGGCGGCGGTGGGGGAGTCCGACGAGATCGTCCTGAAGCTCACCGTCGTCCCCGGGTCGCCTGCCGACGGAGGCACCCTGAAGGCCCTGCGCCTCGAAACCGAGACCGGCATGTATGCCCTGGCCGTCAACCGCGGCGGGCGCTGGACCTACCGCCCCCGCGACACCTACACTTTGCAGAGCGGCGATTCGCTGCTCGTGACCGGCGCCCCCGAGGGCCTGGAGCCCCTGGCCGAGCTCTTCGGCCAGGAGTTGGAAGAGCTGGAGGAGTAATCGAGTCCACCTCCCGGAAGCTCGAGGCCGAGAGGCAGGCTCCGGCTGCCGGTAAGGGAGCACTCCCTTTCTCCGGCGCGATCTTTTTCTGGCTGCCTTTGTGCCTGCTCGGGGCGGGCCTTTACTTCGCGCTCCTCAGGATGTTCTCGGGTCTACCGTCGAGGCTCGCCGAAACCTCGAAGGACATAGCCATCTACCGCAGAGCCGGGGAGGCGATCCTCGCCGGCGAGGTACCCTACCGCGACTTCTTTATCGAGTACCCGCCGGGGAGCCTGCCATCCTTCGTGCCGCCGGCCCTCTTCTCCGGGAGCCGGGAGGCCTACGCGAGCCTCTTCGCCTCAGAGATGGCACTGGCCCTCGTAGCAGCGCTCGTTCTTACGGCCTACACCGCTCGCTCTCTGGGCCGCCCCTGGCTATTTCCGGCGGGGGTCTTCGCGGCGGCGGCGCTCCTCCTCTACCTCGTCGCCGTGACCCGCTACGACGCCGTCGTAGCCCTCACCCTCGCCGCGGCCCTCGCCCTGTCCTCTAGCCAGGCGTTCGGCCGGGAGGGTGCTGCAGGCGCGGCAACGTTCCTCGCGGCCTGGGCCTCCCTGGGTTTCGGGGCCGCCGCCAAGTTCGTACCGGCGCTGACGACCCTACCCCTGGCTTTGCTCGGGAATCGGGAGGGCGAGCGAACATTCGGCGGGGTGGTACGTAGCGCCGCATGGGGGGTCGCGGTGTTCTTCGGGGTGGTGGCGGCGTTCTTCTTGCCAGCCTTCCTCTTAGCGGGCGAAGACTTCGCGCGGAGCCTCGCTTATCACGCGGACCGGGGGCTGCAACTGGAGAGCCTGGGGGCTTCGGTGCTGATGAAGCTGGGGTACCTGGAGGAGGTGGTTCTCGAGTACGGCGCCTGGGACGTGCTGGGACAGGGGGTAGCATTCCTACGCTCCGCGAGCCTGCTGATAACGGCGGTTTTGTTGGTCGTTACAGGAGCGGTGGCGTACCGCGAGTACCGTGAGGGCAGGTTCGGGCCGGAGCAGTTTCCTCGTTTCGCGGCGGCGTTCGAACTGGCGTTATTGCTGGGCTCTAAAGTGTTGTCGCCGCAGTACGTGATCTGGCTGCTACCCCTGGTGCCTCTGGGTGCAGGCGGCGTCTGGGGATTGAGGATCTCGGCGGTCTTTCTCGCCGTCTGTTGGATGACCACCCAGGTCTTCCCGTATCACTACCTGGAGGTCGTGCAGGGCCGCTTTCCCGGCATCGATATCCTCCTGGGACGCAACCTTCTACTCCTCGTCCTCTGGGGGCTAATGCTCTCTCTCCCCTCCGACAGCGAGCCAGTGGGAGAGACCGTGCGGAAGACCGCGGCCGAGCAAGGAGACCCATTGTGAGACGGCTCTTACCCGGCTACC
>DATDKT010000184.1:0-4771 GCA_036519775.1 Rubrobacteraceae bacterium
CACGGACGGCTCCTCAGAGGGCTGCAAGGCTATAAGCAAGCAGCTAAGCAAGCAGCTAAGGGAGCATCCCTCCCACTATTACGTCAACGTCCACAACCGCCCGTACCCCGATGGAGCCATAAGGGGCCAGCTGCACAGGGACGACTAGGGTCAGGCGACGTTAGGCCCACGAGGTAATAAGGGCCGGTGTGCTAGGCCCCGGCCCTTCTCTTCTTGCCCTTATTCACCCGAGTGCGTAGAAGATAAATTCTGCGAAGTTTACAGACCTTAGTCTCCAAATGATCCGTTGGCGGCTGCGAGGGTTATCGCTGTTAGGTTATCCTGGCCACTGAATCGGACAGGGAGAGCCCCCATGAGTATCGTCGCCCTTCGCGTCTTTATCTATTCGGTTCTGCCCGTTCTTGCAGCTACCATCCATGTCGCCCTAGACAAGAGCTGCCGAAGTCGCCTGCGGACCCTCGAGATCTTCCTGCTATATCTCTTCGGCGTCGGTGTCGCAGGTAGCGGGATCGGTGGCTTCTTCGGCCACTTCTTTATCTCCGATACTGTAGCCCAATCCATAGGCTGGCCGAAGGGCAACCCTTTCCAGCTTGAGGTCGGTTTCGCGAACCTAGCGCTAGGCGTCCTGGGTATCGTCGCCATGGGTCGGCGCGATGGCTTCCGCGAGGCGACTGTCATAGCAGTAACTGTTTTCGGCCTGGGAGCAACCATCGTCCACGCCATCGATATTATCGAGACGGGCAATCTGGCGCCCGGCAATACGCTGCAGAACGTGAGTAATCTGCTCAGACCGGTGCTCTTGATCGGCTTCCTTGTTGCCCTCAGGAGGACGGAGCGCTCGCCGGGTTCGGAAACCACCAAGCCCACGTTTGAGGCATGGCGGGCACCCAGGGTACGGGCTGTGGGACTGATGACCGTTAGCGTCGCGACCGGCTTTGGCGTCGGTTTTGGTATCGGTCAGCCCATGATCAGCACCTTCTTGGGGATTGTGGTAGGTGCCGGCAGTGTGGCATTCACCATATCGCGCACATCCCGTGGCAGGGTTATTCACCGAAGCTCGTAGAAGAGGAATTCTCCGAAGTTGAACTTCGCGTTGACGGAGTTCTCGGAAGTTGGTGCTTTTTCAGGCCGAGAGGAGTCCAGAAGCGCGCTCAGCCGCCTGAGAGCAAGACCCACACCGTCATGCCCACCCCCACGATCGTGGCTAGGACGACGACCCAACTAAGGCGGTTCATGCTCCTGGTGAGCGCTTCCATACTCTCCGCCTGCCTCTCACTCCATTTCAGGAGTTGGTGGAACACAAGCACTAAAGTGGTCTATAGGCTTTAACTTCCAAGCCTAACCCCCCAATCACTCCACGGGCTAAAAGGCTCGCCTCTGTTATCGATAAACAAGGCATCCGTGGCGACGATCAGAAAAACGGCGAGGACGGATATGGTTATGGCTATGAACACCAAGACCCTGTGCGAGGTAACTCCTGTGCGCATGTGGCTTTGGACATCCAACAACGCTGCGACCCAAAGGAAGCACAACGCGAGGATCATGACGCTCTGCACAAGGTAAGGGAAAGCGGCCCCGACAGTTATCATGGTTGCCCCAGCCTATCACCGGCACCTTCCTCTTGCCTCTATTCACCGAAGTGCTCGTCAAGGTCGGGACTGCTCTCGGTGTCCCCTACGAAGATACGTGGAGCTGCTACGAGGGGGGCGAAGTGCATTGTGGCTTGTGCGGAACCTGCAACGAACGTAAAGAGGCTTTTCAGCTCGCAGGCGTTCACGATCCCACTAACTATCGAGAATAGGAGAACTTCTCCCGCCTGCTATCCTAAACCGTGCACTCCGAAAACGTTAAAGTCTTCGAGCAATACCATCTAATTACCATCCCGGACGTATGGGATCGTGGGTACACGCTCGTAGACTCGGTCCTCAACGCTCGGGATGAGTCAACGAGCGTGCTGGCTTCGGCCTCGGAAGAGAAATTGGTTGCCAAGCCGACGATCGGAATTATCGAGCAGCTGCTGGACCGCGCCTACGAACACGTTGCCGCGTCCGTCGTTTGTTTCGCCACGAAGAACGGCGCGACGGCCGAAATCGCTGCGCGGGCCGCAATGGAAGCCTCGACGAACGTTCGCTACATCCTAGCGGGTGATCGCAACTCGCGGGTTTTGGCCTGGCTGCGTGCCTTCCTCGTACAGGACTCAAAGCAAATCAACAACTGGGAACGGGCGCTGTCTAACCACTCTGCAAATGAAGCAGAGGTTCATCGGGAGGGGATACAAAGAAGACGACGCGTACGGGAGAATGGGAAGAACTCGTCAAGAGGCTCGAACGGGAGTTCGCGTCCATCGGTGTGCATCAGGGCGACGAAACTTGGCCCAAGCCTATCGAGACGCGCTTTGAGGCAATAGGAGAGTGACTTTCTTATCGCACCGCTTACGCTCGTATGAGCTCCCAAACGCACGCGGATGCTGAAGACACGATCAGCTACTTTTTCTTCACAGTGCTTGGCGACGAGCAATTGCTGAGGCAAATGTCTTTAGAGGTTTTAGCGTTCAGCGAGTATCTGGTTCATTTTGGCGCACACTCCTACCTGAAGGCATTACTGAGATACAGTGCTGTGTTTGGTGGCACTAAGAGCTTCCGCCAATAGGAGAGAAGTGGATCCATTTGTAGGGCGGGCAAGGGATACTCGATCATCTGGGGAGTTGCTGAAGCTTGCCAACGAAGGAGTGTATCCTCGTGCCCGCTATCCAGTCGTACTTCATCGAACCCATCTGGGAGCAATTCTGTACCTTGCTGCCGGAAAGAGAAGTGAACCATCCGCTTGGCTGCCACCGCTCTCGCGTACCCGATCAAGTAGTCTTCGAGAAGTTGGTTCAGGTGTTGGTGTTCGGCTGCGCTTACTGGAAACCGGTACCCGTCTGCGGTTCCGATGGTCAGAGGTGCACGGCAACCTTTCCGAATCCGCGCGATGCTGACGCAAGTTACACTTTAGAAACCAACGAGGGGAGAGCTACAGACAACTAGGGCAGGGGTTTTCAGAAGGCAAACGGGAGAGCAGGGGAGAATGATGAAGAGGTTAGTGTGGGCCGGTGTACAAGGCAATGCCTTATCCGTGTGGCGCGAAGCATTCGGGATCATTAGACGATACCCTTTGGCGTCGGGCTTTCCGGCGGCGGTGCTGGGCATGCTGGGGGCGGCTCCCTACTTCTTCATTGTAGGGAGAATCAATCTTAGGGAAGAGATCCTGACATCCCTGACCGGAGCATTCGCTTTCTACCTGTACATAGTCTATGTGGCATACGCAGAGGAGGTCACTGCCGAAGTTGAGCGAGGCGTCGCACGCATCACGACGCGCGGCGTGTTACGCATGCTATGGCAAGCGTCTCTTGTCGCGCCGTCCGCCATGGCGGCTGCGGTTGCCGCTATCCTAATCCCAAGGGCTTCAACCGTGTTGGTGGTGATACCTGGGCTGTGGATACTAACACGCTGGTCGTTGTTCGCTCCGGTGATCAGCAGAGAGCATCTAGGCCCGGTGGCGGCGCTCAAGCGCAGTAATGAGGTAGTTCGGGGCCATTTCGAGTTGGTGTTCCTTACGGCCACCTTTGCTGCTGTGTTGGAGGAGGTAGCAGTCCACGCAGGAGGAGCTGCAGGGCTTCTGGTTTCGGGCTCCGACACATGGGGTCAGTGGCTAGGCAGTTCGATCGCTACCGTACTGATCATGCCGTTGGCTGCCTTCGCAACTTCAGCAACGTATGTACATCTGATGCTGCATACGAGATAACTTAGAAGGTCGCGTCGAAACGGAAGTGCAATCCGACGGCTGGCAACCCTCCTGACGATTGCACCGGCTTCGTATCGCCTGTTGATAGTACGCTACTCGCCTATTGGCGCAAGCTCTAAGCCAGAAGTGATTCGCAAAGAGATCGGTGGTGCATGGGGATGGTGAATACGAATGGAACATGGCTACAAGAGATAACAAAGGCAGCGCCGCGTCGTTTGCGCCCAAGCCTTCCATGAGAGGATCGTCGCGTACCGTGTAAAGGTCAGACGCCGCGTCCGATATTCTCCTGCGGATGGTGTACCTTCTAAAGGCAGGTGAATCTATTGAATCCTCTCGAGGGCTATTGATAGCGCCATACTGGTGTACTACTGGTGTAAGAAAGCTCCGAGGCCATACTAGCGTTGCTCGACCTCAAGGTGTTTGTCCTGCAAAACAAGGTATTCCCCATGTGGGCGATGCTGGGCTCGAACCAGCGACCTCTGCCGTGTGAAGGCAGCGCTCTCCCGCTGAGCTAATCGCCCCTGGAGCGATGAATATACCATTACCTAAGGCTTCTGTTAAGCCGGTTGACAGCTTCAACACAGCTTAAGGAGGTTGTTGTGGCTGCAAGAAGACGAGGTAGGGGAGAAGGGAGCATCTACCGCCGCAAGGATGGCCGGTGGGTAGGTCAGTACGAAGTTGGTGGGAAGCGTAGATACGTCTACGGCAAGACTCGCAAAGAAGTAGCTAGTAAGGTGACCAAAGCTGTCGCTGATGGGAACGAGGGACTCATCTTTGATAGTGATCAACTCACCCTTGGCCAGTACCTTGACCGCTGGTTGGACTCCATAAGGGGCACGGTACGTGAGAGTACTTGGGTCAGGCACGAGATCAACGTTCGTGTTCATGTGAAACCAGCGTTAGGCAGAGTTCGGTTGGGCAAACTCAACCCCCTACAAGTCCAATCGTTCTACCGCTGCAAGCTAGACCAGGGTCTGTCTGCTGCAAC
>DATDKT010000185.1:0-8409 GCA_036519775.1 Rubrobacteraceae bacterium
GCTGGGTGCTGGAGCGCTGTTGGTGGCTGGTGGGCTGGTGGCCCGCAGGCTCGTGAGGTAGTAGCAGCAGCGAACACCTCGAAAGAGGAACACCTCGAGAGAGGAACACCTCGAAAGAGGAACTATAGGGGCGGGGCCTGCAGCAGGCCCCGCCCCTTCTTATTGCCCACCGGCCACCGGCGCGTAGGAGAGCTCGGCGTTAGAAGAAGAAAAGGCGGAGCCTCAGTATAGAGACCCCAGCCCGGTTATGAGCCTGATCTGCGCCCAGCAAAGCCAGCTTGCACCCCAGAGCTTCTCGAAGGTGCCCTCCTCCTCGGCGAGTGCTCTCTTTGGCCGGACCCGCCTCTCTTCCTAAGCGACCGTGACGCTGCCTGTCATCTCGGGCGAGCAGTGGTACGTGACCTTACCCTGCCCGTCGAAGGTGACCGAGTAAGAGTCACCCGGGTACAAAAGTCCCGAGTCGAACAGCCCATTGTCGGCAACGACGCTGTGTGGGTTAGCGCCCTCGTTGACCCACTCCACGGTCGTGCCTGGGGCGACGACTACGTCGGCCGGATCGAAGAAGTTGTCCCGGATAGACACCCCCACCACCTCCTGGGGAGTCTCCTCCTGCTGCGCCCCGACGGCGGTCGCGAACGCCAGCACGACCAAGACGCAGAGCGTCGTACCGAAGTAAACCAGTCGCTTCACGGGCTTCCCTCCCTTCCCCTCTTGTCCGCTACTTTCGATACTTTATCAGCGATGATCTCTCCTGTGTAGAGGAGAAAGGAGGGGCCGGGGGTAGGACGTCCGTATCTGCGTTCACGTCTACTGTCGGGAATAGAGGCAACGCATGGCTCCAGAATCCATTGGGACCTATTCCGAAGTCTCGGGTCGTCTTCAGGATCAAATGGCTCGAGGCGCAATAACCTTAATGCCCGCAGACGTGAGATCGTCTGCTCTCCTACATCAATGAGAAGGACTGCCGGTCCACCTTCCGGAGAGAATTTCGAGCTTGTGTCAGCGGTTTTGACTATCACTGTAGAACAAACGCTAGAGACAACCCACCTCCTTAGCAACAAGCTCATCAGAAACCCCAACTGGACTTCAGCCCGATCAGCCGTTGCCCGGAGGTGGTCTGCCTAGTAGAGCAGCTTCTTATCCAGCTCGTTGACGAGTGGTTTCCCGTCCAGGTAGCGGCGGAGGTTATCTCGGAAGAGCTCCGACTGTAGCTCGTTCGTCAGTCCCGGCACATTATCCGTCGAGTGCGGGCTTATGATCACGTTCGAAAGCTCCCACAGCGGGCTCTCTTCCGGCAGCGGCTCCTCCTCAAACACATCGAGTGCCGCCCCCGAGAGGCACCCGCTCTTTAGCGCCTCGACGAGCCCTCCCTCGTCTACCACCTTCCCTCGCCCTACATTAACGAGGTACGCTCCCCTTTTGATCGTCGAGATCGCCTCCGCGTTCAGAAGGCGGTGCGTCTCCGGAGTGCTAGGCAGCGTGAGGACCACATAGTCTGCCTTCCGAAGCGCCAGTTGGAGATCCCGCGTCGTGTACAGCTCGTCCGTGTAGTTCCACGCCTCGTCGTCTTCCCGCACCGTCCGCTTCACGCCGACCACATGCAACCCGAATGGTCGCGCCCGAGTTCCTACGGCGCGTCCGATGTTTCCTATCCCCACGACACACAGGGTTTTGCCGTACAGAGTGTCCGTGTGCGCCTCGCGCCAGCGTTTCTCGGCCTTGTCGCGTCGGAGGCGATCCAGATCCTTCACGTGCTGCAGCAACGCCATCATCGCGAACTCGGCCAGCGGCCCCGAGTACACACCGCTCGCCGTAGTAACGACTACGTCCGTATCCTGGAGCCCGGCTTTTTCCGCTACCTCCCCGGCCCCGGCCATGCTCGCCTGCACCCAACGGAGCTTCGGGGCGACCCGGACGAGGTCCCTCACGTGACCGCGCGGGAAGTCGTAGAGAACCTCCGCCTCTCCCAGCATCGCCAGGAACTCCTCCTCGCCTTCTCTGGAGCGGCGCCACTCGGGAGGGCCTGTGTGGTCCCCCGGCCAGCGCGGCGGCGGGACGAGATCCTCACGGTAGAGCACCCGCAGCCGTTCTTCCACCGCCCAGATGCGCTCTATGTGCTCCTCCTCAAAATAGCTACATATCGCCACCGTGACCATGTGGTGTCTCCCTTCATGCCGTCTTCCGATGTAAAGGCGGCCGTAGGTCCTACCTTATCAGGCACAGCTCAGACAAGCTGAATACTCCCACCAACCCTGGCAGCTTCATCCCGAGTGGAAGAGCGTGGATTGGGAGAATCTGAAGAGGGTTCTTACCGGCGAGGTCAACTCGCGACGCAAGGAGGCTGGCTTCCTGCATCGGGCGAAGCAACTTACGGTACTCGTGCGCGGTTACAGTCGAAGCTCTTCCGCGACAACCTCCGACGCTACCTGGGCGAGGAGCCGCTGGTCAACGAGCTGGACAAGAGGCTGCTCTATTGACTGACCGCTTCGAGCACCGGATTTGCGTCCGGGGTCGAGGTAGGAGATATCTTCGGATTGTCGTGGAACGCGACGAGACACGAAATATCGGGATACCATCGGGCGCTTCTGCGAGGGCCCCTCGACGACACGGGTCGGCGCGTTCGGCGAGGAGGTTTCTTTGGAGAACGTAGTTCTGTCGGGGCTCATGCTCCTGGCCGCGATCTTTCTGGTGGTCTTGAACGGGTTGTTCGTGGCGGCGGAGTTCGCGTTCACGAAGCTCAGGGCCGCGCGGGTGCAGACGATGGCGCAGGAGGGCAAAGCCTCGGCCGGCCTCATAAAGGAGGCCACCGGCAACCTCGATGCCTACCTCGCCGTCTGCTAGGTAGGCATTACCATAGTCTCGCTGAGCCTCGGCGCTTTGGGCGAACCGGCGATCGCTACCCTCATCGACCCGCTGCTCGCACCCCTGGTCCCGGAGAGCGTAGTCCACAGCGTCGCTTTCGCTATAGCTTTCGGGGTCATCACGTTCTTGCACGTGGTTTTCGGGGAGCTCGCGTCGAAGAGCATCGCCATCGCCAAGCCCGAGGGGACCTCCCAGTTCGTAGCGCCGTTCATGAGGTTCTTTTACCTGCTCTTCTTCCCCCTCACCGTCATCTTCAATGGCACGGCCAACGTCTTCGTGAGGGCCTTTGGCATCCCCACGGCCTCCGAGATCGAGGATAGGCACTCCGAGGAGGAGCTGCGTATGCTCGTCGGCCAATCTTCGAAGCAGGGCTTCTTGGAGGAGGATGAGGAGGCGAGGGTCAAGGCCGTCTTCGAGCTAGACGAGAAGGTCGCACGCGAGGCCATGGTCCCCCGTCCCTACGTCGTGACGCTCCGGCAGCTACGCTTTTGAGGGAACTCATCTCCTTTACGGCTGCGGGGAACTACACTCGGTACCCGGTCTACGAGGCCGAGTCGCCCGACCGCATCATCGGGGCGGTGCACGTCAAGGAGGTCCTGCACGCCGTCGAGTACGAGGGCAGCCTCGACGCCGACGTCGAAGCTCGCGACATCATGCGCGACGTCCTCGTGGCCCCCGAGAACATGCTTTTGGACGACCTCCTGGAAGACCTTCAGGAGCAAGAACTCCAGATGGCGATAGTCGTGGACGAGTGGGGCTCCTTCGAGGGGATCATCACGGTAGAGGATATCCTCGAGGAGGTCGTGGGTGAGATCCGGGACGAGTTCGACGAGGAGGAGCAGCCGGCCCACAAACTCGAAGACGGCTCGTACGCCATAGACGGCCGCGTCCCGATAGTGGACGTCAACGAGGCCCTCGAATCCGGTTTCGAGAGCGACGACTTCGATACTATAGGGGGCCTCATCCTCGGCCAGCTCGGGCGCTCCCCCGAGGTCGGCGACGAGGTCGTACTCGACGGCTACAGCTTGCGTGTCGACGAGGTAGACGGTCCCCGTGTCGCCGAGGTTGTAGTATGGGAACACGACGAAGAGGACGGCTCCGAGGACGAACCTCCCGGCTAGAAGGCTACGGCGTTCTCAAGGCCTGGTGGGACTCTCGTTGTGCGCCCGCAGGTAATCGCGTACGAAAAGATTACTACGAGAACGAGATATAGATCGCGACCACCACTATGGTAAGGACGACGCACAGGATCATTAGCTCTTTCAAAGGTCCGCTCCTTAACGCACAGTGTCCCGGCCCTGCTCTTGCAGGGCGTAGAGCCGGGCGTAGAGGCCACCGGAGGAGATCAACTCGTCGTGGCTCCCTTCTTCGGTCACCCGGCCGTCTTCGAGGACCAGGATCTTGTCCACGTTCCTGACTAACCTCAACTCGTGGGCGATGACGAAGGTGGTACGGCCCTCGGTGAGGATTCGCCAGTTCTCCTCGACGGCCTCGGCGGCCTCAGCGTCGAGACCGGATTGGGGCTCGTCGAGGATTAAGATAGGAGTGTCTCTCAGCATGGCCCGCGCGATGGAGATGCGTTGGCGCTGTCCACCCGAGAGGCTCTCCCCACGCTCGCTCAGGGTGGTCTCGTACCCCTCCGTCATCTCCCGGATAAAGCCGTCGGCGCCGGCGAGTCGGGCGGCTTCTTCGATCTCCTCTATCAACGCCCCGGGCTTCCCGTAGGCTATGTTCTCCGCCACTGTAGCCCTGAAGAGCATCGGCTCCTGCGGCACGAACGTGATGGAGTCTCGCAAAGATTTAAGGGTGTACCTCTTCACGTCCTCCCCATCCACGAGCACGCAGCCTTCCTGGGGATCGTAGAGGCGAGCGAGCAGGCTCGTCACGGTGGTCTTGCCCGCGCCGCTGACGCCAACGAGCGCAATCCGGCTCCCGGGCTCCGCCTCGAAGCTTACCCCGCGCAGCACCTCTCCGGCCTCGTCTTCGTAGGCGAAGTGGACGCCTTCGAACGTTACGCGGCCCATCAAGGGCGGCGCCTGACGGGCGTCGGGAGCATCCTTGACGGCCGGCTCGGCGGTCAGCAACTCGATGAGGCGCTCGCCCGAGACGAGGGATTTGCCGATCTGGTTCACCTGACGGCTCAGGGCCCAAAGGGGTGAGAGGAAGAGCGCGAGGTAGGAGACGAAGACCGTCAGCCCGCCGACGGAGAGGTTCCCGGCGAGTACCTGGCGTGTGCCGAAGTACACGACAAGCGCCGTGCCGATCCCGCCTACCAGACCCAAAAGGATGCTGAACTTCGCCTCGATAAGTGAGGAATCGACGCTCGCGGAGAGGGAGTCGCGGCTCTCCTTACGAAAGCGATCTATCTCGTCGCGCTCGCGGGCGAAGATCTTGACCGCCCGGATGCCGGTTACGGCCTCCTGGATGACCGAGGCTATCGCGCCCTCCTTCGTTCGAACGACGCGCATCCTCTCGATGAGGGCCTGCCGGTATCTACGGACGGCCAGGAAGAGGAAGGGCACGGTGACGAGGGCGAGTGCGGTCAATCTTGGGCTCATCCAGAGCATCACGACAAGCATCCCGATCAGAATAAGGAAGCTCGACCCGACCTCGACCACGGAGTCCACGAGAAGGCTCCGAACCTCCTTGACGTCGCTTGTGACGCGGGTGATGGTATCGCCAGTGCGCCGCGCCCCGTGGTAGTCGAGCCCCAGATCATGTACCTTGCGGTACAGCGCGTCGCGCATGTCGAAGACGGTCTCCTGACCGAGCTTACTGAGAAGGTAGCGCCGGAAGGCCGTGACGGTCCGGCTGGCGCTGGAGATGATGACGAGCAGAACGACGATCCCGACTAGCAGAACCTGCCCGCTTACAGGCAGGGGCGGGGTCCCGGTCCCCGGCTCCGCCCCTATTACGTAGTCCAATATGAGGGCTAGCGGCCACGGCTGGGCGAGGCTGGTCGCCGTCTCTAACAGCAGCAGGACGAGCGCGAGAAAGAGACCCGACTTGCGCGGCCTCAAGAACGGAACGAAGTGCGAGAGCGCCGTCCCGAAGCGCCGGAGGCCCTCCCCTACCTTCAAATACTCTTTCTTAAATCTGTTCCTAAACATACGATTAGGATACCGCACCGCAAAAGAGTAGAATGTGTCGGAGAACCCCACGAGAGTCGGAGGCATGCTTGGCGAGAAGGGTCGTGGCCGCGGTAGAAGACTTGCTGTTCAGGAGCAAGATCTCCGAGACCGCTAACACTTTGGGCGTAGAGGCCCTCTTCCCGCGCAGCCCCAAGAAGCTCGTCGAAAAGATCCATGAGTCCCCGCCGGACCTCCTCGTCCTCGACCTCAACTCGGCGCGTTTCGAACCCCTGCAGCTTCTCACGCAACTAAAGTCCGACGAAGCCTCACGAGGCGTGCCCGTGGTCGGTTTCCTCTCCCACGTCCACAAGGACCTGGCCGTCGCCGCCCGCGAGTCCGGCTGCGACCGCGTAGTGGCCCGGAGCGCCTTTACCAAGGACCTGCCGGAGATACTGGCCGGCGACAGCGGTACTGGTGTCTGAGACCGGACGCTGGGAGCGCCTCTCTTCGGAGATACTTGTGGAGACACCGTACTTCGCCCTGCGCTCGGACCGGCTCCGTCTGCCCGACGGGGCCGTGAAGGACCCATACTACGTCATAAAACGTCCCGATGCCGCCATCGTCTTCCCGCTCACTGGGGAGGGCGAGGTGGTACTCGTGCGCCAGTACCGGCCCGCGATAGAGAGGGTGGAGCTCGGGCTGCCCGCGGGGCTCGTCGAGGATGGTGAGGAGCCGGAGAAAGCGGCCCGGCGGGAGCTCTCGGAGGAGACCGGCTACGCGGGGGGCGAGTGGGAGTCTTTAGGCGCGGTGGCCTCCTCCCCGAGCCTCAAAGACAACTGGGCGCACCTCTACCTCGCCCGCGGGGTAGAGTTTGCCGCCCCCCAGCGTCCCGACGAGTACGAGCGACTCGAGGTCGTAACCGTGCCGGTCGGGGAGCTTCTGCCAAAAATCTACGCTGACGAGATCGTCAGCTCCAGCGGCGTCGCCGCGATACTCCTCGCCCTAAACAAGCTGGGCTAGAAAACCGGCGATCAAGTCGGTGTCAGATCTGCCGGGGTTCCTATTACGTATGGGATATAGTTCGGTCTTTGCGCCGGAAGAAGCCGGGCAAGAAAATCAGCAAGCGCGGCGACGTACCCGCAACAAAGGAGAAGATACGTATGTGTCGCAACGCGGACAGGACGCCGGTGAGGACGCTCGACAACGCGAGCGAGGACCTCCAACAGATGGTCGATGACGTGCGGGCCGGACTGCTGAGCGACCCTAAGGACCTCTCACCTTGGCCCAAGTACTTCTACGACGCGGAGGGTTCGGAGCTCTTCGAGGAGATAACGGGCCTCCCCGAGTACTACCAGACCCGCACGGAGCTCTCGATCCTCCGGGAGAGGGCCCCGGAGATCGTCGCACAAACCCGCTGTCAGGAGCTCGTCGAGCTCGGGAGCGGCTCGGCGAGCAAGACGCGCACACTACTCGACGCGATGACGGTGGAGCAAGGACGCTCCGTACAAGACCCGGCCCGCTACGTGCCGTTCGACGTCAGCGAGAGCGCGCTTCAGGGTAGCGCGGAGAGACTCGTCAAGGAGTATCCGGCCGTGGAGATCCAGGGCTACGTCGGGGACTTCGATCACTCCTTAGAGCGCCTATTGGCCCGCCCCCGCTCGGTAGATGGTCTCGGGAGGCTCGTCGTCTTTCTCGGGGGGACCATCGGCAACTTCACGCCGGAGAAGCGACGGGGGTTTCTAGGGAGGCTAAGGTCCGGGCTCGAAGAAGGGGACCACCTCCTCGTCGGGGTGGACCTCGTCAAGGATACGCGCGTACTGGAGGCAGCCTACGATGACGCGGCCGGTGTAACGGCCAGGTTCAACAAGAACCTCCTGAGCGTCCTGAACCGCAAGCTCGGCGGGGAGTTCGACCCCGATCTCTTCGACCACCGGGCGACCTACAATCCCGAAGAGTCGCGCGTAGAGATGTGGCTAGACTCGAAGGTCGCGCAGAGGGTGCCAGTAGCGGCCCTGGACCTCGAAGTTCCCTTCGAGGCGGGTGAAGGGATGAAGACGGAGATCAGCACCAAGTTCACCCGCGAGTCAGTAGCCGAGGCGTTCGACGAGGCCGGCCTACGATTGCTCGGCCTCTACACCGACGAGGAGGACCTCTTCGGGCTCGCTCTCGGCGAGCCCGCTCAGAGACACGAGTTCTTATAGCCTTAGGAGGGTGGCGCGCTAGAGCAGTGCGCCCTGGAGCCCTTTCTCCGCTCCTACGGCTTGTCCCGGTTACCGACCTCGGCCGGCGGGCTCGTCGCCTCGACGGCGGTGAAGGGTTCGAGAATCTTGTACGTATGCGTGGCGCCTTTGGGCACCAGCCAGGAGTCGCCGGGCTCCAGGAGAACCATCTGCCCCTCCAGGTGCAGTTCGGCGCGGCCCTCGACCACGTAGCCGACGGTCTCGTACTCGCGCGCGGCCTCGGGCTTGGGCTCGTC
>DATDKT010000186.1:0-12818 GCA_036519775.1 Rubrobacteraceae bacterium
CTCCCTCGTCACGAACGAGTTGAGCGCCATGTTCTGAGCCTTGAACGGCGCCACCCTCACCCCCTCTCGCGCGAGCCAGCGGCAGATCCCGGCGACGACCACGCTCTTGCCCGCATCCGAGTGGGTCCCGGCCACCAGCAGCGCGCCTCTCACCGGGGCTCCCCCTCCGCGACAACGGTCGAAGCGGAACGCCCCACCCGGGCCTCCGCCCACTCGCTGATCAAGCCGAAGGCACAGCCGATCCCCACCCACAGAACGGCCTGCGTCCCCAAAGAGGAGAGCCTGAAGCTCCACACGAGCTCTGCTGGCGCATCCCCGGTCCCCTCAAAGCCAGGCATGAAGGCCAGCAACAGCCCCCAGCAGACGAGTAGGAACGCCCCGATCAGCAGGTGCCGCACCGGCGCCGCGAAGTCTTCGAGCTCCCGAGCAAGCCGCCAGGCGAAGAACACGGTTAGCAGGGAGAGAGCCATCATCGCCAGGTAGGCCACCGTACGGGCGGTGAGCGTCTCCGGGTCGGCCCCGACGCCAGGTGGGTTCGGCGGGTACTTGAGGAACGGCAGGAGTATAGCGCCGGCGAAGATCGCGCCCGCAAGCGCCAGGCTCCGCAACCAGGCGCTCCGCGGCGAGACCCTACCCCGGAAGTATGCCGAGACGAGGCCGAAGATAACGCCCATCCCGGTCCCGTAGAGCGCGGTCGCGAAGAACAGACCAGCCTTCTGCTCTCCCCGGCTGAACACCTCTTCGCCTCCGGCGTGCTCCCCCTCGTGCTCGTGGCTCTCCAGTTCCACCGCCCGGTCCAGGATCGGCTCCGCGACCACGAAGCCGAAGAGCCCGGCGAGGAGCCCGGCGAGGAGCCCGGCCAGAAGGCCCCGGCGGAGGCAGGTTAAGATCACGTTCGGCTACTAGTGGCAGGGGGCGCCGAGCAGGTGCCGGCCGTCGTGGAAGAGCTCGTGCAGGTAGTTCGCCGCGTAGGAGACGTCTCCGAGGAAGGGCGCGAGGAGCGCGCCATTGTCGAAGAGGACGGCGAAGATTGCCAGCAGGACGAGCGCCAGCACGAAGGGTAGGGTGAGGAGTGATCTTCCGAGGGTCCTGTCCACGTAGCCTCCTTTGGGGTCCGCGCCCCGTTCGGGTCTCTACGGACGAAGGACCAGTCTCCTGGCTCCCGGATCCCCGTTTCCCCGGCCTTCCCGCCGTCGCTTCGCGGCAGTGGCCTAAAGTCGGGTTCGCTCCCCGGTCACAGTGGCGGGACCGCGCCGGACTCTCACCGGCTTCCTGGGCCCCTTCGCCCTTACTTTCGAGCAGCATAGCCGCCCCTGCCCGGCGCGTCAACACGCAACGCGTCGCTTTTTGGGGCGAGACGAGACTTCCGAGCACCCGCCCGTGGTATAAAGCGTCTCGCCCATGGACGAAATCTTGAACTTCTTTCGCTCCGTGCCGGAATCGCCCCAGGGGTTGCTCGATTTCATTACGAGCCTTCTCTTCGCTCACGGCTACCTCGTCATCTTTTTGGGTTCGGCGCTCGACAACTTTGGCCTGCCGTCCTCGGGCGACATCGTGATGTTCGCCGGCGGGTTCTTCGCCAACGACGGCCAGATCTCCCTGGGAATGGTTATGCTCGTCGGGTTTTTGGGCGCGAACGTCTCGGACAACGCAGTGTACTGGATCGGGCGCATCGGAGGACGCCCGCTCCTGACCCGGATCTTGAAGACACGCCTCCTCTCCCTGCTCTTCGACGCCGGAAGCCTCGGCAAGGTCGAACGCTACTTCGAGGAGCACGGGCGCAAAACGGTCTTCGTGGGACGCTTTGGCCCGGGTTTGAGGAGCATGACCCCCCTCTTCGCCGGGGTCAGCCGGATGAAGTATTATCACTTCCTACCCTACAGCCTAGCCGCCACGACTACCTGGGCCCTCCTCACCGGCACCGTCGGTTACATCTTCGGCCAGTACTGGAACGAGCTCCTGGCCGTCGCCCGCTCCGTCGGCTACGGCTTCGTCGCCCTGGTCGCCCTCCTCATAATCTTCTACGTCTACCGCCGCCGCAAGGCCAAGAAAAGAGCCTAAGACGAATAGCCGACCGGACGGCTCATCTGCCCGGACGACTATTCGTGGCACGCTTTATTCCGGTCTCTTTCTTAGTTACGGATACAGCATATCCTGGAGAAAGAGGCTATCGCCATTCAGTGCGGCAGAAACTCACCAGGTTATACGTACAAAGAGTGGAACTTATTGGCATAGTACCTGGCCCAATTGGCACCCGGAGCGGCGAGAGGTTGCTCGTTGGCAACCAGGATGAGCATGTAGACGAGCTCGCTCTTGGTAAAGGTGGCGTCGAGGAGGGGGGCGAGCTTGTCTCGCAAGTAGTCAGCGTACCAGAGCGGCCATTCGGGGTCTGCGCCGTCCGTCTCGATATACGCTTGGTGGTGAGCCTCACTAGCCTCGCGAAAGAGCTCCTCTAGCTGCCGGGTAAGATCCCTCTCCATCAAAATGCTCTCCTTAGACCGTGTGAAGTGCCGAGTCGGACGCCTTCCTTCTGCCATACCCGGCACCTTATAACTTACATAACAACCAGAAACTATACTCAGGCCGCAGGGGTTCCGCAACGCCTCAATCCTCCGAATTTCGCACTGGTACACTTTTTCCGGGAGGCGTGACGAGAGGAGGCGAGTCGGTACGATGTCCGAGCTCCCGGGCACCGGCGATGAACAGAAGGATCTGGAGCGCCGCAACCACGAGCTCTCGGTGCTCAACGCCATCGCCCGGGAGCTCAACCGCTCGGTGGATCTGAGCGAGGCGCTGGAATTCACTCTCTCGCAGGTGGCCGAGCTTTTGGGTCTGAGGACCGGTTGGATCTGGCTGATGAACGAATCTTCTTCGACACCCTACCTGGCTGCCTCCCAGAACCTGCCGCCCGCTCTGGCGAACGACCCCCGCCGCATGGACGGGGCCGGCTACTGCTACTGCCTCGACACCTACAAAAATGGCGACCTGAGCGGCGCCGCCAACGTCAACGTGCTCACCTGCAGCCGTCTCAAAGGGCTGGTGGACGGCACCGGCGGCCTCCGCTACCACGCCAGCATCCCGCTCTACGCCGGGGACGAGAAGCTCGGCGTCATGAACGTAGCCAGCCCGGACTGGCGGAGCCTCTCATCAGAAGATCTGCAACTCCTCTACACGATAGGCGACCTCTTGAGCATTGCCGTCGAGCGGGCCAGACTCTTCGCCCGAAGCACCCAACTCGGCGCGGTGGAGGAGCGCAACCGGCTGGCACGCGAGATACACGACACCATCGCCCAGGGTCTCACCGCTACCACCCTCCAGCTCGAATCCGCCGACGCCTTGCTCGCCACCGGTTCGAGCACGGAGAGAGCCAGAGAACCGTTACGCCGCGCCCTCTCCCTCACTCAGTCCAACCTCGAAGAGGCCCGCCGCTCCGTGCTGGACCTTCGGGCAGCCCCGCTCGAAGGCCGCTCGCTCTCCGAGGGCCTCCAGGCCCTAGTAAACGGGTGGGAAACAGAGACCGGCGTCCCCGTGCGGTTCCAGGCAGTAAACGGCAGCCGTCCGCTCCCGCCGCGCGTGGAGGTCGCCCTGTACCGAATCTGCCAGGAAGCCCTGACCAACGTCGCCCGTCACGCAGAGGCGAGGCGAGTAACCGTCCGGCTCGTCGCTACCCCCGAGCAGGTTCAGCTAACCATCGAGGACGACGGCCTGGGCCTCGATGCTTCCGACACAGCCGAAGATCGTTACGGGCTCGTCGGGATGAACGAGCGGGCGAGGATGCTTGGTGGCGCCCTGGATCTAAGTACCAGCCCTGGTGCGGGCACCCGCGTTCGAGTAACCATTCCATTGGAGAAACCCTAGCGATGGAGACAGGTGAGAAGATCCGGATCCTCGTAGCCGATGATCACCCGATGCTGCGCGAGGGCCTCATAGCCGTCCTGAGCACTCAGCAAGACCTCGAGGTCGTCGGTGAGGCGGCGGACGGTTCGGAGGTCTTGCGGCTGTCGGATAGTCTAAAACCGGACGTGATCCTGCTCGACCTCGAGATGCCAGAACTCAGCGGCGTGGCGGCTTTGGAGAAACTGCGCGATGCTGACTCGACGGCGCGGACCATCATCTTCACCGCCTACGACACAGACGAGCGAATCCTGAGCGCTCTGCGAGCCGGGGCGCGGGGTTATTTGCTCAAGGGAGCTGCCCGAACGGAGATCTTCGACGCCATCCGCACCGTCCACGCGGGCGGCTCGCTCCTCCAGCCCGTCGTGACCGGCAGGCTACTGGACCACATGAGCCGCGAACAGCCCTCACCCGAGCCAGACCCTCTGACGCCCCGAGAAATCGAGGTGCTCGCGCTCCTCTCCCAGGGGTTGCAGAATAAAGAGATCTCCGCTCGGCTGTTTATCAGCGAGCGCACTGTCAAGTTCCACGTCAGCTCTCTCATGCACAAGCTCGGCGCCGAGAACCGCACAGAAACCGTCACCATCGCCGCTCAACGAGGCCTGATCCAGCTCACGGAATAAGACCTGTACTAAGGTACAGGTAGAAAACCGTTCCCACGCACGATGCCAAAAACTCCTTCATGGAGCATCCTCAAGGTGCGTAAAGCAAGCCATATAGGAGGCAGTGTGAAGAGGTTCACGACCGTTGGGCTGCAAATCCTCCTGAGTCTGGCGTTCCTGGCTTCGGCAATCCTGGAGCTGGCCGGAGCGGCGGACGCCATGCGCGAGCATCTCGAGATAGCGCCGTGGTTCTGGGTTCTGACGGCGCTGGTGGAGATCGTGGGCGCAGCGGGGATGTTGGTAGGCATCAAGTTTCCGAGGCTGGCCGCATCGACAGGCTTGTGGATAGCTGCTTTGATGGGGGGAGCCCTCGTCGCTCACCTGCGAGTTGGGGATCCTTTCCCGAGCATGATCCCTGCCACGGTGTACCTGGTGCTCGCGCTGGCGGTGGCTGCGCTGCGCGTGGGTGCTTATGGGCTCAGGGAGGAGGCCGGCACGAACGTGGATCAGTAGGTAGAGCTTGCCGGATCAAGACAAGCGGTTGGTCTGCCGAGAAGCGCTCGCATAAAGCAAGAGACGCCGTAAGAAAAGGAGGAGGGAAATGAACGAAGAGTTACTAAAACTGATCGAACGCGAAGTGCTCGGCTGGGCCGGAGTCTTCAAGAAGAGGAACGAAGACGGCCTGGGCGGGGTCGGCGTCACCGTCTACGGGGTCGGCCATAAGCAGATCGATCACGTCCACAACCATGGCCACACCGACTTCCGGTTCCCGAAGGAGGTTCGGGACGACCTGATCCGGTCCGGGCAAGCGCTCTCTCACCCCGCGTCCCCGAACAGCCGGACGACGGCGAGCTACCGGATACGAAGTGCGGAAGACGTTCCCGGAGCCCTGGAACTTTTCCGCATGAGCTACGAACGCACGGCGGCTCGCGACGAACTGGAAGGAACGACGATATGACGTTCGAGAATTGGGGATTCATCTATCTGGGGGTCGGGACGGAGGACCCCACGGTGGGCAGAGCTGTGATCGAGAACGGCGGTCTGAGGACGACGATCGTCGGCGTGCCGGAAAGGTCCGCTGCAGCGAAGGTCGCGGTCGAGCTGGTCGAAGGCGGCGCCCAGACGGTCGAGCTCTGCGGCGCCTTCGGAGCGGCGACGGTGGCGCGGGTGATAGAAGCCACCGGCGGACGGGTCCCGGTCGGCTCGGTGACCTACGGGATGGAGTCTGTCCCTGGTCTGGCCGCGCTCTTCGCGCCGACGAGGTGACCCGCCGTGCGCAAGTCTGACCGAAACCTGAAAGGAAACAGCATGACCGACAACGCTAAGACGGCCCTCATAACCGGCGCCTCGCGTGGCCTGGGCCTCGCGCTCGCACGCGCTCTGGTCGCAAGGGGCTGGAACCTCATCATAGACGCCCGTGGAGCCAAGACGCTCGAAGCCGTCCGCGCAGAACTGGCGAAGCTAACGAACGTCACCGCCGTCCCCGGCGACGTGACCGACGAAGAACACGGCCAGGCGCTCGCCGAAGCCGCGCACGAGGCCGGCGGCCTGGATGTATTGGTCAACAACGCGAGCATCCTCGGTCCCAGCCCGCAGCCCGCGCTGCTCGACTACCCGATCGAAGTGCTGGAAGAGGTCTACCGTGCCAACGTGATCGCACCGCTCGCGCTCATACAGTCCATCCGAGACGAGCTGAAGCCCGGAGCCCGAATCCTCAACATCACCAGCGATGCCGCTGTAGAGCCCTACGAAGGATGGGGCGGGTACGGGTCCAGCAAGGCCGCGCTGGAGCAACTCTCCGCTATCCTGGCCGCCGAGAACCCCTCGCTGCGCGTCTACCGGGTGGACCCCGGCGACATGCGGACGCAGATGCACCAGGAAGCCTTCCTCGGAGAAGACATCAGCGACCGCCCGCTCCCGGAAGAGAGCGTGCCTGGGGTGCTCGAACTTCTCGAAGGCGACCTGCCGAGCGGACGCTACGAGGCCCGCGCCCTGATTCAAACGAGCAAAGGATGACATGATCGTACAATCACTCTTTACCGGACACGCCGCAGAGACGACGTTTCACAAGCTATCGTCGCTCGATTTCGAGCTGCCGCCCGAGCTAGAGGCAGACGCGCCACCGGAGGCGCGGGGGTTCGCGCGCGACGAGGTGCGCCTGATGGTCTCTTATCGGAGCGACGACCGCGTGGTCCACTCCACGTTCCAGGACATCGGGGATTTTCTGGAAGCCGGTGACGTGCTGGTGATCAACACCAGCGGGACGATGAACGCCGCGCTCGACGCGGAGCGTGAAGATGGCACGGCGCTGGAGCTTCACCTCTCAACCCGGCTGCCGGCGGACCTCTGGGTCGTGGAGCTCCGCCGTCCGACCGACGCAGCTACCGAGCCCTTCCGATATGCGGTGGTCGGCGAAACGCTCCGTCTGCCGAGCGGGGCAGCGGCCACGCTCCACGCCCCCTATCCTTCGGGCTCTCCCCGGAGAAAAGGCTCCCGGTTGTGGATCTCGACCCTAGATTTACCAGAACCGTTGAATGAATACCTGGAGCGGCACGGTTTCCCAATCCGCTACTGGTACGTCCGAGAGAGCTGGCCTTCGAGCTATTACCAGACGGTCTACGCCACGGAGACGGGCAGCGCCGAGATGCCTTCGGCCGGACGAGCGTTCACGCCGGAGTTGATCACGCGCCTCGTAGCCAGTGGCATCCAGGTTGCGCCTCTGATCCTGCACACCGGCGTCGCCAGCCTCGAAGATAACGAGCCGCCCTACGAGGAGTTCTACCGCGTACCACCCGAGACCACCCGCCTGGTCAACGCGACGCACGCGTCGGGGCGGCGAGTCGTCGCGGTTGGAACGACCGTCGTGCGGGCGCTCGAAACCGTCACAGATCCGGCCGGCACCACACACCCCGGCGAAGGTTGGACGAGCTTGATCGTCACACCGGAGCGCGGCATCCGCTCCGTGGACGCGATGCTGACCGGCCTGCACGAGCCACGCTCCACCCACCTGACGATGCTGGAGACGCTGGTCGAACGCAAGCCGCCAGCGCCAGCCTCGAAGCGCCCCCCGGTAACCCCCGGACGGGAGCACCTCGAGATCGCCTACGCCGAGGCCCTAAGGGAAAGCTACCTCTGGCACGAGTTCGGCGACTTGCACCTGATTCTGCCGTAGATCCATCACAGCGAGATGAGGCCGTGCCGCGCTCCGAGGCTTACCGCCTCGGCGCGGCTCGAGGCTCCGAGCTTCGTGTAGATGGAAGAGACGTGAAATTTGGCGGTGTGTTCGCTGATGTGCAGATCACGCGCGATCATCTTGTTCGAGAGCCCCTGCCCCAAAAGCCCCAGGACCTCACGCTCCCGCGCGGTCAGGGGCTCGACAAGCTCCTCGACCGCTCCCCCGAAAACCGCGGGACCCTGCAGCAGCCGCTCAGTCAGTGACCTGGGCAGGACCACGAGGCCCCGTGCAACGGCGGCCACCGCCGCCCAGACCTCCTCGGGAGGAGCGTCCAGAGAAACCACGCCCCAGCCGCGCGGCGCGAGCGAGCGGAGCGCCGGGAGCAAGCGATCGTCCTCGGAGAGGAGCAGTATCGCCTGCGTCCCCTCCTCCGCAACCAACTCGGCGACCGTGCGCGCCGTCTCCTCTACAAACTCGTCCCCCGCCGCCGCCACCACCACGACGTCGGCCTCCGAAAGCTCCGGCCCGGCTTCGACGAGAGATCCTGCCTCGCCCACCACCAGCACGCCGTCTCCCATCTCGGGGTCTTCGAGCATCGACCGCAGCCCCGCGCGCGCGAACGGCGCCGGGGCCACGACGAAGACCTGCGTGGCGTCACCGTTCACGAGCTTACGCGCCGCGCGCCCGAGGCCGCCCCGAGTCTCGGAGCTCCGTCTCGACCTCCTGCGTCTCGCCGCCACGCATCACGCGCAGGCAAACGACTTCCCCAGCACGCGCAAGCGCGTCGCGTAGAGAAGCGGTGTCTTCGACTGGCTCGCCAGCCGCCCCAAGCAGCACGTCCCCGACCATCAGGCCGGCACGGGCGGCGGGGCCGTTAGGAGCCACGCCTGTGACCATCAGGCCCGCATCTTCTTGCCCTGCCGGGCTTTGCGAAAGAGGCAGGACGACGCTTTGCACCGTTACGCCCAGCCGGGGGCGCCGCGCGGATCTGATGCTGCCCGAGGCCCAGGCGCCGGCGGTGTTACTCGGGACGGCAAGGGCTAGGCCACTAAAGATCATGGCGTTTACCCCAACTACCTCGCCACGAGCGTTGACGAGCGGTCCGCCGGAGTTACCGGGCGCGAGATAGGCGTCGGACTGGACGTAGCGCGTCCGGCCGAAGGGTCTCCCCACGGTACCCAGGCCGCTCACTATCCCGGCCGTCACCGCCCCCCGCCGGCCCCACGGGTGCCCGACGGCGAAGACCAGTTCCCCGACGCGCAGGGCATCTGAGTCGCCAACGGGCGGCGTGGGCAGGTCTTCCGCTGGAGCGTCCCGGAGCCGGAGCATCGCGAGATCCAACCTCCGGCTGCTCCCCACGACCTCCGCACCGAAGGAGCGGTCGTCCGTCAGGATCACCTCGGCCTTCCCGCCGGAGCCCGCGATGACGTGGTGGTTCGTCATCACAGAGCCGTCCGGCGCCCAGAGAAAACCGGCACCCGACCCACGACGACGCCCGCGGCGTGTACTTCCCCCGCGCCGCACCTGCACGACGCCGGGGAGGGCGGCCTCGATCATCGCCGCCGCCTCAGCACCTGCTGCGCCGGACCCTTCCAATGGACCGAGAGACTCCAGGCTCATCCCGCACCCCCTAACCGCGCTCGCCAACGGTAACGCGCAAGGTCGTAAGCTCGCCCCCGCGGACCACCCCGACCGGCACCTCGCGCCCGACCCTGTCGCCCGTAAGGAGGGCCTGCAACTCGTCGGTGTCCGCGACGGGCGTAGCGTCCAGGGAGACGAGGATGTCGCCGAGCAGCATCCCACCCTTCCCAGCGGGGCTATCGTCCTCGACGCCCACGACGAGAAGGCCACTACTACCTTCCAGGCCCACCCTCTGGGTGGCAGGCAGGCTGACGGGTTGGCTCAGGATGCCCAGGTAGCCGCGCTTTATGGAGCCACGCTCCGAGAGCGTCCCGGCGGCACGCCAGGCGACATCAGCAGGCACGGCGAGTGCCACGCCCCGGGCCAACCCGAGCGTCGTGATCCCAAGCACGGCGCCTTCGGTGTTTGTCAGCGGCCCACCCGAGAAGCCAGGGTAGGGCGTCGCGTCGGTCTGGATGTACCTTTCGAGCCTCGTTCCCCGGCCCGTGCGCAAAGGTCCGCCAACGGAGCTAACGACCCCGAAGCTCGCCCGTATTCCCTCCCGGGAAGGACGGGCGACGGCGAGCGATATCTGCCCAACTCGCACCCCTCCGGCAGCGGGCTCGGCGACGGCTCCGTCCCCCAGCTCCGGCGCTTCTAGTACAGCTAGATCGTTGGACGGATCCCGGCCGATCAGGCGCGCCTCGATGGTGCGACCCTCGCCGACACTGACCGAGAGGTCCTCCTCGCGCTCAACCACGTGACTCGCCGTCAGCACCTTCCCGGGGGCATAGACTACTCCGCTCGCCGACCGTCGACGCCGGCCGTTAACCCGCACGACCGACGGCCCGATCTTCTCTACCGCATCGGCCATCTCCTCCGAGAGCGAGCTCAACGCACTCGCCGCGTTCGCGCCGCTGGTTCGATCCTCCATAACTTCCTCCAGTCTTGGATCTTTGAGGAGAATCTACACCCGTACACGAGGACCAGCATCACCCGTTCGTGTAGTTTTTGGCCCGGAAGAACGACCGGGTCGCGGAAACCTCTTCTCAGAGGACTGAATGTTGCTCTTTCCTGGAGGACGAAGGCGATCAGGAGGGCGAAGGCGATGCCGTAGAGAGCGAAGGCCTCGACCAACCCTATGCCTAGGAACATTAAGATCCTCGTCTGCTCGAAGGCCTCCGGCTGGCGGTGGATGCTGGCTATGGTCTGCCCGATAAGGTAGCCCATAGCCAGCACCCGGTCCTATAACCGCAGTGCTTTTTAAGGCTTTGAATCTAGCTTCCTATCCACCTTCCTATCCACCAGTGCCGCGGGCTAGGGCTCGCTTTAGCCTTCTCCTTATTCGCCTCTGAGCTGTATCACGGCCGGTTCAGCGACAGGTAGGTGATTTCTCTTCTACCGGCGGCCACATGAGGCTTAAAATTGGTGACGACGCTTCAGCAGGTCGGCTGCCCAGAGGTAGTTGTAGTCCACGCCCTGACTCACCTTGTAAGCCGCGTACGAAGCGTGTACGAAGGGCACCAAGGTCAGCAGCAGCATCACCGGGATCAGCAAGAAGCCAATCAGCACCAACGTCAAGATCCCTGTAACAGTCCATCCTACGGTGATGATCACCAGCCAGGTCACTTGGTACCACAACGACTGCATAGCGTGGAAGGCTACTCTCTCGGAGCGGTTCCTGTAGACCAGCCAAATAACGAACGCTGCTGTTGGGCCCAGAAAACCAGTGAAGAGGTTCAGGAAGATACTCAGGTGGGCAAGTGTGGACCAAGTTCTCTCGGCCGGGGCGCCAACGCCCACCTTAGGACGGTGGAATCCGGGTTTCGCATTGTGTTCCCGGTACATCCCATAGTTAGGGTCTTGTGTCATCTGCTTCTCCTCGTCTCGATACAACCCCCTATACGTTTCGATTGGAGAGGAGTTTCGAGTCCTCGATCGAAGAATCGTTATGAACCCTCGCACTTTTTGGGAAGAGCGGTCTTCCTCCAAAATCTCCTCTCATAGTCTCCGAAAACCGGCGGTCATCCCGGTCACCGATTCCTTAGACTTGCTTTGCCGCTTATCCAAGCGGTTTTGCTGACCGGACGCTCTCCGGTCACCTCTGTTTGCCTCCCAGTCATCTTTAGCTCAAGCTACCGAGGAGGATCGGGCCACCGCCGTTGAGGCACTATGAGTAGCAGGCGCACGGTTCTTTGTTTTGCAATGGAGTTAGGAGCAGCCACGTGATGGAAAAGCCGGCCACGAACAGAGACTGAGGACCATGCTGGGCGAGTTATTGAACCACATGGAAGGCGCTCATGAAGTAGCGAGCGGGATCGCCCAAGAGTACCCCGAGGACGAAGCGAAGGCCCAAGCGGTGCGCAGCGCGACCAATATGGTGGCGATGGCGTGCGAGCTAGAAGCCTACGCGGCGAGGGCGACGACTAATAGAAGCTTGCTAATCTCTAGCTCCGGGTAGGTTGCCTCCTAGGAGGTCGTCGACCTCCGCCAGCAGCCCCCTCGCCGCGTAGGCCGGCATGTCGCTGGTATTGAAGTGTACGACGTGCCCCCCAGCCCCCCCCTGCTTGACCGCGACTACAACGAGCACGCTCTCCACCTCTGCGTCCGGGACGTCGCTGTAGGTGGCTTCGAGCCTCGTCGACAGCCGCTGTGCCACCTCCGTTATACTGTGCGGGTCTACAGGCATGTACCTACTCTCCTATCCTTTAGCGTCTTGAGGCGTAGCATACCTCGCCGGGCGTTAGAGGACTACGATGTGAGTGGGCTCTGTTGCATTTTGGGATTCACGTCTTCCCTAGGCGTGGCGGAAAGAACCCGAACGTCGTCACAGGCGAAGGGGTCTACACAGTCTCGGAGGAACGTGCCGCAGAGCGCGTGGGCTCGTGAAATAATTCAGAACTTGGTTTACAGACGCCTGAGCTGATCCGAGGAGAAGCCCATACTTACGGAGGATGCCGAGCACGAGATTCGACAAGTTCCGACAATGCTCACCTAGAAAACTTCCCCTGGGGTTAGCGGAGAACGTGCGCTCTTCCGCCTCGCCCCGCTACCTTACCGCGGGCGATGCTGAGGGTCCCCTGCTAACGCACGTAAGGATCGGTCCTAAGGCCTCGAGAACCGGCGGACTAAGAGAGTTGCCACGCGGGGCATCGCGTAGGTTTGAAGGGCGCTTAAGGTGGCTTTAAAGGACGACTACAAGGGTGTCCACTAGGAGTGCCCCGAGCGCGTCAGGGTGTAGAGCCTGCGCTTAGAGCTAGGGGACGGGTTGCCCCTAGTAGTGCTCACTAGCGCTCACTAGCACTTACGGCGTAGGAGCCGCTAGAAATGCCCGGGCTCCGAAGCGCCTCCTTCGGGCGTCGCGGTCGGGTCCATGTCCCTGGCCGCCCCATGCATCTGCTGAAGCCCTACGCCGGAGACCGCTGAGTACATTTCTGCCAAGGATCGTCTCCTCGTACCCTACCGAGCGCTTGCCGCCTACTAGAAGCCCACTACCACCCATACACAAGCTTTAGTAGATTCTGAAA
>DATDKT010000187.1:0-19162 GCA_036519775.1 Rubrobacteraceae bacterium
TCTTTCCCTTGCTTCGACCATGCTATCAACATGACATCAAGAAACGAGTCTGTCAATAGGGGGCAGTGGGCCTCTATTCATTAAGCTGCCGAAAGGCTCATTCTCGGAAACTCGCTAGGGCTATAGGCAACGACAAAGCCCCCGGCT
This sequence comes from Rubrobacteraceae bacterium, assembly GCA_036519775.1. GTDB lineage: Bacteria > Actinomycetota > Rubrobacteria > Rubrobacterales > Rubrobacteraceae > Rubrobacter_F. The sequence continues at coordinate 148 of DATDKT010000187.1, forward strand.
TGTTTACCGAGGGCTTCTATAGATATTCGGTTTTCTCTACCTCACTCGACGTATCTAACCACCACCTTAACCTCCTCTCGCTCTGCGGTTCATCTTTTGCCTTAGAGATCGCCTGGAGCCTTTACGCGTTCTCGCTGTAAGAGCATTGCCCTGTGATCTTCTAAGGGCCAATTTCGCTAGCTCTAACGATCTCTTCGGTTGTGCCATATGTTCTACCCGCTATAGCAACAGGTTAAACAAGGGAGAGGCAGAATAGTTGCTCTTCGGAAGATCCCGACCCTATATTCACCGAGCTGCCGAGAGCAACCATTCTCGGAAACCCAAGAGCAGCCTTGCAAAAAGTGTTAAGCTCTATACGCGAGTTAGGCTGTGTGGGCAGAGAAAAAAGTGGACAGGGAAGCCATAGAACAAAGCTTCGCTAGCGCCGGCTGGAATATAGACGCTGGCTTCTTGGGGTACCTGCTCATCGGGTACAACGGTGACGGTCTGTCTATCCTGGCTCACAGGGAAGTGTGGGAAACCGAGGATCCTGTCTTCGAACTCATCGATCACGAGAGGAACCTCACCTACAGTGTCCAGCAAATACCGACTCCCCGGCAGGCCGGGAAGCTGCTCCAGGAGCACGGCCAACCACCCGAGGAGTCTGACGACGACCCGCTCTAGGAGAAGAAGACTTCGCCGTGCTCGAAAGCTCGGGGCTACCTACTCGTGTAGGCCTGGTAGAAACAGTCCATAACAGTCTGGTACTGCTTACACGCCTCCGCCCAGGTCGCAAGATACGATTCCCCAGCCTCAGTAATTGAGTACATTCGGCGAGCCGGACCACCCTCGGACGTCTCCCACTCGGACTTGCAGAGACCTTCCTGCTCCATCTGCCTTAGGGTCCGATACAACGCCCCTGCTCGTATCTGCTCGAATCCGAACTCCTCAAGGCGATCCATTAGCTCGTAGCCGTAGGAACCCTCCTCTCGCAGTAACACGAGGGCCACTGGTGTTAACCAGTTCCTGGGCCGAACCTCGATCTTGTTATGGTCTTGCATCAATTACAGTTGCCTTTCATGTCGCGTATAACATCCTAGCTCTAGACCTTCACCACAAAGTGTCGCGCTCTATGCCCCTGAGTCGAGCAGGCGGTCAAACTCCTTCGTGATCACGCCGTGGCACTCGCAGGCCACGGCTTCCAGGCCAGAGCGATCGAGTATCCTGAGGTTGCCGCGCCAGTAGGAGATCAACCCCTCGCCCTGAAGGGCGCTGGCTACCTCGCTTACGCTGGCGCGCCGCACGCCCAGCATCTGCGAGAGGAACTCCTGGGTTAGGTGGAACTCGTCCTTACCCACGCGGTCGTGGGTGTGCAGAATCCAGCGGCTGCACCGCTGTTCTACGGAATGCAGCCGGTTGCACGCGCTCGACTGGGCCGCGAAGACCAACGTCGCCTCCGTGAAGCGGTGCAAAAGCTCGTGCAGCCGATCGCCAGGCCCAATCTCGGACCTCAAAGCGTCTGCTGCCATCCTGGCGGCGTCGCCGGGTACCTGGCAGAAGGAAGTAAGCGGTGCCGTCTGCGCTCCCAAGAACACAGGCAGACCGTCCATTCCCTCCTTGCCGATGGTGCCGACCTCGACCATTCGCCCGTCCTTCATCTGGGCCATGACGGAGGTGACGCAGTCGATGGGAAAATAGACGTGCTCAATGGGCACGTCCCGCTCGTAGAGAAAGTCCTTGACCTCCAGCGTGACGGTCTCAAGGTGGGGCTGCAGGTGCTCAAACTCCTCTACGGGAAGAGCCCCCAGCAGCCTATTGCTCTTGAGATAATCTGCGTTGTAGGTCGCTTCCACCGCCTTGTACTCCTTACCTTCCTCAGCTCCGATTCCGCCTTTGTTCAAACCCCTACCCGTGCAACCGTCCGGCCGATAGGCGAAAAGGAGCAATTGTGAGACCAGCGTAAATACCATTAGCATTGTACATTGTCAGCCCGCCTTTGTGTACGCTACCGTACGGTGTACAATGGCGATCTATGTATGGTCGCGTACAGTAGTCTTTGCACTTGGGAGTAACACGGTGATGGCGAAGAAAACGAAGCGCATACTGCTGGTCACCCATCACAACGCCTTCCGGGAGGCGTTGGCGATACGGTTGGACCAAGAGGAGGACCTGGAAGTGGCCTGGCAAGCCGGGTCGGTAACCGATACCCGCGACGTACACTTGGACGGGATCGACGTCGCGGTCGTCGACCCCTTGTTGCCCGACGAGGACGGGTTGGTCTTGATCCGGGAGGTGAGCATTGCCAATCCCAACGCCTTGGCGCTGGTGCTCTCCCACAAGCTCGACCCAGCCATGCACCACCAGGCCTTAGGGGCTGGTGCGGTCGAGGTGCTCACCACGAACGCCTCTATGGAAGAGGTCATCAACGCGGTGAGGAGATCGGCGAGTGCTGAGTAAGGTATCCTTCGTGCGCGAGAAGAAGGGCGAGAAAGATGAGGGTCCTCGTATCCTTTGAGAGAGAGTACCGCGTATATATGGAGGCCATAGCATCCGCTATCCGCCACTCGGATATCCCAGTGGCGGTCACCGATGCTGAGGAACTAGAAGCGGAGGTAGGACGCTTCGTTCCCCAGCTGATCATCACTAGCCTACCCGTCCCCGAGAACCTGGTCGACGAGCAGCTAGCTAGGATAGAGCTCTCCCCGGACACCGCTCAACCTTCTAGGTTCAGGGTGGGGGAGCGGCACTGGGAGTCTACGAACCCTACGCTGAGCGAGATACTCTCGGTAGTCGACGAGACCAAGAGGGTGCGAGGACTAACCCGCGAGAAAGAACGCACGGACGTCGACGAAGAGGAGGTCTAGCTACTCGGTAGAGCAGGCAGGTTGGCTCTTCTATTCACCGAGCTGCCGAGAGCGCTTATTCTCGGAAATGCATATTCAGCCTACCGGATCGTTATGCGTTAAGACTAGGGCAAAGGGCCGTGTGTGCTCTAATAAGACATAGTAGGGCAGGTAGCCTACCCTACACGGTAAGTGTGCTGACCGGTTGCCTACACTGGCTACCAGCGACTCACTGCTGCAGCCCGAAGAAGAACCTGTAGCGTCACGAGCGGCCCTGTGAGGATTACTGTAAGCCCGAGGGTGCGTTCCTCTCCTGGCCCTCGGAGGCACTTACAGAGTCTTCTCCCGGTTCTGGGCTGGCGACTCCAGCAGTGGCGATCTCGCTTATGTGGTTAGCCTCGGTAGCTTGTTCAACGAGCTCGTGAATCTCAAGGGTGACGACCAAGTGACACCACTCTGACACCACCGGCGGCGCAACACCCTGCAATGGTGAGCGAGCTAGAGAAGAGAATGCCGCTTAGATATGCGGGTTTTGCAACCACCTGCAGTACCCAGAAACGCTCCTTTTCTCCCTTGCAAGGAGGGGGCCGCTGGTTCAAATCCAGCATCGCCCACTTTTCCCGATCCTTACACCGAACCAAATTGTCAACAGAATCAGCTTACCTAAGCAGAATTCTACCCGCAAGTGTGGAGCATGGGGTTACGGGTGTAGGACACACTGTTTGGGTAGTCTGGATCGGGTGGTGGTCAAAGGTCTACGCTATTGGTAGTTGGGCGGTGGCACCTGCGCTATAAACCGTTCATCAGCGAATTGACCTTCTTCGATAAGGATAACCCTGGCAAGGGTAGGTCCTCGTCGAGGGTCTTCTAGATACTTTACCTCTTCCTCAAACCTAACCCTAGCCTTCACTTCATCTGTAACCCACTGGCAACTAGGCTGTGCGTTTGGCTGGCCACTCCAACTGTATACTTTGACACCGTGCTGACCAAAATCGGCTTTGTGGTGGTGATCGTGTTCAGAGCCTACGCAAGCTGGCAAAAGCGTGTAGAAGGCTGATGAACAACGCGGAGGAAAACCGCGATTACCCTATGGTAAAGAAGACCATCGGGGCAGGGGAGACCGTGTACCAGGAGAGGTGAGAGCCATGCTGGACAGCAAGATGTTCACGGAGATACGTGAGCAGCCTGAGGTCCTCGAGCGTATCCTCAACGAGGGGTGGCACGAGGCAAAGTCGGCGTCGCATGCCTTAAGGGAGGGCCGCCTCCGATCGGTAATGATCGTGGCTCGGGGCACCTCCGACAATGCTGCCCTGTACGCCAAGTACCTCTTCGAGGTACTATTGGGCTTGCCCACAGCTCTCGCTTCGCCCTCTGCCTTTACCCTCTATAAGAGCAGGATGAACCTCGAAGGAGTGCTGGTTGTGGGCCTCAGCCAGTCCGGCGAAAGCCAGGATGTTCTGGAGACTGTCCGCAGATCGGGTGAGCTTGGGGCTCGCACCCTCGCCGTAACCAACAACGAGGCCTCCGCGATGGCGGAGGCTGCGCAGCATCACCTCTTTCTCCGGGCCGGCAAAGAGGAGAGCGTCGCCGCCACCAAGACGTACACCGCCGAGCTGCTGGTGCTCTATCTGCTCGCCTCCACGCTCAAAGGAGAGGAGAGCTTGGGGAATGAAGTGCTAGGGTTGCCGGAGCTCTTACGAGAAGTGCTCGAAGCCAGCTGGGAAGGGACCGAGCGCTACCGTTACGCGGAGTATATGGTGGTGACCTCCCGCGGCTACAATCTCGCCACCGCCGAGGAAGCAGCTCTCAAGCTCATGGAAACCACTTATGTCGTGGCCCAGGCTTTCTCTGCAGCGGACCTGAGACACGGACCCATGGCCATGATCGGACAGGACTTCCCGGTCCTCATTATCGTCCCGCCAGGCAAGGTCCAACAAGACCTGCGCTCTCTCGTGGGGAGCCTCAAAGACCGTGGAGCCGAATTCGTCGCGATCAGCGACGACAGCTCCATCCTCGAGAAAGCGTCTGCAAAGTTTGAGATACAGGCCCGGTGTGCTGATGAACTCTCACCGATTCTGTATGCTGTGCCCATCCAGCTTTTCGCAGAGAACCTTGCACACCTGAAAGGGCTCAACCCAGACAGCCCTCGGGGTCTAAACAAGGTAACGGAGACCTGGTGAGTGCATGTTGAGGATCGCAACCGCCTCGGGGCACTGGTAATGAAGCAGGCGTCGAAGGAGGGGAGGAGCAGCTCCTCGCTGAAAAGCATGCTGTTGGCAGAGATCCTCGTCACCTTCATCCTGGTGTTCGTGATTATCTCGGTGGCCACCTATGAGAGAGCTCCAGTGGGCGTGGCGCCGCTGGCGGTTGGCTCCGCGCTGGCCTGCGGGGCGGCGTCGCGGGGCCGCTGGTGCTGCCGGTGAACAACGGTGGCAGGTGCTTTACGGCACGCGGAAGAGACGCCTGCGCAGGTGCCAACCTGCCAGATCTTCTACCCTCGGCGCGTCGAGAGCCTTATCCCAGGAGCGCGGGAGCAAGCGAGCGCCACCGGTCCCGGATATCGTCCGTGGGACCACCCGTCACCACTTGAACGCACACCTGATCCGCGCCGGCCGAAAGGTGTTCGCTGATCCGCTCCCGGATGTCGCTCTCGGATCCCCAGGCCACGAGCCCTTCGGCGAGCCGCTCGCTGCCGTCACCCGAGAGGTCTTCCTCTTGGAAACCCTGGCGGAGCCAACTGTTGCGGTAGTTGGGCAGCTGTAGGTAGCGGCTCAGGTGGGAGCGGGCTAGCCTTAGGGCCTCCTCGCGATCCCTCGTCGGGGCCACGGCCTGCTCTACGGCGAGCAAGGGGCCGTCGCCGAGAATCTCGCGGGCCTCCGCCGTATGCTGCGGGGTCGCCAGGTAGGGATGCGCGCCGTCGGCGAGGTCCCTGGAGAGCTCTAACATCTTGGGTCCGAGGGCCGCGAGGAGCCAGGGCGAGTCGTGCTCCGGCGGTGCGGCATCGAACCGTGCTTCGCGCATGTCTTCCAAGTAGGCACGCATAATCGAGAGGGGCGAACGGTAGTCGTGGCCGCGCATCTCGACCATGGGCCTGTGGCTCACGCCTAGGCCCAGGACGAACCGCTCTGGGAACGCCCCCGCGAGCGTCTTGGCCGCGGCGTTCGTGGCCCAGGCGTCGCGGACGAAGATGTTGGCTATGCCGGTGGCTACCACCAGACGACTGGTGGCGGAGAGGAACATCGAGGCGTTGGTGAAGGCCTCCCTGCCAAGGGCCTCGCCAAACCACAGCGCCGCGTACCCCAACTCCTCGATCTCCGCCACCGCCTCTCTCGTCTGAGGGGCAGGCACGGAGTTGAGGTTCGAGCTCCAGAGGCCGACCTCTCCTCCAAGGACCGAACGGTCCGGGTAGCCGTTGCGGGAATTTCTCGAATTCCTGCCGTTCTCTCGCTGCTGTAGACTTGAGTCTGCCATTCTCTCTCCTTTCGCGTGGATGACGGTCGGGGTCGACCTACCTGCCGGGTGTGGCGATCTGGAAGACTTTCTTGGCGAGCAGTTCATAGGAGCGCAACCGCTTAGCGTGGTCGTAGACGTTGGTAGTGACCATGACCTCGTCGGCTGCCGTGTGTTCGGCGAGCTCTTCAAGGCGTGCCCGTACGCTCTGAGGATCGCCGACTACCTGCATGGAGCGGTAGGTGTCGGCCAGCCGGCGTTCGGTCGGCGTGTAAGGGTAGGCCATTGCCTCCTCGGGGCTCGGCAGCGGCTCGGGGTTCCCGCTCCGCATGCGGACCCAGGCAAGCTCCATGGAAGTGGCGAGTCTCTCCGCATGCTCGCTGGTCTCCCCGCAGATAACGGCAACCGCGAGGATGGCCGAGGGGTGCTCGAAGTCCTCTGAGAGCTCGAAGCTCTCGCGGTAGGCACGCATGGCGGGAGCTGGGTCCGCCGGGCTGAAGTGCGAGGCGAAGGCGTAGCCGAGGCCCATCTCCCCGGCTGCCCTCGCCGAGTAGCCGCTGGAGCCCAAGAGCCAGATCGGCGGCAACCCGACGTCGCTTGGCATGGCGATCACGGACCGGAAGGGATGATCCTCTGGGAAACCGTCGCCCGAGAAGGCGAGAAGCTCGGCGAACTGCTGCGGAAAGTCCTCCGCCTCCAGCCCGTTCCGCGAGCGGCGCAAGGCCGTTGCCGTGACGGGGTCGGTCCCCGGGGCGCGACCTATGCCAAGGTCGATACGCCCCGGGTGTAGGGCCTCCAGCACCTGGAAGGTCTCGGCCACTTTAAGCGGGGCGTGGTTGGGGAGCATGATCCCGCCGGCGCCGATCCGGATCCTCACGGTTACATTCGCGACATGCCCGATCATAACCTCCGGCGCGGAGCTGGCGATTATTGGCAGGTTGTGGTGCTCGGCGAGCCAGTACCTCTCGTAGCCGAGCCGGTCGGTGAGCCGAGCCAAGTCAAGCGTGTTGCGAAGCGCCTGGGCGCTGTTCGAGCCCGAACTTACCGGCGAGACGTCAAGTACGGAGAGCCCGAAATTCATGTTGTGTAACTCCCTCCTAGAGAAGTGCTGTCAGAGGTGTGTCTCTTCGTCATTCTATCCGCAGTGGCTAAGAGCCCCGTATACGCGTTCAGTCTCACTAAGCGTCTTCTAGGAGGTTGCTAGCGTCGTAGGCTAGATCTCGAAGTCTACGTAGACAACACTGCTCCAAGAGGTTGGGGAAAACTCAACGAGGGTCAGCTAGGTGCATCAGGTCCATACTGCGATGCTAAAGGAGGGACCGGTTCAATCCGACTTTATGCCCCCTGTGGCATCTCCAACCACCAGTAGCAGTCCTCCGAGGCTAGGTCGAGCTTTAGCTTGAACGCGACGATGTCTAGAGCATGTGGCAAAACCATGGCGTGGAGCGGTTTCCTATGTTGAAACCATTCTAACTAAGCACACCTCCTGGATTACCGTGCAGCACACAAACATCTTCTTCTTCTGCAAGATTCCAGGTGTCGGAGGCGCAGCAACTTCTAGTTGCCTTTATCGAGATGGCTTACAGCCTACTACTACAGCAGTTTTACAATAGACACGGTTGACCCCGGTGGACAGAGGCAAACGCAATAAGCCTTAGGTAAGCGGATTCTTCACTCTCGCTAACCTCGACGAACACACCGCCTCGCACTTCTAATCCACGGGTCCCAGCTTGGAGTACTGTCGGGCGCCCCTAAATGGGTGACAGATCGTACAAACATGCGAGAGCCCTGGTAGTGCACCGACACCAGTTGACACCAATTTGACACTAACCCAGGCGAACAACAGTGAACAGCCAGGATGACCTGCAAGAGTGAATGCGCTTATTTGCAGATATTTTTGAACATCTGCGAACACTTACGGTGTGATCAAGCCTGCCTTACAAGGAGGGGGTCGCTGCTTCAAAGCCAGTATCGCCCACTTAGAAATCATCTGGAAACGGCGATATTTTGCGGGCACGGAGAGAGGGCCGGGAAGCGCTACCCGGCCCTTTTGCTGCAACCGTAAGTTGTAGGCAAAGCAACACAGTATGTGAGCGACTAGCAGGTGGGCTGGGGCCTGTTTGGAAAAGCGCGCCCATTAACGTCTGCTAATCGTACGCTTGCCCCCACTTATTCCCTAACCGTATATTTGTATGCGTCGAGGCCCGAAGGGGAAGGTGATTGAGCTGCGGTCCCGCGCTCTGCTGACCGGAGGCGGCTACGAGCGGGGGTAGAATTGGTTAGAGCTTGAAGTAAGGAGATCCGCCATAGGCCGCAGTCAAGAGAGAGCACAGTATCGTGCGGGGGAGGTACTCGTTCTGCGCCACGTTCGCTGGGAAGGAGTGGGTGCCTTCGGAGAACGGCTCGATGCACGCGGGGTTCCCTGGCGTTACGTGGACCTCTTTGCCGATCAGCCGCTGCCTGATCTTCGCCTCGCGCGAGCGCTCCTCATTATGGGAGGAACGATGGGCGTCTATGAGGCACAGCGCTACCCGTTCCTGAGAGAAGAGATCGCGGCGATCGGCGAGGCTGTGCGGAGCCGAATCCCAACCGTTGGGGTCTGCTTGGGCAGCCAGTTGCTTGCCGCCGCTCTGGGAGCAGCGGTGAAGCCCAACCCGGCCGGAAAGGAAGTCGGTTGGGGTTCCGTCCGCAAGACGCCTGCTGCGCTAACAGATCCTATCTTGGGATCGTTTCGAGCGGAGGAGACGGTTCTTCACTGGCACGGTGACGTCTTCGATCTGCCCGAAGGGGCCGTGCCTCTCGCGTATTCGCCTATGACCCTTCATCAGGCGTTTCGTTGGGGGTCTAGGGCCTGGGGTCTGCTCTTCCATGTGGAAGCAGATCCGGCACTGGTTCGACGCTGGCTGAATGAGCCGGCTATGAGAGCGGAGGCGGCCGCTTTGGATCCAGGCTTGCCGGAGCAGATTGAAGCCGAAGCTCCCCGGTACGAGAGGCGCTTGGCCCACTCGCAAGAGGCCGTTTTGGATGCGCTCTTGGGTCCGACTGTACTGGGTCGCCGTTAGCCATAATCGGACCGGCGGGCGTGGCCGGAGGTTCGTGAACCGGGAGCTCTGGCCAGCCACGCCTGCAAGGAGCCGTAGCCCACCACACCTACCGGGACAAGGTCCTGGAGAAACGGCTCCGGCCTGCAAGACGATCGTCGGGTTGACATTACGGAAAAGTAGCAGCGTGGGGCAAGTGTGCCTTTTGTAAAGGGCGTGGTGGTCTTCCTGGCCTCGTCGGCCGCGGCCTACGTCACGGGCCCGACCACCGGCGTGGACGGCGGCCAGACTGCCTGGTAGCCCTCCCGCTTCTCTCCGACCACCGCCGCTCCGGTAGGCCGGGAAGCCTGCCAGGGCGGCGCTTTTTGGTTCTCTTTAGCCTTGGGAGACCGTATAGTCTTGGAACTGCTTGCGCAGTTCCAGCTTAAGAAATTTGCCGGTAGCGGTTTTGGGAATCTCACCGATAAACTCGTAGGCGTCCGGGAGCCAGAACTTCGCGAAGTCGCCTTCCAGGTGCTCGTGCAGCTCCTCGGGCGTGGCCTCTTGCCCTTCTTTGAGGACTACAACCGCCAGGGGGCGCTCGTCCCACTTCTCGTCGTCTATGGCGATCACGGCCGCCTCGGCGACGGCCGGGTGGGCCATGAGCGCATTCTCTAGGGCGACCGAGGAGATCCACTCGCCCCCGCTCTTTACCAGGTCCTTGTCGCGGTCCTGTACCTCGACGAAGCCATGCTCGTCTATGGTGACGATATCGCCGGTCTTGAACCAGCCGTCCTCAGTGAACTTCTCGGTGCCTTCTTCGGTGTTGAAGTAACCCTTGGCTACCCAGGGACCGCGGACCTCCAGCTCGCCCATGGTCTCGCCGTCCCACGGGACGAAATTCTCCTCCTCGTGGCGGGCCCTCACCTCGATGAACGGGACCGGGGGTCCCTGCTTGGCCTTGTAATCAAGTAGTTTCTCCTGAGGGAGCTTTTCCAACTCGGTGGTCAGGTTCGCGACCGCACCCACCGGGCTCATCTCTGTCATGCCCCAGCCCTGGCGCGCGTTGATGTCGTGGCGCTCCTTGTACCCCTTGAGGAGGTCCCTGGGCGCCGCCGACCCGCCAATGACCAGCATCCTTATGGACGAGAGGTCGTACTTTTCGGGCTCCTCGTCCAGGGCCTCCAATATCGCGAGGTATACGGTGGGCACCCCGGAGGTGAACGTGACCCTCTCCTGCTCGAAGGCCTCGAGGAGGCTTTCGGCGTCCAGATGCGAGCCCGGCATCACCTGCTTAGCCCCCACGAGCGTTGCAACGAAGGGCAGCCCCCAGGCGTTGACGTGGTACATCGGCACCACCGGCAGGATGCAGTCCGCCTCGCTAAAGCCGAAGACGCTCCCCATCGCCAGCATCATTGAGTGTAGGGCTATCGCTCGGTGCGAGTACAGTGCTCCCTTGGGCCTCCCCGTCGTGCCCGAGGTGTAGCACATAGCCGCTCCCTGCTTCTCGTCGAACTCCGGGTAATCGAAGCCACCCTCGTCGGCGTCTGCGAGTAGACCTTCGTAAGAGATCGCGCCGTCCGGCAAGTCGCCATTGTCGCGGTCGAAGATGACCACATGCTCCACGTCTATCTGCTCCCGAAACGACTCCAAGACCTCCACGAGGGTCCCGTCCACCATGAGGACCTTGTCCCCGGCGTGGTTGGCGATGTAGGCTAGGTCGCCCTCGTGCAGCCGGGGGTTGATGGTGTGTAGGACCGCGCCCGAGCAGGGGATACCGAAGTACGCCTCGAGGTGCTGATAGGTGTTGGGGGCGAGGGTTCCGACCCGGTCGCCGCTCTCCACCCCGAGCTTCTCGAGGGCGACCGAGAGCTTCTTGGCGCGGGAGCTGAAGTCGGCGTAGGTGTAGTGGTGGAAGCTCATGTCCGGCTGGCGGGTGACGATCTCACGATAGCCGTACAGCGTCTCGGCGCGCTTAATGATGGCGGGCAGGGTCAGCTGGTAGTCTTGCATTAGCCCTTCTAGCATCGTCACTCCTTCCGCTGGAGCGTACCGAACCACGACGTTTTTCGTCGGCACGCAAGCCCCTTTCCCGAGGCAGTATCTCGATCCCCGAGGTTAGCAGACCTAACGTGCGGGTCAAGGCGGGCAGGTCTTCGAAGGGCCTGCGGCGGAGGATCTTCTAAACTAAAAGTTAGGAGGAAAGTCAGAGGCGGAGGCTGTTTCATGACGCACCGGGTAAGCTGGGTCGCGGTCTTGGGAACGACGGGTGCGGCATAGTCACCCATGCCGCCAAGCGCGAGGTCCTCGATCTCGCCGACGGTTACTCTCCGCTCACCTGGGAGAGGAACATCTACGCCGCTGCCACCCGCTTGCTGCGCGACCTCGACGCGAGACCCATGACGTCAATACGGAAACTTCAGCTATTAAGAGGTCTTGGTCGAGCGTGAAATACGTGGCGCTCGCTCTGTCCGCCCGAGATGGGCCGAGAGAACCGCAGGGCTCATCTTGCTCTTATGGCAGCACTTCATGAAACGCATTAGCAGTGAGAGTTTAGTTGCGTGGAGAGGACCACGAGTCTTTTAATGGGTTACTTACTTTCTGTCAACAATGCTCATGCCGGGATGACGCTAAGTACATATTGCTCAACCACGTCGACGAGCTTAAGATGAATACGAAAGGTGGGTTACATCTAGACCAAAGACGCATAGAGAGGTCTCTGTAGTTATCCCGTCCTTACCGCCTCCGGGTGCTTTCCGCGACGCTGTTCTCCGGCCGGAGGTCCCTGGGAGTCTTCCAGGCGGATGTCGTCGACCAGCAAGGCCGCGACGATGGCCGCGGCCACACTTAGCCTAGTACTTTAGTACTAGAAAGCCCAGCTTTAGGGCTCTGCGCGTAGAGAGGCGCTAGTTGGATAGGGGGCTTCCGGGGCCTCTATTCACCGGATCGCTGAGAAGGAGGGTGTTCTCGGAAACCTAGCTTCCGGAGATATGTATTCTCGGAAATTCGTCCTCAGGTTGGAGCTGTAGCTCCTTCTGTCTTATAGGTTTGGGAAAAGAGCTGAAAAGTCGCGCTGCAACCAAAGCGTGCCGCCCAGTGACAGCCAGGTTAGACCCAGTGCGAGAGCTCCACCGTAATCTCCTAAAGTGGTCGCGAGAAGAGGGCAGGCGATGAGAAGCAAGGCACACCACCGCGGCAACACCCTTAGCCTCAGTGTGGCAGCACCTAGGAGTACGAACCCAACGAGCATTCCCAAAAAACCTAGCCCCAGCATTGGAAGCCCCAGCGTTTGCTCGAGAACCCTCCCGTACAGAAAGGAGAGCGCGAGTCCTACGAGCAAAAGTGACACTCCTAGGAAGGACGCCACAAAGCCCACTGATCCCAGTCGCCCGTACCTCGATGCTTGCCGAGTGTGCAGACCTACAAGCCCTCCCAACATGCCTACCAAGGCGACGCCGTATAGCGCTTCATCTAAAGGGACGAAGCCGAGTACTTCGGGAGCTGCGCCCCCCGCGGTCGCCAAGTCGATGATGCCTGAAACTGTCCATGCTAGCCCAGCCAATATGGCTCCTAGTGCACCCCACCGAATAAAGCTTCTACGTTGCACAGAAGAGTCAAAGACACCCACCTGTCCGATATCACGCCAGCTCTTCACTTCTAACTCTCTCCTCAACTTCTGGACGCCTGAGGTATGTGACCTTTGTTCTAGCTGCTGCTTACAGCCTAGCGTGTTCTCCACACGCGCGGTAGGCCGAAATTCAAAGTCTACAGCATCTGGTGTCAAGCACAAAACGCGCATCGATGGGTAGGCTGCCTCTATTCACTAGACTGCCGAGAGGGAGTGTGTTCTCGGCAACATAACTTCCGACATGGAGGTTTTCTCGAAAGTTCGCGGCGAACTTTGATCAGTGGCATCATGCCTGCTGGTGAAAAGTGTTAGCCCGCCTGGGAAGCGGGGTGGGAAGGAGGACATAAGCATGACTGCGGAAGAGAACAAAGCCGTGGTGCGTCGGGAGATGGAGGAGCTCTTCAACCATACGGGCAACCTCGACGTCGCAGACGAGATCATCGACCCAAACTACGTCAGCTATGAGCCTACCTCTGGAGAGGTACGAGGCATAGAAGGGGCCAAGCAATTCGCCGCCATCTTCCGCGAAGCCTTTCCCGATCTTGAGAACACCATAGAGAATATGGTGGCCGAAGGGGACAAGGTAGTAGTCCACTTTAGGGCGCGTGGTACCCACCAAGGTGAGACGGAGGCCTTTGGCCCCCCTACAGGCAAGCGCATGGAGATAACGGGCATCACTATCAAGCGCTTATCCGAGGGCAAGATAGTGGAAGCGTGGACTAACTTCGACGCTTTGGGCATGATGCAGCAACTCGGGCTCCTCCCGGAAGCAGCAGGGCAGCAGGCCTAAGGGAAGCTAAGCTTCGAAGGCACTTCATAGCTCAAGAGGGCCGGGATCTAACGCCCCGGCCCTCCTTCCTGCCCTTATTCACCGAGCTGCCGAGAAGGAGGGTCTTCTCGGAAACTCGGGCATAAGGTAGGGCCGGAGCTACTACGCGCCGGCCCTACCTCTGCCATGCCTATGGCACAGCTAATTCTAGTTACAGTTAGTGGAAGCAGCATTGCCAACACCGCCGCCAGGCGCTTCACCCTTGACTATCTTTCCGCCGAACCCGTGCTCTCCACGCTCCTTTCCAACCTCGTTAAAGAGCGTCGCGTTCTGTCCTACACAATTAGCTTTGTCGTTGCCGAACGAGGCCGCGAACGCCGAACCCGCGCTCACCGCCATCATTGCCGCCATAACCGTCGCTACCGCAAGCACCATAATTATGCGCCTCAACGCACTGCCCGCCACCGTCTCCTGCTGCTGTCCCATCATCACTACCTCCTTTTGGTTGAGGGGGTGGGGTAGGGACTCTTCTTCTTGACTCCGCCCGTTTACTGGTTACAAGGAAGACAGTATCTGGCGATGCCCATGGTGGCATCCGTAGAATTACGCAATCAGGGAAGCTGGAGGAGAATGAGTAAGGTTACGTAGTACAAATGTCCTAGTACCCAAGGAGGGCGTGGTTATCTCTATTCACCGAGCTGCCGAGAAGAGGTGTTCTCGGCAGCTCCTATACCGCCTTGTGCATCGTTATGCGTTAGGACTGGGGTTAAGAGCCGTTTCACACTCCTATAAGGCTGGTTCCTTTATACAACTTGCTACACGATTGGATGGTTATGCAGCCGTTAGTCCATCCCGAGGAACTCTCGCCTCTATCTAGGTGGCCGTGATCCCGGTCGTCATCCTCTTCACCCTCGTTCAGCGCTACCTCACCGAAGGGCTTCGTGGGGGGGAGCCACCAAAGGATTGAATTCTACACTAGCGCTGGTTTCACCCCTGGCAGCTTCCTTATCCAACAAGGGACCTGGGCTGTGCGACACACTCGCGAGCACACCTGTATGCTGTACTATGTAGAAGCGGTGCTACACCGGGGGTTGTCCGCCTCAGCGAAGAAGGCGAACACCTTTTCGCGCGGCCGCGGTAACCTCATAGTTATCATGAGAACGTGGAGCGTCACGTGGCTTATTGTGGTCAGTCTTGAAATAAAGTCTCGTTAATTGCCCGTGCTGCCCGTATAACCCATGAAACCGAGTAGCAGATGGAGGCAATACTGTGACAAACACGAGCGAGAACGAGCGTTGGAGAGTTGCCGACCGGGCCGCCGACTTACTCTCGGTGGATCGGGAGGTGTGCCGTAGGGCGTTCCACAGAGAGCCCGAGGAGCGCGTTCAAGAGATCGTCCGGTGGGCCTTGGCCGAGCGGGACCTTTCCGGGCAAGACCCCGAGCGGATGATCGAAGGTTGGGCCCGCGAGCGCGGCACAGGAGTCTACAGCGAGAACCGCCGGCGCGCTGACCTAGAGCACGTTCAGGGGCTAGTAGTCCGAACCGTATTGGGGCGCAACGCAGCAGCGTAGGGCGACCGTCCTCTCCCTATGCTCTGAGGGCATCGGATTCTTTCCGCCGCAACCTCTTCCCTTAGGCGCGGCGGAAAGAGGCTGGGCGTAGTCGGGAGAAGGGGCTTTCAAGTCCTCGAGAACGCTCCAGGAATGCATTCAGTGTCGCCTCCACCTGATAGCGACATGGTCGTGTAACTTACGCTTGCCAGAACCTTGGGTCATCCCCTGGGCGTTGTAGGGTACAGTGCTCAGGTGGGTTTCGAGGAGGACGCGCTCTTATGAGGAGGACGGCCTGACGACGCAGCAACGACTCGGGCCGAGCGGTGGGAGACCACCGTGGCTACGCTTCCTCTCCCTGCGCAGCGTGCAACTCACGGCGGCGTTCTGGGTGCTCGCGACGACCGCTGTCTTCCTGATCGTCGGGAACGGCGAGCTGCCGTTCAGCGAGCGGCCATCGCTCGAGGGCGTACTCCTCGCCGGAGAGGTGATAAACGGTTGGGCCAACGTCGGCGTCGCCCTGATCCTCATAGGCGTCACCTACCTGGTCACCAGGGGCAGGGTCGTGCCCGACATGGCTGCCCGCGCTCCGGGGCGGTCGGCCGCACTCGCGGAGACGGCGGGGCTGGTCGGCTACGGCGTTTTGGTCCAGTTTGGGGGCCTCTTGCTCGGTCGCGCCGTGGGCGAGCACGCTATCAGCCTACACATGCACGGCACGCTCTAGGGCGCTGACAACCCGATCTCTCCGACCGAGGCTGTCATCTGGATGCTCTACAACTTCGTCTTCTACGCGGTCCTGCTCTACCTGTTGTTCCGCCGGCGGGGCTACTCGAACGAGCAGCTCAACCTCAGGTCGTCGAACAGGGCCAACTACGCCTTGCTCATCCTCGTGATACTGCTCCTCGAGTCGACCATCGAACTCTCGCTCGTAAGCGACGCCATTGTCAGGCTGGACGCAAACCAACTACTGGTCGGCATCCCCCTGGCGTTCCTTCTGAACCTCTTCGGCACCGCTTTGCCGATCATGGTCTACATCTACTCCCCGAGTACTTCAATTTCGTCTATCCCAAGGTCGATACGAGGTATTACCATGCCGACTCTGATGGCCGATTGCGCCAGGGCGGGTTGTCAAGTTTGGACGGCGTCCATCCGTCGGCTATCGGGCACGGGTTGCTTGCTCACGAGTTTCTAAAGGTGATGGGAGAAGCCGGCGTCGACCATACCCAACTGGACTGGAGGACGATCTTCGAAAGCGACAGGCTTTATTCCAAGCCCATAACCATAATGCAAGAGATCTACGAACACACCTGGCTAGCAGAGAAGGTCCTTTCGCTACTCAGAACCTTTCGACGGTCCAGAGTATAGTAGGTTTGATAAAGCTTCTTATGGCCTCCGCCTCATTTGCGAAGCCCACGGCAAGTTCTCTTACTCGAGGGGGTAGAAGCGGATCATTCGGGGTAAACAGTAGATCGAAGTGCCCCACGCGAGAAGGAGGGTCCTCTCATGATAGCCTCGCCGGACGATAGCAGCCTTTCGGGAGAACGTTCGGGAGAATCTAGGGTAGGTGAAGGGCGGCTTAGGCGATGAGCGAGACGCTGGAGCGCATAGAGCGGGAGATGTTTGAGATCCGGAGGCGCATGTCCGCGGACGTGCAGGATCTTCGACAGCACGTCGAGTCGCATGTCTTCGCCGAGCAGGTCAGGCGAACCGTAGGCCAACGTCTCCGCCGGGCTGCGGACCGCGGCAAGGCGAACCTCAAAGCCAAACAGCAGGACCTCGCCGACTCCGCAAAGAGCTCGCTCTCCCTGGCCCGCCGCAAGATCTCGAACGGACGAGGGGAGTAGCAGAACACGTCGCTGGTTCGGGGCGAGGCACAAGGGGTCGACCCACAGCGGTTCGCGCTGTTGCCGATCCGCTCGTGGTATCGAGAGCCAGGGCACTCGGTACTCCAACCTAGATATCGAGCCGCTAAACTACTACAACCACCGACGAGCGGCGCGAGTTGCCAAAGAGACGAGAGTTGACCAGCAAAGAACAGGCGAATGTACTACGATCGCACCTCTTCGTCTCCGGCCTCGTCGTCGTGCAAGATGCCACCATCAAGGATTCGGTGCGACGGGAGGCAAAGAGTTTCGGACTCCGTGGTTGGGTCCGCGACACCCAAGACGGCCGAGTGGAGGCCGTATTCGAGGGTGAACCCAAGGAGGTGCGCCTGACGATCAGGTGGTGCTACGGCGATCGATCGGGAGCGGAGGTCCACAGCACCTCCGTTCACCAAGAAACGCCCTCGCACGATCTCCCGGACTTCGACGTCAGGTGAACGAAGCATGAACCAAACGGGCAGCTTCCTGTGCGGTCCGCACACCTACTTGTCTTTGTCTAAGCCAGCAACCGGCCCGTATTCTCGTTCCTTTTGATCAGGTCGGTCGCGTTCACAGAGTCGATTAGTGGTTGAACGCGGATGGAGCCGAATTGGGTAGAGTGTGGCTATGCGTGAAGATGTACTAAGGAGTTTGGCTGGCAGGGCCGCGAAGGATCTCCGATTCCTGGGACAGATGAGAAAAGATCTGGAAGCTACGCTCGCGCGGTACGGCTACGATCTTACAAACGAGGAGTTAAGAGTACTAAAGAATGTTCAGCGGCAAACCGCCGGGATGAGCGACGAAGAGCTCACCAGGGCGTTGGCTGTTGGACTCAGTAGGCGTACTACTAACCCTCCCTCCCGGCCCGCCGCTCCCGGTCCACGCGGGGCGGGTCCTGCTAGGCCAGACTTACCAGGAGGTCCCACACGCTGGCGCTGAAGACCACGGTCCATCTCGCCTCGCTTGCGAAACATGGACCCTGGAGGGAACACTAACCTAACGCGAAATGGAACGGTCGTCGAGGACGTACCTTGGGTAGTGAGGAGTCGTCGCCCTTTGTCCTTGCGCCCCATGGCGTACCTTCCGACCGTCGAAGATCGCACCGCTCGTGCGCCCGAAGTATATAAGGAGCGTGTTACCTCTGGGAGCGTGTTGCCTCTATTCGCCCAGCTGCCTAGAGAGACTGCCTGAAAAAAGGGTATAACGCTGCTTAGGCACTCATTATTGGCCGTCCGCCGGCCAATAACAGGACCTCTTTAGCCATATTGTGGAGTCACGAGGCTATAATCTAGTCTCTATCGAGACTTTTCAGACAGTCTCTCGAGAGAGTTTGGGAGTAGAGACAACACCACCTCAACGCTACCCTAAGCGCTAGGTGGCAAAGAGGAGTGAGTCGAAGAACCTACCGAGCTACCACGCCGGAACCGATTGGGAACTATCTAAAGGGCGAGGAACGAGACGTGGTCAAGAGCTACTCTCCAGCCTCGAGACACGGATCAAAGGTCACGAATAGGAATGGTGGCAAAAGATTCTGGTTAGCAAAGAGGGGTAAGAAGGACACGGTATTGCTATCGGTGGTATCACAGGCTTGGCCAGGTCGACGAGGTACGAGAGAGCTGGCCCAGTAGGCCGGAAGCGACAGACCGGCAGCGGCTACCGTCGTGGGCCAAGAGGAAGGAGCGAGAGACATGAGGCAGCGTAGGCTTAGCGCCCAGGGCCCCGAGGTCGGGGCCCTGGGCTTGGGGTGTATGGGCATGACGACTGCCTACGACACGAACGAGCGCGACGACGAGGAATCGGTCCGCGTCATCCACCGGGCAATCGAGCTCGGGACTAACTTCATAGACACTGCTGAGGTTTACGGCCCATACGAGAATGAAGAGGTGGTAGGGCGCGCCCTCGCCGAAGGTAAC
>DATDKT010000188.1:0-4221 GCA_036519775.1 Rubrobacteraceae bacterium
ACAGATAACGCCGCCGCGGCCCCTTGGATAGGCTCCGGTCCGACGGTGCTGTCTGCCGGCTGCCTTGCCCTTCCGAGGTCTCACCCTCGTGGGGTTGCTAAAACCCGCACCTGGTTTCGCTGCCCACGACGAAATTGAAGACGGCATCGTCGTATATGTTGGCTCCTGGTAGTCTGATGGCGACGGCGCAGTAGGCGTAACCCTCGTCGTCGCTGCCGTTAAGGACGACGGTCACGGTCGCGCTGCGGCCATCGGGGTCGGTGGCGGGCACGTCGTAGAAGGTCAGGCTTCGTCGCCGCCCAGGTAGGAGCGTGACGAGGGGAAGGCGTATTAGTAGAGGACGCTGGCGTCTCGCTGGTAGGTGGCCGAGAAGAGTGACTTGGGGTCGTGGCTATAAATCGGGGCCGCATCCGGCCAGGGTGGCGAGAACCGCGACCAGGGACCACAGGACCGCTACCGCTCCCCGGATGCCCTACGCACTATTCATAATACTAATCTACCGCGCAGCAGCCGTGCCGCGACGTGCAAAAGGACGGTGATGTCCGAACCGTCCAGTCCAGGGCATCGCACGCCCCTGAAGGGCTTTGTGCTTGGCCTCCTCTTTGTGTGTTGGCCCACCCGCCAGTCCATACCGGCGAGGTCCCGGCACAGGCTATGGTGCTCGTGCGCCTTCAAGGCCCCGTTCATAAGTACACGTAATACCCACAAACGGCAACACGTAGGCGGCAAACCAAAACCTTCTAATGAGGGGGTACTACTCTGGCCAAGGCGCGAGTGGTAGGCGCGGAGCGGCAAAGACGGGACGAAATGGGAGGTAGGGGAGAGACACAGGCGCTCCCATCTGCGCAGAGAGCGTCCAGATGTATTATGCATCGATAGCCTTGTCCAGGGCACGGTCTAGGGCGCAAAGGAGGAAGCGGTTGTGGGGTTCGGGGGGACCGACGTAGAGGTAAAGGTCGCCTTCGAGTGAGAGATAGTAGCGGTTCTCCTCGGCGTCGACGATGGGGGCTCTGGCGGCGACGAAGCGGCCGTACTGCTCGTAGGGGAGCGCCTCGAGGTCGGCTATGGTCTTGTCGAACTCACCGGCTTCCAAGCGCTGTTTGAGGGCCTTGCGCACGTGCGCCTCGTCGGGGCGGTCTGCGGTCGCCTGACCGGGTGATGGCCCGTCGCCTTCGGGTGTGGCCCTTTCGGAGGTGGCCTTCCATTCGGGGGAGGCCTGTTCGGGCAGGGTGACGGGCCAGGCGTTCTCGATGTACCTGATGAGCCAGCCGGCGGGGTTGGCTATGCCGGTTTGGTGGGGGAGGGCGTCGAGGTAGCGGCGGCAGTGACTCGCCCCGTTGTCTGAGACGAGTTTCTCCGCCTTCGCAGAAGAAACCCTGTGGCGTATCAGGGCGTCCGCGGCGTCGCGCTCGCGAGAAGAGAGGGAAACCTGTGGCCGCTCGCGGGCCTCGACGAACCGGCGCGCTATACGGAAGCAGACCACCTGATCCTGCCCGCGCTGTTCGTAGTCAGCCCTCTCGAGGAAACCGCGACACTTGAGCTCCGTGAGCCCGGGCTCGATCTTTTCCCGGATCTTCGAGTCGTACCGGTAGCTCTCCGGCATGGGGATGAGTTGCCTAAGCTGCTGGACGCCCACGATCCAAGAGAGCCCACCCTGCCGTTTGGCGTCCACGAGCTGGTAGAGGCTCTTGGCCATCGGGCTCTTGAGCGAAAAGAAGAAGTCGGTGTCGAGCGTCTTGAGGAAACCGGAGTTGTACGAACGGACGAGTATTTCGTGGAACTTCAGGACGTGGCGCTCCGCGGAGCGTCCCTGTCCCTGCCTCGTGCTCGCGAAGTGCACGCTCCACGGGGTGAAGCGGTGGGTGCGAAACTGCTCGGTCTCCCTGTCGTAGAAGGCGTTCTGGGCGTAGATCACGCTGTCCGCGATCCGGTCCAGGGACTCGCGTATCTTCTCGTAATTGTTGCCCCCGCGGTTCTTGCCGAGGATCTTCAGAAGCTCGTAGAGGCTGAAGCTCACCTTGCCGTCCGCCGGTATGCCCCCGGCGCGGTGGACAAGCTTCATGATCCCGACGTACACGTCTCGCTCCGTCGGGCCCGGTAGCCCGTAGTCGCGCCCGCCGACGACCCTGACGTACTGCTCTAGCCGCTGGCCGTCTTGGGTGCGGATCACGTTGGTGGCTTCGAGACTCTCCTCTGAGCGGCCGCGCGTCTTGTAGAGGAACATCGGTATGAGCTCGAGGTTCAGCTCGACGCTGATGATGGGACCCTTCTCGAGCTCGAAAAGCTTGAGGTCCTCCACCTCTGTCGCCGTGCTTCTCTCTTGCGTTCGAGCGTTCCCCATGCTCTCCCTTCACGTCCTCCCCGGGAAGCCTTCGCTCGACCCCCAACCTGAAGCCAAACCCGCTCTTTTCCTATAGAAACACACTAAACAATTACCACAGACAAATACAGGACGCTTGACTCAATTATCGTGAGAAAATCGCGCTTTTGCAGCAAAAACGATGATCCGATTTCCTGGAGAGGACGATATAAGTTCCCAGGCAGGACGATATAAGTTCCCAGGCGGGACGATATAAGTTCCCAGGTGGGACGACAAGGCTTCCCGGCCAAGACGGTATAAGTTCCCGGGCAAGACGATAAAGGAACCCCCAAGTTTCCCGGAGGAGACGATATTCCTTCCCAGGGGGGACGATATAGCAGGCTTTCGGTAGACCAGCTCGGCACAAACCCTTCCCGAACGGGACGATATTGGCGGCCAGGCAGCGCTCGAGCAGCTTCGCCTTCCCGGGGAAGACGATATGGGGATCCTTGAGAACCGCAACTTCCCGGAGAGGACGATATTGGCGGCAACACTCACCTGCGTGTTCGACGGCGACAGCGTCGGGAAGAGTGTATATCGTCCGCCACAGGAAGGATTCCGGTGTCCGGGTTCGCCGTCCCGGGGTACGCAGGCCCGGCGGCTCCCGAGCTCCTTCGCAAATAAGTAGTTGCGCTCTTGACCTTAGGAGGCGGCCAGCTGACATCGACACCCACTACCCCCACGAGGTCTCCTCGTGACCGGCGAGATGGTAGGTAATGGCAGCGAAAAAGGTTTGTTTTTGCACCGCTGTTATACCGGTGTTCCGCCGGTCCTAGAAACTGTTTTGGAAAGCCTCGACACGCCCCGGAGGTTGAGTCAAGTGCCGAGCAAACAGCGATTCTTGTTCCATTTGGTGTCTTGCTTCAGCAAAAATGTAGTGTTGAAGTGGTGTTTAGCCTATTACCAAACTCTCTCTAGAGCGTTTCTCATAGCGGTTGATCCAGTAGACGGTAACCATGATGCTCGAAGAAACCCAGTGCATCGCTCGCCGTCACCTCGTCGAGAACCTGACCGATCGCTTCTATGAGCGCCTCGTGGGCACGCGCCCCAACCCTCCTCAGCAGCGCCTTTATCTTGGCAAACGCTTCTTCTATGGGGTTGAGATCGGGAGAGTAGGGCGGTAATAAGTAGAGCAGTTCGTAACCCCTCCCCTCGAGCAGTTCCCTGACCCGAGGACCCTTGTGGGAGGATAGGTTGTCCATCAACACGATCTGGCCCGGCAAAAGCTCCGGAGCGAGGATCTTCTCCAAGTAGGCTTCGAAAACCTCGCGCGTGGTGGGACCCTCCACCGCTAAAGAAGGTCCCATCCCCGAGTGGGTCATGCTAGAGAGCAAGGTGACGTTAGCCCCCAGTTGCGCGGCACTCGAAAGTACGCTCTGTGTCCTCTGCGCGCCCACCCGTAGAGGACGCACAGTGAGGTGTTGGTGCCCATCTCATCTACTAACACGAACCGCCTAGCATCCAAGGCGCCACCGACGAGTGCCCGCCAGGCCCTCAGGAACTCGTCCCTCTCGCTCGCACCCACACTCCGTCTTTTGGGCTGAAGCCCATCTTCCTCAACAACCTCGAAAGGGTAGACTCGCTCACAGAAACCCCTACCATCTCCTTAAGGAAGGGGGATCTCTGTTTGAGGGTGACAGTGGGCCTCCGTTCTACGTCGGCTTCGAGGATCTTCCTGGCCCTCTCGTCGAGCTTGGGTTTGGGGCCGGGATGCTTCTTTGGGGGTGAGGGGCCTACCCTCCCGGCGAGCGGCCGCGTAGCGTTTGACCGAAGCGACTTACCCCGAAGGTCCTAGCAGCCTCGCTTTTTGGCATCCCTCGGTCTACAGCTTCGAGGATCTTCTTTCGCAGGTCTTCTGAATA
>DATDKT010000189.1:0-14409 GCA_036519775.1 Rubrobacteraceae bacterium
CCCAACCGCGTCTCGACCGCGATGACCGACGGCAGCATGTCCACGGCCACGCAGTTCTCAGTGGAGCGGAAGAACTTCCGCATCAGCAAAAGGGCCTGGAAACCGTACTTGGGGAGGACCTGGTAGTCGGCGGGCGTGTAGGCCACGACCCGCTCTCCGCCTATCCTGTAGTACTGCGGCGTCGCCGCCAAGTGGCCCACCACCTCCTCCTCTTCAGTGACCAGAACCCAGCGCTGCATCTCGTTCCCGAGCGGATGGCTCTCCAGCCAGCGCCAGATGGAGGCGTGCCAGGCGACGTCGGTGGACTCAGGCAGGTGAGGGTAGACGAGCTTGCGCAGCCTATCGACGCCGCGTTGGAGCTCCTCACTATGGTCGAACGGCCGGACCGCTACCTTCATCGCTCGATCCGCGTCCGGCCCTCGAAACGACCCGCGGTACCTCCGCCGAGGCGCCGGCACAGCCGCCTCTCGAATTCCACTATCTTTCTTCCTCCTAGTAACGCACGCACGGCTTTCTTGCTCCATAAGGTCTGAGATGGAGCCCGAGAGGTAGAGTGTAAAGGAGCATCCCCCTAAAGTCCAAGCAGGACTATCGCGAGCGGAACCGTACGGTCCATCAGAAAAACTCTCTGCCTTACGTGCTAGGATATCCCGGTGGAAAAGGCTGTAGGCGCTGGGGCCAGCGACCCCAGGGGGAGGCGCGGAGCCGGCTGCCGGGATGGGCGGTCGGGAGCAGCGATCTTGCTCTCGGCGACGATCCTACCGGCGAGGCCTGTTTCTTTCGAGCCTTTCGGAGAGGCTATCTCGTGTCCGAGAGAACAAGCTGAGCCGGTGGGCTTCTCCGCCGCGAGAAGGAGCTAGACCTATACCGTGATCAAAAGAATCAAATCTTGGCGGCCGTGGCGCCGGTTTGGTAGCGGCGAAAGCTCGCCAGGAGCCGGCTACTACTCTCGGCAGTTGTTCGCCAAGGCCCGGCGTCGGCGCCGCTCGCTTCGCGTGCTCGTGGTACTGCTGGTCTCCCTTGCGGGCGCCCTGCTCGCCGTAGGTTACGCCTCGAGCGGCACGGCGGGAGTCGGGGATTACCTCTCCGCGATATTCGGGAGTGAGTACTCTACGGCCGTCTGGGAAGAAGAGCCCGCCGGCTCCGTCGGGACCGCTCCGGGGCCCGTCCCGGAGCAGGCAGACACCTCGCCGGAGGCGGTCGCCTACCGGGCCGTGGCCTCCGAGATCCCGGGGATGGACGCCGAGACCGTCCGGGGCGTCTACCGGAGTAAGCTCGACCCCTCGTGGGCCTCCGTGCACGTAGAGGGGCCGGAGGACGAGGGGACCTACGTGCTCTTCCTCCAACGGGAGGGAGACTCGTGGACGGCCCGGCGGTCTATCCGGGCCGACGAGCCGGAGCACCCCGAGTACGAGAGGGTCGTGCTTGACGGGGTGCCCGAAGACCTCGTGGACTCCGTATACCCGCGGAGCGTGACCACCACCGAATCCTCGGGGCTCCTCGCGGAGGCCGTGGAGACCGGAGCCCTGCCCTCCATCGGGGCGGCCGAGCCCCCGGCGCCGGAGGCGGTCGCGAACGAGGTACCCGAAGACGAACGCGAACGGGTCGAAGAGGGGCTAGAAGAGGCGCGGCGGGAGATCGAAAAGTACGCCTCCAGGTACGAAGGGACGGCCGGGGTGTACGTGCAGGACCTGAACGGGCGTTGGGGCTACGGGGTGAACCCGGATGAGACCTTCTTCGGCGCCTCGGTCATGAAGATACCGCTGATGGTGGCCGTCTTCAGGAAGATAGACGAGGGTGAGTTCTCCCTGAACGACTCCTTCGAGACAGAGTCCGAGGACTGGGCGGGCGGGGCCGGCTGGCTGCAGTGGCAGGAGGCCGGGACGTCGCACACCGTGGAGGACTACGTGTACTTGACGCTGACCCAGTCGGACAACGTGGCGACCAATGCCCTCCTGCGTCTCGTGGGCGGGCCCGAGTACGTCAACGAGGTCGCCCGCTCCTTGGGCGCTCTGGACACTGTGCTCTACCAGAAGGTGACCAGCGAGCGGGCCGCCGTGCCGGCTCTAGACAACCGGACCACGCCTCGCGACATGGCGACCATCCTCGCCAAAGTCTATGCTGGGGAGGCCGTGAGCCCCGAGAGCAGCCAGAAGATGGTCGAGATCATGTACCAGAACGACCTACAATCATCGCTCAAAGACGGCCTCCCCGAGGACACTAGCGCAGCCAACAAAGGAGGCTGGCTCTACAAGGTCTACGACGAGGCCGCCATAGTCTGGCACGACGACAACCCTTATGTCGTGGCGATCTTCAGCAAGCATGGCTCGGAGGACGTAGAGGTAGGCAAAGCCCTCCTCAAGGGGATCTCAGAGTCCGTCTGGGAGGCCCAGGGCGGTTGATTTGTAGCCGTCAGCAATTAGCTTTCAGCAGTCAGAAGACCACGCAGCGAGACCGCCAGCCGCAGTAGTGACCGAAACGGAGCCTAAGCTCTGGACTGATCCTCTCAAGCTCCTTACGGTGAAGAGAGGTGCGATTAAACAGGGCTGAGCTCTATTCGGTGGCTCGCCGCCGGAGGAGGGCGACTACCGACTTCATCTCTTCCGCGCCGAGCGCGTACGCCGCCCCGAGGTAGGCCGCGAGCGAGGCGCTCCCGACGACGGCGAGGATGACTGTCCGCTCCAGAAAGTCCGAGCCGGTCCCGAGGAGGGCCGTGCCAACCCAGATGACGGCGTACATCGCTACCCCGGCCGTCAAGATCCTGACCAGGGAACGCAGGAGGCGTCTGCCGCCTACCGCCCCAATCTCCTTTCTTATCGCCGCGAGGGCGAGAGCGGCGAAGACGGCGTTGACCGCCGAGAGCGCCAGCGCTATGCCCACGACCCCAAAGACGCCTGAGAGCGCGTAAGCCGCGGGTGCGTAGAGCCCGAAGAGGCAGATGTTCAGGAGGGCCGGCATCTTGGTGTTCCGCCGTGAGTAGAAGGCCCGCACCAGGAGAAAGTACGCCGCGTACGCGAGGAGCCCCACCGAGTATGCAGCGAGAATGCTCGCGACGAGCCGCGTATCCTCCGGGCCGAACTCCCCGCGCTCGTAGAGCAGCCCCACGATAGGCGTCGCCAGGGCGACGAGGGCGACGGAGGACGGGACGATGATAAAGGCCATCGTCCTCAGGCCGAAGGAGAGGGTGTCCCGGTACCCTTCCTCGTCCTCGCGGGCGTACCTCTCGGAGAGCTCTGGCATGGTGGCGGTCTCGATGGCGATGACGAAGACGCCGTAGGGGAGCGAGAAGACGGTGAAGGCGAAGTAGAGCTGCGGCACGGCGGCGAAAGAGGAGCCGAGCAGGGTACCGCCTACGTACTGGACCCCGAGCGACCCGGCCGTGAAGAGCAGCACGGGCAAGGCGAGCCTGGCAGCGGGCAGTAGGGCGGGGTGGCCGAAGACAGGGCGCGGCCTGTAGCCCAGGCGCCAGGCAGACGGGACCAGCACGAGGGCCATCAGCGCGACGCTCAAAGTGGTGGCGGCGAGCAGGTAGAGGGCAGCCTCGGGGTTATCCGGCGCGAGGAAGGCGTAGCCCAGAAAGAGGGCTATGGTGATCAGGTTATTCAGCACCGGAGCGAAGGCGGGCAGGGAGAAGTGTCGGTGGGCGTTCAAGACCCCGGTCAAGACC
The DNA here is from genome assembly GCA_036519775.1 of Rubrobacteraceae bacterium. Classification (GTDB taxonomy): domain Bacteria; phylum Actinomycetota; class Rubrobacteria; order Rubrobacterales; family Rubrobacteraceae; genus Rubrobacter_F. The sequence goes on from DATDKT010000189.1 coordinate 3,668, forward strand.
GAGAGGAGGCCGACGAAGACTATGTAGACGATGAAGAAGCGGAAGAAGAATACCGAGAGCTCCGCGGCCCTCTGCGCCTCCTCCAGGGAGAGCTGCGCGTCCTCCTCGGAGAGCCCCGTCGACGGTTGAAAGCGCGTCATAAGGTCCACCAGGGGCTCGGCGAAGACGATGCCCAAGACGGCGACCATGGCGAGGAGCGGCAGCACGAGGGTGAGGATGGCGTTGGTGAGGCGCCGGGCGTCCTCTTCGCCGTGTCTGGTGATGCGCTCGATGAGGAGCGGGACGAAGGCCGAGTAGAGGATGCCGCCCAGGAAGAGCTCGTAGATCAAGCTCACTATCCCGTTGGAGACACCGTAGGCGTTGGCCACCACCCCGGTCCCCAGCACGGCCGCCATGACCATCGCCCGCAGGTACCCCGTCGCCCGCGACAGGGCGTTCAAAGCCGACATCGAGAGCACGGCCCGTGCGATGGCTGTCATGGGGGGATGTTACTACAGCGTTTACTACGAAGATCGCGCCACAACATGTAGGCGCGGCACGCGGACCGGACCCTACCAGTCCGAGCCGCCAGATCAAGAACCCGCGGCCAGACGCCCGCACCCGGTTTCTTTCTCTAACGACTCGGTGAGTTCCCCGGCGGGGCTCGCGCGGCTCAGGTAGTAGCCCGACCACGGTCAGCTTGAGGTAAGGGGCGTGCAGTCTGGGCCTGGGCTCTTGCTTCACCCCTACCTCCTCTTCTTCTTCCGGCGGGCGTGGCCGCCTTCAAGCAGGGAGTAGCCGACCGGGACGACGAGCAACGTGAGAAAGGTCGAGGTCGCAAGTCCCCCGATGACGGTGAGTGTGAGGCTCGAGGAGACGAGCTCGCTTCCGCCGCCCGCCAGCCCCGGGGCCAGGGGAAGGAGGGCGAAGATGATCGCCCGGGGCGGTCATCAGGATGGGTCTCAGGCGAGTCCGTCCCACGGCCACGACAGCCTCGTCAAGCTCATCGCAATCCTCTTTTGCCTTCGTCGCGAAATCGACGAGTAGGATGGCGTTCGAGAGAACGATGCCGATGAGGAGCAGGAGGCCGAGCAGGGACGGGAGGCTCAAGGCCGTGTCCGTCAGGAAGAGAGCCCCGAAGGCCCCGACGGTCGCGAGGGGGCGGCGAGGAGTATGATGAGCGGAACGAGCAGGGAACCGAAGAAGATTACCAGGATCGCGTGAACCAGGGCCAGCGCCACGATGATGGAGAGGAAGAGGTTCTGGAAGCCCTCCTCGATGTCCTCGGACTCACCCCCGACGGTGGCCGTGTCGGTCGAGCAGAAGCTTCTGGTGAGCGGGGGCAAAGTCGGGCGCAGGCGCCCTCGCGGCGGCCCGACGCTTGATTATTCCTTTGGGCTCTACTTTACCGTCGCGACGCGTCGGGCGGGCGGTCTTCGAGCACCGCCGGGTTCTCCCCGGCCCCGGGCTCCGCGCCCGCCGGGGGCGGCGGGGGTTCGACCTTGCCGGCCCCCTCCTCCACTTGCCGCCGGATGCTCTCCAGCGTCGCCGAGACCCCTTCCGCCAGGGGATCACTACCCTCCGGTGTCTGCTCTCTCATCTCCGGCTCTACCGAGCGCTCCCCGAAGAAGAGGTGCACCGTCACCTGGCTCCCGCCAGCGCCTTCGGCTACCTCCAGCCACCCCGAGTAGTCGCGCTCCACCTCGGCCCCCCACTCCATGCGCCTCCTACCCTCGTCCACGGCCAGGTATCCCTCCGCGTCGAAGGTGCCCCCGCCTCCAGGGTACTCGAGTGTCGCGCGTATTCGTCGGCCCGGGGTCCCTTCGGCGGACGGGCCCTCTATAGAAGCGCCAACCACGGGGGGCAGATACTCGGGGAGGTTGTCCACGTTCGAGAGCCACGCAAAGACCTCGTTCGGTGGTGCCTCGATGGTCTGGGTCTGCTCGTACTCCTTCACGCCTCGCTCCTTTCGCAACGCTCCGTGACGCGGCCTACTACGACGCTACGCTCAGCTTCTCTAGTTCTTACCCGCCGCCGGGCGCTCCGAACGCAGCCGCTCGACGGAGGCCAAGGAGACGACGAGGCGCGCCGTCGCACCTTCGCCCTCCCTCTTGACCTCCAGACGCCGCTGGCCCGCCAGATTGCGTACGGCGCGCTGGCTCACACCGAGCATCCGGGCCGCTTCCCCGGCTCCAACGTAATTTACTTCCCTCTCGACAGCGATATCCGTTCCTTTCCTTAAGCTGTTTACTCAACCGGCTTAGTTTTCAGAATTAATCGAACCGAGATTCTCTGTCCGTGCGTCCTCTTACTATTAGGGAAAAGGTATGATTCCGTGGAGAAGGAGTCTCTGGAGAGCGGGGGCGAGCGTGGCGAAGCCCGGTAAGGTGTTGGCGGCCGTGGGAGCGACGGTCGGTGGTCTTACGGCGATGAATCGGGCGTTGGCGAAGGTCGGGGAGCCGGCCGGGATCGGGGGCGAGGAGCGTCGCTACCTCTGGCGGGGTTGGAGGATGGCGTACCAGGTAGCGGGCGAGGACGGGGCGCCGCCGCTCCTGCTAGTGCATGGGGTGTACGCGGGGGCCTCCTCCTACGAGTTTCGGAGGAACTTCCACGAGCTGACAAAGGACTTCCGAGTGTACGCCCTAGACCTCTTGGGGTGCGGTCTCTCCGAGAGGCCGCGGCGCCGGTACGAACCCGAGGACGTAGCGGCGCAGGTCGAGGACTTTGCGCGGGAGGAGATCGAGGCTCCGGGAACATACTTGATCGCGAGCTCGCTCTCGGCGGCGCTCGTCGTGCCCGCAGCCGTGCGGAGCCCGCGGCTCTTCAAGAAGCTGGTCCTCGTCTGCCCGACCGGCCTCGGGAGCCTGGATAGGTCCTCGGGCCTCTTGGGCGACTCCGTCTACGGGCTCTTCCGAGCACCCGTCATCGGAGACGCTCTCTACAACACCATCGTCTCCCGGCGCGGCCTCCGCTACTACCTCGGCAACGTAGCCTACCACGACGCCAGCTCCGTCACGGACGGGCTCATCGAAGACTACTATCGTACGAGCCACCAACCGGGGGCAAAACACCTCCCGGCGGCCTTCGTCTCCGGCAAGCTCAACCTGGGTCTGGCGGGCCTCTGGACGCGGGTACCCCACAAAACCCTCGTCGCCTGGGGCCAGGAGGCCAGAACGCCGCCGGTCTCGCAAGCGCATCAGTTCGTTCGGCGAAGCCCCCGGGCGGAGCTCAAGGTTTTCAGGGAGGCCGCGCTTTTGCCCCACGACGAGCGAGCGGAGACCTTCAACGAGGAGGTAAAGAAGTTCTTCCTCGGAGAGAGGAAGACCGCCTCTTAACTAGAGGCGCGACCCGGTCGCTCCGGCCGGTGCTGGAGATAGCGGCCCGCGGTTTATGAGGTACGCCATGAGGGAGGCCAGTATCGCCAGCACCCCTGCCGCCAGGAACGCCAGCGTATAGTCGCCCAAAGAATCGCGCGCCACGCCGCCGAGGTAGGAGGCCAGAGCCGCACCGACTTGGTGCGAGAAAAAGACCCACCCAAAGACCGCGCCGACGTTGAGGCGGCCGAACCTGTCGGCGACGAGGGCGACGGTCGGAGGGACGGTGGCGATGTAGTCGAGGCCGAAGAAGACCGCGAAGACCGCCAATCCGGAGAAGTCCGTCACGAACGGCAAGAGGAGCAGCGAGAGGCCGCGCAATGAGTAGTAGATAGCGAGCAGCTTCCTCGGGTCGTAGCGATCCGTGAGCCAACCCGAGGCTATGGTGCCGACGAAGTTCATCGCGCCCATCAGTGCGAGCGCCGAGGCGGCCGTCACCTCCGGGATGCCGTGATCTATGGAGTGAGGAACGAAGTGAACCCCGATGATGCCGTTCGAGGACGCCCCGCAGATAAAGAAGCTCCCCGAGAGCAGCCAGAACTCCGGAGTCTTAAAGGCGCGCGAGAGGACCCCGCCCTCTCGCGACTCGGGCGAGGCCTCGGCCGGGGCCTTCGCCGCCGTTCCCGGTTCCGGTGCGGGGCTCTCCTCGGCGGCGGTCTCCTCTTCCGGTACGCCGTAGGGCCTCAAGCCCAGCCTGGACGGGTCGTCGCGCATAAGGAGGAGGACCGGGGCCAGCACGAGGAAGGCGACCGCCGCCAGGTAGACCGTACCCTCCCGCCAGCCGACGGAGACGACGAGCCACATCAGAGCCGGCACGGAGACGAGCTGGCCGGCGGAGGCGGCAGCCCCGAAGATGCCGAGGACGAGGCCCCGGCGCTCGACGAACCAGCGGTTGGCGACCGTGGCACCCAGTACGGGGGCGACGACGCCGGTGCCCACACCGCTGAGGACGCCCCAGAACAGGTTAAGCTGCCAGAGCTCGGTCATCGCGGTGCCGGCCAAAGTGCTCCCGCCGATAAGGGCGATCCCTAAGAGCGTGATCCTCCTCGGGCCGAAACGGTCCATCAGCCAGCCGGCAACGGGGCCGGAGAGCCCGTAGAGAAGGAGCCCTACCGAGGCGGCGAACGAGATCGCCGCCCGACCCCACCCGAACTCCGTCTCCAAAGGATTTATAAGAACCGCCGGTGCCGCCCGCACCCCAGCTGAGACCAGGAGCGCGAGGAACACGACCGCGACCACGACCCATCCGTAGTAGAGTCGGTTCCTCAACTCTCTTTGCAAGAGACCCTCACCCGGTCGCTGGCGAGGATCTTTCGTGCCCCGGTGGATCCCCATTATCTTCCACCCTCGCCGACCGCACGCTCCTTCGTCTCCCCGCGGAATACCATGCAGGTCGTGGTGGCGTGTGCGTAGAGCTTGCCCGCCTCGTCGGTGAGGCGAGCCTCAGCGGTAGCGACACGACCCCCAACATGGATCGCCCTTCCTTCGCACAACAGACGTCCGGACTCGGTCATGATCGGCCTTAGGAGGTTGATCTTGATCTCGAGCGTCGTGTATCCCGCGCCGGCGGGGAGCATAGTGTGCACAGCGCAGCCCATCGCCGAATCGGCCAGGGTGCAGGCGAGACCCCCATGCGCGGCGCCGATGGGATTGTAGTGATACTCGGCCGGCACGCACTCGAAGACCACCCGGCCCTCCTCGACCTCCACGAACCCAAACCCCAAGAGCTCCGCCATCGGGGCAGCGGGCTGCTCCCCCCGCAGAATCGCCCGCAGGTATTCGAGCCCGCTCATCTCCTTCGCCACCTCCGCACCGGCCGTGGGATCCTCCCACGTTACCGTGCGGGTCCTACCGTCCTTCTCGCCCACTTACGCGCCGCTCCTTCCGGTCACCGGAGAGTGGTCTAGGGACCTCAGGTGCCCTTTGAGGTGCTCCACCGCCCTACTCATGTGCGCCGGGTCGTCGCAGAGCCTGCTGAGCATCACCGCACCTTCGAGCGTCGCCAAGACCACACTCGCCGTTTTTCGGGGGTCCGCATCCGGCGTGAGCTCGCCGGTACGCACCCCCTCTTTGACGATGCGGCCGAGCAGCCGTAGCCACCCGCTCATCGCCTCCCCGGCCCTCTCCTTGAGCTCCGGGTTGGCGCCGTCGGACTCTACGGCGGTGTTGAGGATGGGACAACCGCCAGCGACCGGTGGATCGTCGGCCAGGCAACCCAACACGTCCACGATAGCGAAGAGGCGCTCTACGGCTCCCTCCCGGCTCGCCAGCGCCGCCTCAAACCTCTCGCGCATAAGGCCGCCGAGTAATCAAAGGCCGCGTACGCCAGCTCCTGCCAGCTCCTCTTTGCTCGAAAAGTGGCTGTAGATGCCACCCTTCTCGAGGCCCGTCTCCCGCGTGAGGTCGTTCATCGAAGAGCCAAAGTACCCTCTAGTGTTGAAGAGAGCGGCGGCCTTCTCGACGATCACGCGCCGCGTACGCTCGCCTTTCTTTACCATCACTCGGCGTCCACCACCGCCAGGCGGCAACGGGAGACGCACACGGGCTTGTCGTCCTCGTCGTGTATGAGGACCTCCCAGACCTGGTTCGTGCTACCCACCTGGACCGGGGTCCCGACCGCAGTGAGCGTACCCGAACGCTTGGGCCTAAGGTGGCTGGCGTTGATCTCCGAACCGAAGGCGACCTTCCCCGGCGGGCAGTTGAGCCAGGCGCCGGTCGTCGCCACGGTCTCGGCCAGAACCACGCTCGCTCCCCCGTGCAGGTACCCGAGCGGCTGGACGTGCCTCCCATCGACCGGCATCTTCATCACCACCCTCTCGGGCTCCAACCCCACGTACTCGATCCCGAGATCCTTCACCAACCCCTCCTTCTCCCGCAAGGAGTCGAAGTCGATCTGGTCCGTCATTTCACCCTCCTGTAAACCACCAAACACAAGCATCCGTACCTACCCACTCACACCTCTTGCTCGTTTAGAGTGACGAAAAGGCCGGGGTTATCCCCGGCCCTCTCGCGTTTGTCGGTTTCGTCTAGGCGGCTGATTCCGTTAGCTGATCAGCCTGTGATCGGCGCTGTTTACCGGGTGACCCGGCGGACCAGCAAGCCGCCGCCGACGAGCATGGCGCAGGCACCGAGTCCCAGGAGCGCGGCGTTGACGGGGATACCGCCGGACTTCGGCAGCTGCTCTTTCATCTGATTCTTGGCCCCGGCCTTCTCGGCCTTGGCGGCCTGTCTAGCAGCCTTTCTCTCGGCTTTTCTCTCGGCCTTGGGATCCTGAGCCATCGCGGGAGCGGTCACCGAAGTCACCATCACTACCATCGCCAGCATCGCCAGCAATAAGGTCAACTTCCTCATAGCTTTACTCCTCTCGTGCGATCCCCTACGGGTCACTCGCGCCATCATACCCGAAAATTGCGGACGCAAACCGGGGACGCCAGATAGCTCGAGGAGAGGCGGACGGACCGCGAGAGATCTGACCTCTGGCCCAGTAGTCACCCGCAACCCTGAAGATAGCGTTGGAAAAAGGGTGTTGAGTCGTGTCACACAGTCGAGGATACTTGATCATATACGGGTAGCATCTCCGACTGGGGGTACGACTGCTTTTGGAGCAAGAGAGCTTCGGTGCCGGAGGCTTCTCTGGGACAGGCGCCTCGCATCTCGAGGCCGTGGAGCGGGTGATCGCGGCGATGAGAGAGCGGGTAGACAATACGCTGCCGCTGCACGCGATGGCCGAGATCGCCCATCTCAGCCCGTACCACTTCGCTCGCACCTTTCGGCAGATCACCGGCATCCCGCCGGGGGAGTTCTACGTCAACCTTCGCCTGCAGAGGGCCAAGGAGCTGCTCCTGACCACGGATCTCTCCGCTAGCGAGGTCTGCTTTGAGGTCGGGTACGCGAGCCTCGGAACCTTCACCACCCGCTTCACACAGCTCGTGGGGGTGTCTCCGGGACGCATGCGCCGGCTGGCGGAGGAGTTGAGCGCGGCCCTGGAAGGCGTTGCCAGCGCGCAGAAGCCGCCGATCCCACCGGAGCCTGAGATCGCGGGCGTAACCTTCAGGCTCCACGGCGACGGTCTCGCTGGGTCCTGGATCTTCGCGGGCCTCTTCCCCGGAGCCGTGCCTCAACGGAGGCCCGTGGCCGGCGTGCTCCTCAACGCGCCGGGGGTCTACCGTCTCGGTACGGTCCCGGACGGCTCCTACCACCTCATGGCCGCCGCCCTGCCCTGCTCGGAAGATCCCCTGGACTCCCTACTACCCGGCTCCGCTCTACGGGTCGGCCGCGGCAACGGGCCACCGCTGCTGGCGCGAAGAGGGGGCGTAGCCGGGGTGGTGGAAGTGGGGATGCGCCCGCCGAGGATCACCGACCCTCCAGTCCTGCTCGCCCTTCCCGCGCTCCTGCCCGAACTGCTCGCCACCCCCGTCAGCCCATAACCTACCGGGGCAAAGAGCAAGATAGAAGAAGTGCCGTCGAGATCCACCGCGTACGCTTGTCTTGCAAGTAAGGACGATCAACGGAGAGGAGCGAAGATGACGATAACCAAAGCCAGAGTCATCGGAGTATACGTGAGCGATCAGGACCGGGCGCTAGACTTCTACGTCAACACCTTGGGCTTCGAGAAGCGCCAGGACGAGCCTATGGGCCCTGACGCCCGCTGGATCGAGGTGGCCCCGGCCGGCGCCGAAACCGTCCTGGTGCCGTTCACGCCGCCTGGACTTGAAGACCGCATAGGCACCTTCTCAGGCGTGGTCTTCGAGTGCGACGACATCCGGACCACCTACGAAGAACTACGCGATCGTGGCGTGGAGTTCACCGAAGAGCCCACCCTGCAATCGTGGGGAGGGATACAGGCGCAGTTCAAAGACCAAGACGGTAACGGGTTCGTTGTGGTTCAAGAGTAACCCTCACCGGAGGCAGAGAAAAGGGGCTCCCCGAGAACGGGGAGCCCTCTCTTCGAGCCTTCCTCCGATTAGCCGGTCTCCTGGGTAACGCGCTCTTCCACCTCGAAGGTTAGCTCGTCGCGCCCGTCCCCTTTCCGGTCCACGACGACCGTATCGTCGGGGTCGAACTCGCCGCCGATGATCCGGCCAGACATGGGGTTCTCGATAAAGCGGCGGATGGCCCGCGCGAGCGGACGAGCGCCGAACTTCGGGTCGTAGCCCTCCTCGGCGAGAAACTCCTTGGCAGCCTGCGTAACCTCGACGGCGATCCTCTGGCTCTCGAGGTGCTTGTTTAACCTCCCCAGCATGATGTCCACGATCTGGAGCACGTCCTCCTTGGTGAGCGGCTCGAAGACGATGATCTCGTCGACCCTGTTGAGGAACTCGGGCCGGAAGGACCGCTCCAGGGCGTCCATCGCCCGCCGCTCGGTCTCCTTGAAGTCCACGCCGTCGCGCGAGGTGAAGCCGAACTGCTTCGTGGAGACTAGGTGCTGGCTCCCAACGTTTGAGGTCATGATAATGACCGTGTTCTGGAAGTTGACCGTTCGCCCCTGCGCGTCCGTCAGGCGCCCGTCGTCGAGCAATTGCAGCATCGTATTGAAAACGTCCGGGTGGGCCTTCTCGATCTCGTCGAAGAGGACCACACTGTACGGACGGCGCCTTACCTGCTCGGTGAGCTGGCCAGCCTCGTCGTAGCCGACGTAGCCCGGAGGGGCGCCCACGAGCCTGCTGACCGTGTGCCGCTCCTGGAACTCGGACATGTCTATCCGGATCATGGCGTCCTCCTCGCCGAAGAGGTATTCGGCGAGCGTCCGCGCAAGCTCCGTCTTGCCCACGCCGGTCGGCCCGAGGAAGATGAAGCTGCCGACCGGACGGGCCGGGTCCTTGATGCCGGCCCGCGCCCGGCGGATAGCCTCGGCGACGGCCTTGACGGCCCGGTCCTGGCCGACGACCCGCTCGTGCAGCACGGCCTCGAGGGTGAGGAGCCTCTCGGCCTCCTCCTGGACGATGTTCGTCGCGGGTACGCCGGTCCACTCCTCGAGGATGCTAGCGATGTCCTCGCGCAACACCTCGGGGGCGTCCGTCTCGCGGCGGCCCGCCCAACCCTGCTGCTCCTGGTCGAGCTCGGCCTCGAGCTGCTCGATGCGCTGCTTGAAGCCGGCGGCCTTCTCGTAGTCCTCGGCCCGGACGGCGTCCTCCTTCTCGCGCTCCAGCTGCGCTATCTCTTCCTCGATCCGCCTGACGTCCACCGGCGGCACCGCCGAGCGCAACCTGACCTCAGCTGCGGCCTCGTCGAGGAGGTCGATGGCCTTGTCCGGTAAGAAGCGGTCAGAGATGTAGCGGTCGGAGAGCTGGGCGGCGGCGATGAGCGCCTCGTCGGAGATGCGCACGCGATGGTGCGCCTCGTAACGGTCGCGGAGACCGAAGAGGATCGCCACCGTCTCGTCCACCGTCGGCTCATCCACGAGCACGGGCTGGAAGCGGCGCTCTAGCGCCGGGTCCTTCTCGACGTGCTTGCGGTACTCGTCGAGCGTGGTCGCGCCCACGACCTGAAGCTCACCACGGGCGAGCGCCGGCTTGAGCATGTTCGAGGCGTTCACGGCACCTTCGGCCCCGCCGGCCCCGACGATCTGGTGTAGCTCGTCGATAAAGAGGATTATGTTCTTCTCCTCGTTCTGAAGTTCCCCTATCATCTGCTTCATCCGCTCCTCGAAGTCGCCGCGGAAGCGGGTGCCGGCCACTAGGCCGCCGACGTCGAGGGCGAGCACGCGCTTGTCCTTGAGGGTCTCGGGGACGTCCTCCGAGAGTATCCTCTGGGCCAGGCCTTCGGCGATAGCCGTCTTGCCGACGCCGGGCTCGCCGATGAGGACGGGGTTGTTCTTCTTGCGCCGCGTCAGCACCTCCATGACGCGCTCGATCTCCTTGAAGCGGCCGATCGTCGGATCGAGCTGCCCCTCGGCGGCGAGCTGCGTGAGGTCGCGGCAGAAGTGGTCGAGCGCCGGGGTCTTGGACTTCTTCTCGGACTTGGGCGCCGAGCTCGGCTGGCTCCCGCCGCTGGCGCCGGCCGAGGTCTGCGGCATGTCGCTCCCGAGAAGGCGCAGCGTCTCCGCGCGGCTCTGCTCGAGGTTCACGCCCGCATCGGTGAGCACCTGCGCCGCGATGCCCTTCTCCTCGCGCAGGAGGCCGAGCAGCAGGTGCTCGGTGCCCACGTACGAGTGATTGAGCTCGCGTGCTTCGGTCATGGCGAGCTCGAGCACCTTCTTGGCCCGGGATGTGTACGGCAGGTCTGGGCCGGCGGCGGCGGCAGCCTTCCCCTTCTTGACCGTCTCCTCGATTTTCTGCTGGATCTCTTCGAGTTCGACGTTGAGGTTCTGCAGGACGGTCGCAGCGACGCCCTCCCCTTCCCGGATCAAGCCAAGAAGGATGTGCTCCGTCCCCACGTATTCATGGTGGA
>DATDKT010000190.1:0-5672 GCA_036519775.1 Rubrobacteraceae bacterium
GCTCTGAGGGCTGACGCGAGCGAGTTGCGTTGCCGCGTAGTCGGTGAGGGAGGGAACCTCGGTTTTACGCAGCGAGGGCGTATAGAGTATGCCTTGGGCGGCGGCAGGATCTACATGGACGCCATCGACAACTCGGCCGGGGTGGACTGCTCCGACCACGAGGTGAACATCAAGATCCTGCTAGACGCCATCGTCGAGAACGGCGACATGACCGAGAAGCAGCGCAACGAGTTGCTCGCCGAGATGACCGAAGAGGTTGGACAACTCGTCCTGCGCGACAACTATCAGCAGAGCCAGGCCATCGACCAGGCCGAGGCCCTGGCCCATTCCATGGTGGACGTGCACGCGCGCTACATCCACGCCCTAGAGCAGTCCGGCAGGCTCAACCGCGAGCTGGAGTTCCTCCCGAGCGAGGAGGCTTTGGGCGAGCGGCGTTCCGAGGGCAAGGGACTGACCACCCCCGAACTGGCCATTCTATTGTCGTATTCCAAGATTACGCTCTACAAAGAGCTGCTGGCCTCCGACGCGCCGGAGGACTCGTATCTCTCCGGCGAGCTGGAGCGGTACTTCCCAACGCCCCTGCGCGAGCGCTTCCGCGAGCAGATGCGCGAGCATCGCCTGCACCGTGAGATAACCGCCACCCACGTGACCAACAGTATGGTGAACAGGTGCGGCCCCTCCTTCGCCTTCCGCCTCGGGGAGGAGACCGGAGCGACAGCGCCGGAGATAGCCCGAGCGTACACGGCGGCCCGCGAGATCTTCGACCTGCGTACCCTGTGGGAGGAAACTGAAGCCCTGGATAACCGAGTAGAAGCCGGTACGCAGATGAAGATACTCCTCGAGGGCCGCAAGCTGGTCGAGCGCGGCACACGGTGGCTCCTACGCAACCGCGGGACCCCCCTGAACGTCTCCGACACGATCTCCCACTTCTCCGAAGGGGCGGCGGAGCTCGCCGGACACGTTCCCGAGCTCATGCTCGACGGCGACCGGGGAACCCTGGAGAGAGAGACCGGGCAGCTAGTCGAAGAAGGCGTCCCGCCAGAGCTGGCGAAGCGTACGGCCATCTTGGGCCCGATATTCTCCGCGCTGGATATCGTGGACGTGGCAGCCGCGACCGACCGGTCCTTGAAAGCGACCGCGGCGGTCTACTTCACTCTAGGCGACCGGCTTAAGCTCCACTGGTTGCGTGAGCACATCGAGGCGCTACCCCGGGATAACCGCTGGCGAACCCTCGCTAGGTCGGCGCTGCGCGACGACCTCTATAGCCAGCAGGCCGCGCTCACCGCCGAGATCCTGCGCGGCGTCCCCGGCGAGGAGCTCTCCGCCCTCGAACGCATCAATGCCTGGGTAGAGAGCAAACCGGTACAGGTAGAACGCACCCTGCAAGTGCTCGCGGACATCAACTCCAGCGGGTCCTTCGACCTCTCGACGCTCTCGGTAGCGCTGCGGGAGATCCGCAACCTCTTGACGATCTCCGGCGTCTCGTCCACGGAGGTGGAAGTGCCTACCCGCTGAACGGTAGCCCTCTCTACTCCTCCTACAGTCGTCCCATGACTGCCCGGAGCCCGAAGTCCCTCGGTAGATCGGACGTGAAGTGTCGAAAGCCTAAGACCTGGCGGGCGTCGAGGTTGACCTCGCCGCCCGCCAGGTGCGGGAAGATGGCCCGCGCGGCGTAGATAGGGTCCTCCCCCTTGAGGCGTACCAGACCCTTGCGCTTGCGGGCGCCCTCCTCCTTCATCGCGTAGAGGCCCAACTCCCCCGCCCCGGCGCAACAAACCGCGAGCCGGTGCCAGTCGAGAACCAGCGCCTCTCCGGGCCGGAGCAGCTCTCGCGCCGCCGGCGTCAAACGTACCTCGAAAGCGTACCGGTCTATACTATTAGTTTATCAAAGCCGCCGAATCATCCGGAGCACGCCGGATGGTAGAGTCGGGCAGGGCCCAACCATCGAGCCGGGATGTCAAGACGGGAGATAGCAGTGCCGAGCCTTACGAGACCGCCAAAAAGACTAACCATGATCTTCGACGGCACGTGAGGATTCTGCACGTGGTCGGTGCGCCTCATCCAGAGGCTCGACCGCAACCGCCGCGTGACGGCGGTACCCTACCAGAAGCCCGGCGTCCCAGCCTCGGCCGGCCTGACCCTCGACGAGTGCAAAGAGGCCGCCTGGGCTGTCTCGCCTGACGGTAGGAGCTACCGTGGCGCCAAGGCGATCAACGCCTCTCTAGCGGTTGCCACGGGCGTGGCGCTACCGCTAACGGTATATACCTTGCCCGGTATCCGACGGCTGGAGGACCTCACCTACGACCTCATAGCCGCCAACCGTAGCAAACTTCCCGGTATCGAGCCACACTGCAAGCAACATCCCGAAGAGTGCCGATGATCTACGAGGCCTCAGAAAAGTATCTTTAGTTTTCAAAGAAGCAAAGGGTTGTCCCGCATCCTCGGCGAGAGGTCTTAGCAAAAATTCGAGGGGGATACAGCCATTGGCGGAAGAGGAAGCAACGGCAGGTGCGTCGTCGACGTCGCCTCCGAAGCGGTCTCAGGCTGCGACCAAACGATCGTGGACCGAGCGGTACCCAATCCATATAGAAGCAAGCACTATCAGGAGCGAGACCTTCGCAGTGGACCGGGGCTTTTATGCCCCGCTCTTTGTTTGCCCGCGAAGGTTTAGCGAGCTTGCTAAAAGGCCAGCGTCCGTTCCTCAAACGGCGCATTGCGCATATGCAAATCAACCCCAGGGAGGGCCTAGATTTCCTTACACAAGAGAGACTCCGTAGCTTCTTCGGTGTCACGAGTAACGCGTCGCTAGTACGTCACAAAAAGAGGCCTGAGCTACAGTAAACCCGGCCCCGCCCGGCTCATCTACTCCGAGCGGCGTCCGTTCCCGTCCTCTTCGCGGTAGCGGTTGGTAATTGGCATGCGCCTATCTCGCCCGAAGGAGCGGCCGGTGACTTTTATGCCGGTCGGGGCCTGGCGGCGCTTGTACTCAGCCCTGTCGACCAAGCGCACGGCGCGTTTCACGTCCTCTTCGTCAAAGCCGGCGGCGATGATCTCGCCGACACCCTTGTCCTCCTCGACGTAGGCTTCGAGTATTGGATCGAGGACCTCGTAGGGCGGTAGGGAATCCGCGTCGCGCTGGTCTTCTCGTAGCTCGGCGGAGGGCTCTTTGGTGAGGACGGAGTCGGGGATGATCTCGCGCCCCTCCACCTCGTTTATGTGCCGCGCTACGCGGTAGACGAGGGTCTTCGGCACGTCCCGGATGACGGAGAACCCGCCGGCCGTATCGCCGTAGAGGGTGGAGTACCCGACGCTCGTCTCGCTCTTGTTGCCGGTGGAGAGGACGATCCAGCCAAACTTGTTGGAGAGAGCCATGAGGATGTTACCCCGGATGCGGGACTGTATATTCTCCTCGGTCTCGTCCTCGGGGAGCCCCTTGAAGGCCTCCTCGAGCATCTCCCCGTACGCGTCGAACGCCGGTCCTATGGGGATCTCCTGGGAGTCTATCCCGAGGTTCTTTACGAGCGCCTGCGCGTCGGCATTGCTCGTTTCTGAGGTGTAGCGGCTCGGCATGAGGACCCCGGTCACGTTCTCGGGGTCTAGAGCGCGGGCCGCAACCACCGCGCCTAGAGAAGAGTCGATGCCGCCCGAGAGCCCCAGCACGGCCCGCGAGAAGCCATTCTTTCTGAAGTAGTCGCTCAGGCCCAGGGTAAGGGCCTCGAGCACCTCTCCCTCCTCGGGGAGCGGGGGCTCTATCCGGTGCTCGATACCGGCCCCGTCCACCGGCTCGCCCACCATCTTCGAGGTGGAGACTGGGACCTCGATCATCTCGGGGTGACGGTCGGGGTCTTCTTTGCGTGGGCGGGGGTCGTGGAGACGGTGGAAGAGGGATTCTTCGGGCCTCATGTCCACGAAGAGGAGATCCTCCTCGAACTGTTTGGCGCGGACAATGGGGTTGCCCTCGGGGTCGAAGACGGCGGAGCGGCCGTCGAAGACGAGCTCGTCCTGGCCGCCGACCAGGTTGCAGAAGACGACGTAGCAGCCGTCGTCGGAGGCGCGGGTACCGAGCATCCTCTCCCGGTAGGCGCCCCTGAGGCGGTGGTACGGGGAGGCGGAGACGTTCAAGAGGACGCCCGCGCCGCCTAGCGCTTGCTCGTGTGCCGGCCCGGCCGGGTACCAGATATCCTCGCAGATGCTAAGACCCACGAGGTCGCGGCCCATCTTCAGGATCGGGGCGGGGCCCTCGCCCTCGCGGAAGTAGCGGTTCTCGTCGAAGACGCCGTAGTTGGGCAGATACCGCTTGTGGTAGCGATGCAAGACCTCGCCGCCCGAGACTACGGCACAAGCGTTGTGGAGATCTCCATCAAGGTCCACGAACCCCACCGCCGCCACGACACCTTCGGGGACCTTCCCGGCGAACTCCTCCAGGGCGTCGAGGTTGTCCCAGATAAAGCTCGGCCTGAGTAGGAGGTCCTCGGGTGGATAGCCAGTCATGGCCAGCTCCGGGAAGGCGACGAGATCCGCGCCGCCCTCGACCGCCCTCTCCAAAGCGCCGGTGGCTTTCTCGACGTTACCCCACACGTCGCCGACCACGGTGTTGATCTGGGCCAGCGCTACCTTCATTCCCCACCTCTACCTTTTCTTCATCACTCCCGACGTTATACCTATGATAACCTCCGGCGCTGCCTCACGTCACACCACAACTATCCCTGCGCATCCACATCTCTGGATCTCGATCGGTGCCTCCCGAACCCCGGGCATGGAGGTGAAATGCGACCGATAGCCGAGCGCCAACGGGCTACATTAAAAGAGCGCGCCGGGAGATCCGCCACCCAAATACGCGCGGGCGGCGCGGGCCACCCGCGGAAGGTATTCGTCCTCGCCGGGGACGAAGTCCGCGAGGCTCACCGAAACGGTGGAGGCCTCCCCTCTCGCCCACTCCTCCGCGAGCACTTCGCCTCCCCCGCACAGCGTCTCAAGGTCGTCGAGCCGGAGGCGTGCGACGGCGGCGACCTCTTCCTCCTGTAGCCGCAGCTCTTTGGGAGAGAGGGTGCGTACAAGCAGGAAAACTTCCTGGAACTCGCGGTCGAGCCCGGCCGGTATCTCCAGCTCAGACCTGCGGGTCCCTAGCCAGACCAAGTCGTCAGGCTCGACCGTCAGGCCCAGCTCTTCCTCGATCTCCCGGAGCCCGCCCTCGAGCGCCTCCTCACCGGCTCCAATATGCCCGGCGGCAGTTACGTCCAGCTTGTTAGGCCAGGTCTCCTTCCCGGCGGTGCGCCGCTGCACAAAGAGGTGCGGCCCTTCGAACGAGGTCTCCGAAGAGAAGATCCAGCAGTGAAAGCAACGGTGCCACAGCCCCAGCTGATGCGCCTCGCTCTTCCACGCGACCTCGCCGGTCCTCCCCCCACGGGAGTTCAGGATATCTACCTTCTCGTCCATACCCTGCAGGGTAGCAACTTCGAGCCCCTCTACACTCAGTAAAAAACGGTTCGTGTGGCCGGCACGCCCAAGAGGTTAATAAGGCTGGAGCGGGAAGTCGGCTAAGGGAGGTTCGTTTGGCAGTTTTAGCTTTCGAGGCCCTGCGCGTCGAGGCGGGCCAAAGGAGCGGCCCCGCCCGTTCGCTTCGTTTGCAGAGCCTCCAGCTCGTGCATCGCTTGATAGAGCCCTCGGGAGAG
>DATDKT010000191.1:0-5224 GCA_036519775.1 Rubrobacteraceae bacterium
GACCCCGTCGCTCGCAAAGATCTCGCGCACATCAAGTGGGACGACTACCTCCACCAACTCGGCGCGCTCCAGGGCGCTTTGTATTGCGCGCAAGCCGTTGCGCCGGGCATGATCGAGAGGGGCGGTGGCAGGATCGTTAGCATCCTCTCCAACCTGATAAACAACCCCGTCGTCGCTTACCACGATTACACTACCGCCAAGAGCGCATTTTTGGGCTTCTCCCGCAACCTGGCGGCGGAGCTCGGTCCTCACAACATAACGGTGAACATGATCGCCGGCGGCCTCGTGGACGAGACCGACGCCAGCGCTGCGACCACCGAAGAGGTTCGCAACATCGTCGCGGGCTCCACGCCCTTAAGGCGTCTAGGCGCCCCCGAAGACCTGGGGCGCGCCGTCCTGATGTTTGCCTCCCCCTGGGCGAACTTCGTGACCGGCCAATACATAACGTGCGACGGCGGGTTGGTGATGTCCTAAACCGTGTGGCTCCCACGCACAGGAGGTTCTATGAAACGAGTCATTAGCATAGCCACCAGCGACTCTGGGGCGGGAGCCGGCATCCAGGCCGACCTCAAGGCGTTCTTGCGCTGTGGCGTCTATGGCACCACCGCTATCGTCGCCACCACCGCTCAGAATACGGTGGGTGTTACAGACATCTACGCCTTCCCGCCGCAGGTCGCCGTGGAGCAGATAGAGGCCGTCGCTTCGGATATCGGGGTAGACGCGGTCAAGACTGGGATGCTCTTCAACGCCGGCATCATCTCCGCCGTCGCCGAAACCGTGGATCGCCTCCAGCTACCGAACGTCGTCGTGGACCCGGTGATGGTCGCCGAGAGCGGGGCGGTGCTCCTAGAGCCAGACGCGGTGGAGACCTACAAGAACGCGCTCTTCCCGCTCGCGACCGCCATAACCCCGAACGCCAACGAGGCGTTCGCGCTTGTGGGGGAGGAGGTTGACGAGGACCGGATCGAGGACTGCGCCTTGACGCTCCACGCTCTGGGGCCGAAGGCCGTGATCATCACCGGCGGACACACCGCCTCCGGGGCGGGCCTGCTCTACGACGGGGAGAGGTTCGAGAGGATCGAAGGTCCCGTCTACCCCTCGGAGAACACGCACGGGGCGGGCTGCACCCACTCCTCGTCTCTGGCGAGCTTCCTGGCTCTGGGCTATCCGCTCGTAGAGGCCGCTCACCAAGCGCACGCGGTAGCCTCCGAAGCCGTCAAGTACGGCCTCGGTGAGATAGGGGCGGGCGCGGGACCGGTCCATACCCTTGGCAGAGTCCTGGAAGGAGCCGAAAGATGAGGGCCGAGGAGACGCTGCGTAGGATCCGCGAAGAGAAGCCGCTCGTCCACCACCTGACCAACTACGTTACGGTGAACCTCGTCGCCAACACGACCCTTTCGGTAGGGGCGCTCCCGGTCATGGCACACGCCCACGAAGAGGTCGAGGAGATGGTCGGCCTCGCCTCGGCTCTCGTCGTGAACATCGGCACGCTGGACCCGCCTTTCGTCGAGGCTGTACTGCTCGCTGGCAGAAAGGCCAACGAGCGGGGCATCCCCGTGGTAGTGGACCCGGTGGGCGCCGGGGCAACAGCTTTTCGTACGGAGACGGCCGAGCGGCTCCTCTCAGAGATTGAGATAGCCGTCGTCTGCGGCAACGCCGGCGAGATAGCCACTCTGGCCGGTCTCTCCGCCGAGGTACGCGGCGTCGAGAGCTTGATGGGCGATGCCGAGACCGCCGTTCGCAAGGCCGCCGGCGCATTAGGAGTAACCGTCGCCGCCACTGGCGAGACAGATTACGTGAGCGACGGCGACCGCACGTTGGGCGTCTCGAACGGTCATCCTCTCATGGGCCACGTCGTTGGGAGCGGCTGCGCCTCGACCGCGGTCGTAGGGTGCTTCGCCGCCGTAGGGGGAGGGGGGGCCGAGACCGTAGCGCAGGCCCTCGCCTACTTCGGGGGGGCGGGGGAGGTCGCCGCCGAAGGGGCGGAGGGCGCCGGTACCTTCGAGCCCCGTCTCCTTGACGCCCTCGCCGGGCTTGCCGGGGACCCGACCGGGCTCGACGACGCGCTGCGGATGGAGGAGGTGTCAGGGAGCTGACCGTCCTTCTAGCTCCCCGCGCGGGCAAAAGCGGTTACAGGATCTCGCGAGGTAACTGCTAGTATGAACCCGAATCATGGGGTCCGAGCTCGAAAAGGTCCTGAACCGGACGAAGCACCGTCCTTACCCTCTCCCGGAGGGCTCGTGGGTCTTGCGCATGCGCTGGCGAGACCTGCTCTTCATGCACTGGCCCGTGCCGGAGGAGGTCTTGCGGCCCCTGATCCCTCCCGCGCTAAAGCTCGACACCTTCGACGGGTCGGCATGGTTGGGCGTGGTGCCCTTCCGCATGGAGAGCGTCAGACCCCGGTTCCTGCCGGCGGTCCCGTGGCTGTCGAGCTTCCCGGAGCTCAACCTCCGCACCTACGTGACGCACGAGAGTAGGCCGGGTCTCTGGTTCTTCAGCCTCGACGCCCACAACCCCGTGGTTGTACGCCTCGCCCGCGCCACGTTCGGGCTGCCCTACTTCGACGCCGGGATGTATTGCGAGGTGCGCGGCGAAGAGGTGCGCTACAGGAGTGCGCGTACCCACAAGGACGCGCCGCCCGCCAGGTTCGTCGCCTCCTACCGGCCCACAGGCGAGCGGTTCGACTCCCGTCCCGGGACGTTGGAGAGCTTCCTCACCGAGCGCTACTGCCTGTACAGCGCGGGGGTCAACGGGGAGAGGCGTGTCCGGCGCGGCGACGTTCACCATGAGCTCTGGCCTTTACAGAGGGCCGAGGCCGAGGTCGAGGAGCTCGAGATGACCTCCCAGATCAGGGTAACGCTGCCGGAGACGGAGCCCCTTTTGCACTACTCTCGTCGCCTTGACGTCGTCGCCTGGCCACCCAAACTTATAAGTGCATGAACCCCAGAGAACGTCTTCGGGCGGCCCGTCTCTTGCTCGTCACCGATCCCCGGCCGGATCTGTCCCTCAGAGTCGAAGCGGCCGTGCGCGGGGGCGTAAACGTCGTGCAGCTCAGGGACAAGCACGCCTCGCGCGAGGAGCTGCTCCCGCTGGCCGCGGAGCTCAAGGGGCTCTGTGAGGGGGCAGACGTCGTCTTTACCGTAAACGACGATGTAGAGCTGGCCCGGCTCTCTGAAGCGCACGGCGTCCATCTCGGACAGGAAGACGCCTCTATAGAGGAGGCGCGCGAGGTCTTGGGTCCGGATGCCGTGGTTGGCCGGTCGGCCTCCAGCGTGAAGGAGGCTCTCGGGGCCGTCCGGGAGGGCGCGGATTACCTCGGCGTGGGGACTATCTATGCCACCCCGACCAAGTCCGACGCCGAAGGAAAAGGTCCTTCGCTCCTATGGGAGATCTCCCATGCAAACATATCCTTGCCCTGGTTCGCCATCGGCGGGATAACGTTCGAGACCGCCCGGGAGGTCGCCGAAGCGGGCGCGCCGGGCTTCGCGGTCGTGCGGGCCGTGCTCGACGCTGAAAACCCCGAGGCCGCCGCCCGGAAGCTCCGATCGTACCTCGAAACCCCGAGGAGTTCTGTACACCATCCACACTAGTAGTGCCCCGCCTCACGGTCACGGCCGTAAAGTAAAAGAGGGCGCGGCTATCCTACGGACGTGCGCGAGACAGATATGCGTCATGGGGCTCGTGACGCTCTGGATCGCTATCTCGTGACTTTCCAGAATTAGCTGCAGCATTCACATAGATAGTTGCGATGCTGACGTTCGTCACGGTTCAGTAAGACACAAATTAATAAGGATAGGGGCGCAGAGTGGCTCGCTCGTCCAGTAGTCGAACAGCTCACTCGTAACGTGAGCAGATCAGCGGTTCGAGTCCGCTCGTCGGCTCTCTATTTTGCTGCGATTTGCAGGTAAAATTGCGGAACGCAAAAAGCCCTCGGCGCTAAAGCCAGGCTAACTTACCGCAACCCGCCGGGAGGCACCCTTTGTCGAATGTAGGCGTGACGGCAGCGCGCATCGATTTTGACGGTAGAGCATCGCGGCTCGAGGTCGGCAGAGAAAGGGAGAGTCTTCTGCGTCTTGGTCAGGGCTGTGTCGAAGCCACGCGGGCCTCATACACCATTAGTTTCCACTATCAGACCTTACAACTGTTCTTGCCGCTCACTGCTCATGCGGGTGAGGCTTCGCCCTCCTTGAGTGCGTAAGTCACTGCCTGCTCGGGCATCATCGCTCGCCCCTCGCCCCAGGCCGCTTCCCACGCCGCTTCGTCGAGCCTTTCGCGCGCGGCGGCCACCTGCCTCTGGTAAAGGGAGTGGTCGGGCGCATGGGCATACGCTATGATCTCGGTCCTCTCCAGGAGCGTCTCGGCGGCCCCCCACAGCCGCGCCGCGCGCGCCAATCTATCCTCGGAGGCGGCGATAGCTGCTAGTCCCTGCAGGTAGTAGGCTAGGCTGCTGTGGTCTTCGACTTCGGCCGAGAGCGTCAAGCCTTCCCCGAAGAGACGTGCCGCGCACTCGTTGTCGCCTTCGGCCCGGGCTACCGTCGCCAGCGCGTGTAGCGTCAAGTAGACGGCATCCCTAGCCCCTACCTCCCGAGCCAGCGATAGCCCTCGCTCCGCCAACTGCCGTGCATGGGAGATATCGCCCCGGGAAAGGCTCGCTGCGGCAGCGAAACTCAGCATGGGGCTGGCAGCCCACTTCTCTCCTATCTTGAGAAAGCGGTCTATGGACTCTTCCACAAGGGCTAGCCCTCGCTCGTATTGCTTCTGACCCAGGCCCACGAGACCCATGCCAGCCAGCGCATACGCAACTCCTTCTTCGTCATCCAGCTGCCGGAACAACGCCAAGCTCTCCTCCAGAAACAACCGGGCGGGTTCCCAGTTGGATCGACCCTGGGCGAGTGTCCCCGCGACGAGCAGAAGCCTCGCCCGAGCGGAGTCTGGCATATCGGGCTCTCTCGCCAGTGCCTTCTCCATCCAGCGGCGTCCTTCGTCCAGATGCCCGTGCAGCCACCAGAAGAGCCACGACGCAAAGGCCATCCGTGCGACCGCCTCCACCTCCCCGTGGTCGATGGACCACCCGATCGCGGCACGCAGGTTGTCGAGCTCGGTCTCCAACCGTTTGAGCCAGGCTCTCTGGCCGGGTCCTTTCAATCCGGGCCCGGCCCGCTCCGCCAGGGCCAGGAGGTAGTAGCGGGCGTGCTGCCGTCTTGCCTCCTCGGCCTTCCCGCTC
>DATDKT010000192.1:0-4833 GCA_036519775.1 Rubrobacteraceae bacterium
GCTCGCATAGCGAGACGTTCGGGCATGCCTAGGGGGTTGCGCAGGGGCGAGCAGACCGACTGGTAGATGGGGCTCTCGACGCCGTCTCCGACGAAGTCAACCTCGGCTAGATAGCCGTGGTGCACGTCGCCTGAGAGTACGAGCACCGAGGCCGGGGGATCTCCGGACGAGCGTTCCCCAGAGCCGACGGATCTCAGGAGATCGGCGAGTTCTTTGAAGGAGTTGTGGAAGGCGGCCCAGTGTTCGAGGTCGAGTAGCTGGCGGATGCCCTCGCCGAGCCACGCCGCCGGTCTTCCCCAGGCGCCCTTGCAGACGGCCTCGTTCCAGGCTTCGAGGTAGTGCAGGCCGGGCGAGAGGAGGAACGGGAGCGAGGTGCCAAAGAGGAGATGGTCGAACTCCCCGCTGGCTTTGTCCTCGATCCAGGCCCACTCGGCGCCGTGCAGCATGGAGCGGCGCTCCTCTTTCAGAACCCTTCCGGCCCTCGAATCCATCATGATGAGGCGGACCTTCCCGAAGTCGCGGTGGAAACTCCAGCGGCTGGCCCCGACCTCGCGGTCGGACCTGTAGGCGAACTCGCGCAAGACGCGCGTCGCGTCTTCGGTTCTCTGGACCTGCTCAAACAGCTCATCCTGCTCCAGCTCCTCCGGGGAGAGGTTTCCGAGGTGTTGATAGATCCAGTACGACATAAACGCGCCGATTATGCGCTCCTCCCACCACGATTTCTTGCGCATCTGCCGGACCCAGGTCTCAGAGGTGTTCCAGTCATCGTTGACGTCGTGGTCGTCGAAGATCATGGTCGAGGGAACGGTCGAAAGCAGCCAGCGGATGGTCGGGTCGCTCCAGGAGTCCCAGTACAAGTGCGTGTACTCCTCGAAGTCCCTGACCCCTTCGTCCCCGGGCGCTTCGTCGGGGTCACGCCGGGAACGGATGAAGTCTTGGGTGCCCGCGGAGACCTCATCAGCGTAGATCTGGTCGCCGAGCAAAAGGAGCGCGTCGGGCCAGCTCTCTTTAGGTTCGTCGCGCATCCTGAGGGCGAGCGCATAGAGGGCGTCTCGCTCGAACCCGCCCGCGACCCCGCGCGCGAGCACGCCGTGCTTTTTCGTGTATGGTGGCTCGTGCGGGACCGCGACGCGGCAGGAGCCGAAGGCGAGGGTCAGATTCCCGTCCGGCTTTATGGTCCGGATCGCGGGCGGCGGGAAAGGGTCATCTTCCTTCGGCCAGACCTTCTCGCCATCTAATGCCACCGAGTATTCGTAGAACGAGCCGGGTTCGAGGTCCGTGATCCTCACCAGGGCGTAGTGGTGGTCCTCGACGCAGAAGGTACGTGAGCGGTGGCTCGAACCATCGGCCGTTACCCCGACCTCGCAAGGACCGTCCGTCTCTACCCAGACCGTGGCGTCGCGGGCTCCGGTGTACCGGAGGAGCGGGCCGAGGACGAGTTTGGCTGTCATAGGGGGAGTGTTCCCCGCATTCGTTTCGTCTACGCGAGCCCGATAAGCTGGGCCATTATCGTGACACCGGCCATTATGAGGACGGCGCCTATGATGTCGAAGACGACGCCGGAGCGGACCATCTTGGTTATCGGGATCATGCCAGAACCATAGACGATCGCGTTCGGGGGCGTGCTGACCGGGAGCATGAAGCCGTAAGAGGCGCCAAAGATCGCGGCCAGAGCCGGGATCAGGGGCTCGACCCCCGCGGCGTTGGCGATGGGTATGACGATCGGGACCACGATCCCCACGCTCGCGGTGTTGGAGGTGGTCTCGGAGATGAGTATCGCCACCACCGTGGCCAGCAGGGTTATGCCGAGCAGGCTCGTGAGACCCAGGGCGCTGGTTACCCCGTTGCCTATGGTCTTGGCGAGTCCCGTGTCGGAGAGTAACTTGCCCAGGGTGATGCCGGCACCGAAGAGCAGGATGGTGCCCCAGTCTATGCGAACAGCGTCGTTCCAGGTCATGGTGAAGCGCCGCTCAGCCCAGTTGATCGGAAGGATGAAGAGGAGTGCCGCGGCGAGGATCGCCACCACCCCCTCGTTCAGGTGGTCCTTCAAGAAGGTCGCGGGTGCGGATTTTTCGCCCGCGATGAGGTTCACGATCCCAGGGAGGATCCAGAGGGTGACCGCGAGCCCGAAGGCGATAAGGGTGTTGCGCTCGCCCGCGGAGATCCCGCCGAGGCTGCTGCGCTCCTCGGCGATGTACTCATCCGCGCCCGAGATTCTACGCACCTCCGGGCGGTTGAGGAGGATCAGGATCACGCAGAGAGCCAGGAACATAAGGATCACGATCGGGAGCGCCGTTACGGTCCACTCGAAGAAGGAGATGGACTCTCCCGTCTCGTCCTCGATAAAGCCGATCCCGATGAGGTTCGGCGGGCTGCCGATAGGCGTTATAAGACCGCCTACCGATGCACCGTAGGCGATCATGAGCATCATGGCGGTGCCGAAGCGGAGACGGCTGGGGTCCCTCTCGCCCTCGGCCTGGTCGGCGACCAAACCTCCCAGAGCGGCCATCATGCCCAGACCTATCGGGAGGAGCATGGCGGTGGTGGCGGTGTTGGAGATGAAGGCGCTGATCGCCATGGCGATGGCGCCGAAGGCGATGATGACGCTGTAGGTTGAGTTGCTTACTCCGGGTAGCGAGAGCACCCGGAAGGCGAACCTCCTGTCGAGCCGGTGGGTCATCATCGCTTGGGCGATGATAAACGCCCCGATGAACAGGAAGATCGTGTCAGACGAGAAGGCGCCGAAGACAGCCTCAGCAGAGGCCACCCCAAAGAGCACGCACATCGCCAGAGCCAGCACCGCCGTCACAGGGATAGGAATAGGCTCCGTGAGCCAGTAGACGATGACGAAGGAGAAGATCGCCGCCAGGGCTTGCTGCGCGGGCTCTAGCGGCAGGGGGATGAAGTACATCACCAGGAAGACTATAGGGCCCAGAAATAGCCCTATCGTCTGCCGAAACCGTTCGAAGCGTTCCTCCGCCGGAGAGAGCCTCTCCCTCTGCTCGTCGAGGGTCTGGTAGGTGCCACCCGGTCTTGCCGCCTCGCTCATTCACTCCTCCTCTCGGTTGCCCGAACTTACCCTCGGCGGGAAGTATACATACCCGTAGTTTGCGCGGCAGCTGTAGGCGTTGGCCCCGAAGGGCCTTACCCAAAGGGATCTACCTTACGCGGGACCTGCGGTGGAGGGCGGCCTGGAGGCGGCGGGCATCCTCGTAGTCTCGGACGGCGTCCCAGAGCTTGCCCTCGGGGACGGTGGCGTGCCAGTGGGCGGCCCGGTAGCCGTAGCGGCGCTTTAGAGCGCGGACGGAGTCTTCGGTGTAGCGCAGAGAGTAAGCGAGCTTGCGCACCTCGTCGGGCTTGCGGGGTAAGAGGCCGTGGCGGCCCTCGGCCCACCAGCCGATCTCCGGCCGCGGCCCCTCTTCGGAGGAGAGGATCAGGTTAGCCTCCCACTCGACCCGCAAGGAGTCCATCTCGAACGTCTCAGGCAGGACGCTCAAGGGACCCAAAGAGAAAGAGTCATCCGCCTGGTACCCGAACGTGGTCTCGAAGAACCTCTTGAGGTGTCCATCCTTGAGGTTCTCGTAGCGGGAGCGGAGGGCGAGGAGCTGCTCGTCGGAGTACGCTGTTAGGCCCTTAAAGGTAGGCTGCTTCGGATAGAGCCCTCCCCGGCGCAGCACCCTCGAGAACGCGTCGTAGGAGCGGAGGCTCTTGAGCAGCCACAGGAGGTACCCCCCGACGCCGAGCGCGAGGCTGAAGAACATGGCAGCGTAGAACGCCTCCGGTGGGACGGCGACGCCCTGGCTCTCCACGCTGCGCGCTCCGAAGAGGTTGTAGAACAGCGCCACGGCGGTAGTCGTGGCGATGAAAGTTGTGAAACCGAGGAGCAGGAAAGCCCCAAGCCTCCTTATGGGTGGGGAGCAGGTGGAGGCCAGACCCTCCCACGCTATGCGCTCCTCTTCGATTCCGAACGATGCTGTTTGAAACTGTTCCACGATCCGCAGAGTATACTCCTTGTCTTCGGGTGCGGGTTGAGTGAGAGATCACCCGAAACGCGCTCATCGAAGCGCTACCGATGGGGAGAGGGGCCCGAGTGAAAGAGCCGGAGGGGCATCAGATTCCATTCTGCAAACACGCCCTTCCGGTTCCGAGTATTTACACCAGCCGGCTCAGGGCCCGAGCGGTTAGAATTGGCCAAAGTATAGAGAGAAGAGGTGCGGACCGCTTTTGGAGGCTGCGAAGCCCGCGCCACTAACCTATGGGGAGGTTATCAAACCGTTACCGCAACAAGAATAGGAACGCACAGGAGCACAGGCCGGAGATCATGCTTTCTAGCGTGGGCGAGAGAATAGACAGGTTCAAGCGCAAGGTAGTGTTGGAAGTCTTCACGGAGTGTGGCCCTTCTACTGCTTTAACTTTTTGGTTTAGGGTAGTATCGGAGCGTTGCCGCCAGAGGTTGGCTGCAACGCGAGAGCCGAGGGAAGGAGGCGATCGGTGGTGAGCCGGGAAGAGATAGAGCGTGATCTCGTGGACGCTGGTTGGGAGCTTGACGGCAGTTTCTCAGACTATCTGCTCGTCGGCGAAGACGGCGACCTGTCCATACTCGTCCCCCGATGGGCGGGAGAGATGGACGATCCGGTTTACGAGCTGTGCGACGGGGAAAGGGAGATAACCTACTGGGTACGGGAGATCCCGACGCCCCAACACGCAGCGATGCTCCTAGAGGAGCACGGCGGGCCACCCGAGGAGGAGCGGGGCAACCCTTACACGCGCACCGCTGAAGACGAAGAGGAGTGACGTGACCGACGAGGGAGGAGGTCGCAGGCAGGATTCCGA
>DATDKT010000193.1:0-5318 GCA_036519775.1 Rubrobacteraceae bacterium
CCCCCGTAAGAAGAGTACCGGATAGCCGTCATGGTC
This sequence comes from Rubrobacteraceae bacterium, assembly GCA_036519775.1. GTDB lineage: Bacteria > Actinomycetota > Rubrobacteria > Rubrobacterales > Rubrobacteraceae > Rubrobacter_F. Next base: position 37 of record DATDKT010000193.1, read on the forward strand.
TCGCGCCCTCCTAGACCAACGACAACTTGCGTCTACAAGCGCCTCTAGCTTTCCTTATCTAAGCGTAGGCTAATACCTATCTGCATAAGTTCGAATGGAACGCACTGGCAAAAGTGATCGTTTACCCGACCCTGCCTGCTCCAGCCAAGCTTAGAGAGGCCCCTGACATTGGTGCCCATTCGTCCCTTGCCTCAGTATGCGGCTCCTGTTACCGTTGTGAGTAAGTGGTGAAGGGATTTGCGCAATTCGAATCAAGATTGCTTTAGACTACGAAATAGCAAGAACGAACAATGATCCTAGAGCAGCGTCAGCAAATAGCGGAACTGGCCCCAGAGTTCAGGAGTATACGGGTTGCAAGGCTCAGAGAGGAACTCGGTGTTTCCTCGGCGACTGACACTAGGCAATTTCGGTAAAGAAAGTTGACTGTTTGCTGGCTTTAAAGCAGGGGACCAGAACTTACCATGAGGCGCTGGAACGCAAGATGGCCCCTCTGCTGGGCACTATATCTATCGGTACCTACATAGCCCTGCTCCAGAGGCTATTCGGTTTCTACAAGCCTCTTGAGGAGCGGATCGCCGCGCTCCCTGGCTGGCACAATCTACCAGTCGATCTTGAACGGCGGCAAAAAGCTCCTCTCCTCGCAAGGGACCTGCTCTGGCTGAAGGTGGTGACCCAGCCTCAACTAAGTCAGTTGCCACGGTGCGAGCGCTTGCCCGAGGTCAAAAGCATCACCGAGGCCCTTGGCTGTTTGTACGTGCTAGAAGGGGCAACCCTTGGCGGTCAGATTATTGGCCGGCACCTAAAGAAAAACCTTGCCCTTGACGAGGATAGAGGGTGTGCATTCTTCTGCAGCTACGGGGATGAGGTGGGGCTGATGTGGAAATCTTTCCGGGAGACGCTAAGCTCGTACTGCTCCAAGTACGGAAGAACCGAGGAAGAGCAGCTCGTCACATCCGCGTGTGAGACGTTCGTCTCGCTGGACTACTGGTTGTTCGAAGGAGGGCGTGCAGAGTGGCTGACGGAGAACCGGTAGCCAGGGCCGTGGACCTGACAGAATGCGAGCGGGAACCGATACACGTACCCGGAGCCATACAACCTCATGGGGTACTACTTAATCTAAGAGAATCGGATCTGGCCATCACCCAGGTTAGTGTCAACGCACTCGATATTCTTGGCGTCGATGCTCAAAATCTGCTCCAGCAGCCTTTAATGCAATTCATAGAGGATGAGTGTATGGACCATCTCCGTGAGGTGTTGGGTCTCAAGAATGTTGCTGTTGTTAATCCCGTTCGTGTAGAACTCCGCAACGATCAGGGACCTGGTTTCGACGGGGTTCTTCATAGACACAGCGGTGCCCTCATCTTCGAGCTGGAGCCACGCAGGACAAGAGAAGAGCGGTACGTACAGAACGCCGCCAGTAATATCGGAGGTGCCCTAGAACTCCTCCAGAGTACTCCAGATATCCAAACCTTATGCGAGACGATCGCGGAAGAAGTGCGCCGGATTACGGCCTTCGACAGAGTAATGGTCTACAAGTTCGATCCCGAGTGGAACGGCGAGGTCATCGCCGAGGCGAAGGCCGAAGACACCGGCAGCTATCTACATCACCATTTTCCGGCATCGGACATACCTCCACAAGCTCGCAAGCTCTATGCTCTGAACTGGATCCGCCTTATACCTACCGTGGATTACCGGCCCGCTGGCCTGTTGGGTACCGCTGACCTCACGGAGCCACTCGACATGTCCTTCTCGGTCCTGCGCAGCGTCTCTCCGATCCATCTTGAATACCTGAAGAACATGGGCGTGGCCGCCTCAATGTCCATCTCTCTGCTGCATGATGGCAGGTTGTGGGGGCTTGTGGCCTGCCATCATCGCTCGCCCAGGTACCTACCCTACGCGATACGGCAGAACTGCCAGCTTATCGGGCAGGCTGCCTCTTCACAGGTCAGGGTGCAGGAGGCGACGAGCAACTACTCCTACCATACGGAGCGGACGAGTATCCGGGCCAAGTTCATCGAGCATGTTGCGGGCGTGCAGCATTTTGCCGAAGGCCTGACAGGGTTTCGCCCAAACCTGCTCGACTTCGTCGAGGCTTCGGGCGCCGCCGTGTTCTGGGAGGACCAGTACACGACCCTCGGGGAAACGCCCGATGAGGGCACTCTCGAACGACTTCGGGAGTGGGTCCGATCCAGGATTTTCGAATCACTCTACTGGACCGATTCCTTGCCCTCGGTGTACGAGTCGGCCGCGGAGTGGAAGGATGTGGCAAGCGGGCTGCTGGCGCTGGAGATCCTGCCGGAGCGCGGCTGCTACGTAATGTGGTTCAGGCCCGAAGTAGTGAGGACGGTGACCTGGGGGGGCAACCCGAATAAGGCCATCGACGTTGACGAGCAGACGGGACGTATCAACCCGCGGAAATCTTTCGAAGACTGGAAACAGACGGTTCGTCTACGCTCGCTACCGTGGGCCTCACACGAATTGGATTCTGTTCACGAACTGCGCAACACGTTAGTGAGCATAGTGAACGCTGAGATTGAACGCGAGCAGGCCGAAGAGCAGCGAGTGGCAAGAGAGGCGGCCGAGGCTGCCGATCGAGCCAAGAGCGAGTTCCTGGCAAGCATGAGCCACGAGATCCGTACGCCCATGAACGGCGTGCTTGGCATGGCGGAGTTGTTGCTGGACACTCAGCTAACGCCTGAGCAGCGAGATTACGCCCAGATGGTGCGCAACTCGGGCGAGACCCTACTGCGTGTTCTAAACGACATTCTCGACTTCTCCAAGATAGAGGCACGCCAAGTGCAGCTCGAGAACCTAAGCTTCGATCTGCACACAGAAGTGGAGGAGGTAGCTCAACTGCTGGCGGGGGGCGCCCAGAGCAAAGGGCTCGAGCTGGTCGACTTCGTCGACCCCGCCGTCCCTACCGCGCTGCGGGGCGATCCGTTCCGTCTGCGGCAGGTCCTCATAAACCTGGTGGGTAACGCGATTAAGTTCACCGAGCAGGGAGAGATCACTCTCTTCGTCCGGCTGGTAGAAGAGACGAGCGAGAGGATAGCCGTCCGCTTCGAGGTGCAGGACACCGGTATCGGCATGACGCGCCAAGAGCAGAAGCGGCTTTTCAAGGCGTTTTCTCAGGTAAGCTCTGCAACTACTCGCAGGTATGGCGGCACAGGCTTGGGGCTTGTCATCTCCAAGCGGCTGGTAGAACTCATGGGGGCGCGGATAGAGGTAGATAGCGAGCAGGGCAGAGGCAGCACCTTCTGGTTTACCGCTGAGTTCGAGAAGGGAGAAGAAGACGCACGACAGGATGCAGTGTCTACCCGGCGTACCCGTATCCGTGGCCTGCGGGTTTTTATAGTCGATGACAACGCGACCAATCGTAAAATATTGCACCAGCAGGTGACTTCTTGGGGGATGCATGTTGGAAGCGCGGAGGGCGGTTTGCCCGCCCTTGAAGAGCTGCGCTCTGCTGTAGAGCGAGGCGAGCCCTACCATGTAGCGGTCCTTGACCTGCTGATGCCCGGCATGGACGGTTTGGAGCTGGCCCAGCGGATAAAAAACGATCCTACATTAACCTCCACCCGCTTGTTACTGCTGACCTCATTGAGTCAGTACAACATGGTCGAGAGTACGTATCGAGCAGGGGTTGAGGCCGTCCTGACCAAGCCTGTCCGTCAGGCGCAACTCTTTAACTGCTTGACGACAGTGCTAGGACCGTCCGGTGGCTCTCCGCCTGCGTCCTCGAAGCCTGAAGCACCCTCTGGTGAGAGCGCAGGTAAGGACGCGTATGAGCGCCAAGCTGAGGTCCTGCTTGCCGAAGACAACGCGGCGAACCAAGATGTAACCGCGATGATGTTGGAAAAGCTCGGGTACCGCGTAGACGCCGTGAAGGATGGAGTCGAAGCCGTTGAAGCCCTCTTGCGCACCTCTTCCTACGCTGCGGTACTTATGGACGTTCAGATGCCAGAGATGGACGGTTATAAGGCTACTAAAGAGATAAGGAGAAACGAAGGCGAAGGTCGTCGTACGCCCATCATAGCGATGACGGGGAACGTCATGCAGAGGGATAGGGAGAAGGCACTCGAGGCCGGGATGGACGACTACATCTTAAAGCCGGTACGCCTTGACGAGCTGGGTGAAGTTCTGAGGCGCTGGGTCGCCGACAAAGAGGAGAAGATCTAGGAGACGGATACGAAGATTGCTCTTGCAGCGCGGGGCAGCGGGGCGGGTATGCTGCGAGCTTCCCCTGAATTATATCCTTGTCCTGTTTGGTGACCGACCCCCCAGTTTGAACTCGTTGCGAACCTCGCGTGAGCCACGGCTGCAGAGGCAGATGGATGCAACCCACGAGCGCAACCCTGGGCCTTGGCCCACCTTCTTCTAGCCTCACTAGAATGGCTTTTGCCTGGCTAAACAAGGAAGAAAAGCTGTAGCGTTCCCAGCACTTTTGACAGAGATTTGACAGTTACGGGGGCAAACAACGACGATCAACGAGAAACACGAGATTCAGAAATTTGGCCTAAAAAGGCCGTTTCTTGAACAGCGGTGAACAACCACGGATGTATGGAAACTGACTCTAGCGGATCAGTTAGTGAAGGTTCGAATCCTTCTCCGGCAGCTCTCAGAAGCCCTCTTTTTGCGAGGGTTTCCTCTTTCTCTTAATGCGTAGACCTTCACCAATTCTCGCCGGCTCTCATGAGGTAGTGATAATCATAGTGGTAGATGAAGTGGTAGACCCGGCATTGGTGGAAAACGCTCGCGGTAGTCGTCCTCTGCCTTCTTGTGGCTCTCTTCATCTTCGGAGGGCTAGGAGAGGCATTCGCGCTGTCCACGCCCTTCGTACCTCGCGCGGTACTCGTCGCGGCCCTCTCCTGTTGGTCCTAGCCTAAGCGGACCGGCTGACAGCAGTGCTTTCTTAGAGGTGTCGGCATTGAAGTTTTCCCTATGATCCCTCTTTTAAGCCCCACTTAAGGGAGGCTTATGATCAGAAGGATCAAGCTAACGAGCGCGACGTACGAAGCTTTGGTCATAGCGTCGGCTCTTCCATGTCGGTCGAAGTGCCAGCAAAGGAAGGTCAGTAACAGCAACAATATGCCACCGAAGTACTCTGTCATTACCTTCAAAATGGTGGTCGGATCATGCACCATTAGACGTATACCGTAGATATCGAAACTTTCATCAACCTGCGGTTACGGTTCTGTAAAACTTCCGTAATAAAGGGCGTGCGCCTATTCCCTAGGAGCGAGTAGGGTGCGATCATACGTTCTCATAGGGGGACGCCTCAG
>DATDKT010000194.1:0-19772 GCA_036519775.1 Rubrobacteraceae bacterium
TTCAGGCTAGGGCGGGTACAGGGCACAGCCAAAGGTCCAGGGCTCTTCTTCCTCATCCCCGTAGTCGACAGGATGATAAAGGTCGACCTTAGGACCGTGACCCTGGACGTACCGCCTCAGGACCTGATAACCCGCGACAACGTGCCCGCAAAGGTAAACGCGGTTGTGTACTTCAGGGTAATGGACCCGAACAAGGCAGTCATAGAGGTCGAGAACTACGTACTTGCGACCAGCCAGATCTCCCAGACGACCCTGAGAAGCGTGCTCGGTCAGAAGGACCTCGACGATCTCCTCAGCGACCGCGAGTCCATTAACGAAGAGCTGCAGACGATAATCGATGACCACACCGATCCTTGGGGGGTGAAGGTGAGCGTGGTCGAGGTGAAGGACGTGGAGATCCCTCAGGGGATGCAACGCTCGATGGCGGGCCAGGCCCAGGCCGAGCGGGAGCGTAGGGCGAAGATCATCTCCGCCGAGGGTGAGTACCAGGCTTCCCAGCGCCTGCACGACGCCGCCGAACGGCTGGAAAGCCCGACAGCGTTGCAGCTGAGGCTTTTTCAGACGCTCAACGGGATCGCCAACGAACAGAACTCGACGATCCTGTTCCCCATACCCATAGACCTCTTCAGGCCCTACTTCTCCGGCCCGGATGGTTCGAGTGGCCACTACGCTTCGAAGCCACCGCAGGAGCGGCGTGGGGAGAAAAAAGAGGCTGAGCGAGCCTACGAGGAGGCCGTGGACGAGAAGCCGGGGAGAGAAGGTGTCGAGATGGGAAAGGCTCCTAGGCCTCCTACTTGAAGCATTTTCATCTCTCCGGCCGATAGACCTGGGTAACGGATCAGTAGAGTAGGTCCTAAGACATGGCACCGAAGAAAAATGGAGGCCTGGTGTCTCTGGTCTTCCTAGTGGTCTTACTAGTGGCCTACTCGGTGCTGCTGAGCACCATGCTGAGCATCATGCTCTCGAAGGGCGGCCCGGAGGATATCAGGGAGCTCGATTCTCAGGAGCTCCAGCGAGCGGTCGAAGATCAGGCCTTCCTCATCTCGGATGACGAAGACGATAGGCTCTTGGTGAAGGACGAGGACCAGACCGTCACCGGCCTCCTCAAAGGGGAAGCCGGAAGCACCCAGAAATTCGAGTTCTCCTACCCCAAGGACTACGACATAGCCGCCGTCTTTAACGAGGCTGAGATACCGTTCTACACCGATCCGCAGAACTCCGGGTTCTGGTTTGGCCTGCTCAGAACCTTGGGTCCATTGATCCTGATAGTATTGCTATTTTTCCTCATGGCAAGGTATCTGCGAGGAGGCAACCAGGCCGGCCAGCTACAGAACTTCGCCAAGGCCAAGGCTCATCGGTTCAGCAAGGACTCCCCCAAGGTCACCTTCGCAGACGTCGCCGGGGCCGACGAGGCCGTCCAGGAGCTCACCGAGATCAAAGAGTTCCTCGAGTCACCTCAGAAGTTCCAGCGCCTCGACGCCAGGATCCCAAAGGGTGCCCTGCTGGTGGGTCCTCCCGGGACCGGCAAGACGCTGCTCGCGCGGGCCGTGGCCGGCGAAGCGGGCGTCCCGTTCTTCAGCATCTCTGGATCTGACTTTGTGGAGATGTTCGTTGGCGTGGGTGCTTCCCGCGTGCGCGACCTCTTCGAGCAGGCCAAGCAGAACTCTCCATGCATTATCTTCATGGATGAGATCGACGCGGTCGGCAGGCAGCGTGGCGCGGGCCTGGGTGGCGGGCACGACGAGCGCGAGCAGACTTTGAACCAGCTCCTTGTCGAGATGGACGGCTTCGACGCGAAGGGTGGGATTATCATGATCGCTGCTACCAACCGCCCGGATATCCTCGACCCGGCGCTACTGCGTCCTGGCCGCTTCGACCGGCAGATTGTGGTCGATAGGCCCGACCTGCCGGGGCGGGAGAAGATTCTGCAGGTCCACACCCGTGGCAAGCCGCTCGGTCCGGATATCAACATAGAGACCCTCGCCCGCAGCACGCCCGGCTTCACCGGCGCGGATCTCGCAAACCTCGTCAACGAGGCGGCGCTCCTAGCGGCGCGGCACGACAAGGAGCAGATAAACCAGTCCGAGATGGAGGAGGCCATAGACCGGGTCATTGCCGGCCCCGAGCGCAAGACCAGGCTCATCTCCGACAAGGAGAAGGAGATTACCGCCTACCACGAGGCCGGGCACGCCATCGTGGGCGCTTTGTTGCCCGAGGCTGATCCGGTGCACAAGATCACCATCATCCCGCGTGGCCAGGCCTTGGGCGTGACGATGAGTTTGCCGACCGAAGACAGGTTCATGATGAGCCGCGGTCAGCTCATGGCGCAGTTGGCGATGATGCTCGGTGGGCGGGCGGCGGAGCGTGTGATCTTCGAAGAGATCACCACCGGCGCCTCCAACGACCTCGAACGCGTAACGCAGACCGCAAAGCAGATGGTCACGCGCTACGGCATGAGCGAGAAGCTGGGGCCGATGGCTCTTGGGCACGCTAACGGGCAGGTCTTTATGGGACGGGACTTCAACGCCCAGCCCGACTACTCCGACGAGATTGCCTTCCAGATAGACAAGGAGATTCGGCGCATCGTCGATGAGTCCTACGATACCGCCGAGGATCTGCTGGTCCGCAATCGGGCGCTGCTCGACAAGCTCTCGAAGGAGCTGATCGAGTTCGAGACCGTAGACTCCAAGCACCTCGCCCGCCTCGTCGAGGAGTACGCCGTAGACGAGGTTTCGGCCGAGAGCGTGACCCAGAGCTCCGATGGTCAGCACGAGGCCGACGACTACTTAGATTAGATGAACCGCGGGCCCGCGGTCCAGAGGATCAAGACCAGGGTCGGGAGCCTAAATTTCGGACCCGACCCCGTCCTTATGGGTGTCCTCAACGTCACCCCGGATTCCTTCTCCGACGGTGGAGAGTTCTTCCGCGCCGAACCGGCCGTGTCACACGCTGAAAAGATGTTCGACGAGGGCGCGCAAGTAATAGACGTCGGCGGCGAGTCCACCCGCCCGGGCGCGGACCCGGTGAGCCCCGAAGAGGAGCTGCGCCGCGTCCTGCCCGTGATACAAGGCATCCTATCGGCACGCCCGGATTCAATAGTCTCGATAGACACCTACCGGTCCTCGATTGCTGAAGCGGCTCTCGACGCTGGGGCAAGGGCCGTCAACGACGTCACCGCTCTCGGAGATCCGAGGATGGCGGGTCTGATGGCCGAGAGAGGTTGCCCGATAATCCTCATGCACATGCTGGGCGAGCCCAAGAGCATGCAGCAGGACCCACGCTACGAAGACGTGGTGCGCGAGGTCCGGGACTTTCTCGCCGAGAGAGCCGAACGCGCCATCCGAGCGGGCGTGGAGCTGGAGAACATTATCCTCGACCCCGGCATCGGGTTCGGCAAGGCCCTGGAGCACAACCTCAAGCTACTGAAGCGCCTCGATTCTCTGGTCGAGCTCGGATTCCCCGTGCTCGTCGGGGTCTCGCGCAAGAGCTTTCTGGGCAAGATCACCGGCTGCGAAGATCCGAAAAGCCGCCTCTTCGGCACGATGGCGGCGAACGTGCTCGCCTACGAGCGGGGTGCGAATCTTTTCCGGGTGCACGACGTGCGGGCCAATAAGGAGGCGCTGGCGGTCGCGGCCGCGATCAGGCGGACTTAGTTGTGGGTAGTTGTGGCTAAAGCGGGCTCTAGCTAATGTCCGAACGATTTACCGAGCGGGCCCGCAAGGTGGTGGTGCTCGCCCAGGAGGAGGCCCGTCACTTCAACCACAACTACATAGGTACAGAGCATCTGCTCCTCGGCCTCCTTCAAGAGGATAACGGAGGTGCGGATCGTGTTTTGAACTCGTTGAACATTGCCCTCGACGAGGTGCGTGAGCAGGTCAAGATCATCGTCGGCTACGGTAGGGAGAGAACGGTCAGCTGTCCGCCGTTTACACCACGTTCGAAGAAGGTTCTGGACCTGGCCTTAAGGGAGGCGTGGCAGCTCGGGTACAGCTACATTGATACTGAGCACATCCTTTTAGGGCTCGTCAGGGAGCCCGAGGGGGTCGCCGCGCGCGTGTTGTCGAAGCTCGGTGTAGATTCGGACAAGGTCCGGCGCGAGGTGGTGCGGATGCTCGGTGGGGGCTGGGAGATAGAGCAAGGCACTAATCGTCCGGTGAACGTCCGAATCACGCTGTTTCGGGCGCGGGTGGAGGGCCTCATGGTCAACGCGCGCTGCGGCGTGACGGAAGAAGAGCGCGCCACGCCCCAACCGCTGCGGGTGGACCTGAGCTACCTCTACGATGCTGAGGAAGGGGACGAGCTGTCCAAGACCGTGGATTATGGGACGATTATAGAGGGCGTGGTCGCTCTCCTGGAGAGGGAGGAGTTCAAGCTGCTAGAGACGGGAGTGTGTATGGTGGGCGGGTACGTCATGAACGGATTCTCGTCGCTCCGGGAGGTTACTGTCGCCGTTACCAAGCTTAACGTACCCACCCATCGCGAGGTCTCGGGGGTCTCGGTCGAGGCTACCTTCGGTCGGTGACTCAGACCTTCTTGAGCCTGGGGAGCAACCTCGGGGACCGTTTGGGGTATCTGCGGGCGGTGATCGGGGCTTTGAAGCGGGGTCCGTTGCTCGCGGTGCACGGCGTCTCCAAGGTGTACGAGACAGCGCCGGTCGAGGTGGAGAGGAAGCAGCCGGACTACCTGAACTGCGTCGTGGCAGTCGAGTACAGCGCCTCGGCGGTCGAGCTCATGCGCTTCTGCCAGGGGGTCGAGGCTGCGTTGGGGCGAGAGCGGGGCGCCACGGCGGGCGAGAAGGCCCCTCGCACGCTGGACGTAGACGTGTTGCTCTTCGGTGAGGAGGTGATAGAAGGGCCGCACCTCGTCGTGCCGCATCCGGGCGTGTTACGGGCGTTCAACCTCAAGGGGCTCGCGGACCTTGCGCCCGACCTGTATATTCCGGGTTACGGTACGGTTGGGCAACTCCTGGCCGGGGCCGATATGGACGACGTGAGGGAGTTTGAGGAGGGTCTATAGCTTGTTATTGGCAGCGGATATCGGGAACACGCAGACGGTCCTGGGGGCCTTTGAGGGCGAGGGGCTGCGGGAGCGCTGGCGGATGGCCACCGAGGCGTTTCGCTCGGCGGACGAGATCGGGGCTAGCTGTGCCGCGTTTCTGGAGCTTCGCGGCATGAAGCTGGAAGATGTCCAGGCCCTTATAGTGTCGAGCGATGTGCCGCCGCTCATTCGCTCCTACAAAAACCTGGCCAGGGACATCCTCGGCGTCCCGTTCTACTCTGTGTCGTCGGAGATGGAGACGGGGCTTGAGATCTACTATGACGACCCGGGGGCCCTGGGGTCGGACCGGATCGTCAACTCCGTGGCGACGGTGCGCCACTACGGGTCCCCAGCCATCATCGTGGACTTCGGTACGGCGACGACCGTCGAAGCCGTAGACAGTGACGCGAGATACCTGGGCGGCGCACTCATGCCCGGTATCTACCTCTCGCTGGAGGCGCTCGCCGCGCGGGCCGTCAAGCTTCAGAACGTGGACCTCGAAGCGAAGATGCCGAAGGCCATAGCCGCCAACACCCCCGACTCCATCCGCAGCGGCTTCATCTACGGCTACGCGGGCGCCGTGGATGCCCTGATCCGACGCTTCAAAGACGAACTCGAAGAACCGGCTGCGCACGTGCTTGCCACGGGTGGTCCCGCCCCGTCCATCGTGCGCCACTGCCGCGAGATCGACACCCTCGACCCGGACCTAACCCTCAAAGGACTGCGTATCCTGTATGAGCTGAACGCCTAGGCGCTCAGCTTGTCAACATTTCAGCTCGTCAGCAGGGTCATGTAAAGGACTTACGGATGAAGCGATACGCTTGTTCGGCTACACTCCTACTGCGTTACCGGCATTCGCCGGCGGGAGAGAAGCTGAAAGCTGACGGCTACCTCCGTTGACACCTTTGTTGCCCGCCCGTATACTCTCTCGGCTTATGATGGATAGGAACCAGGAGCTCCTCACCCAGGAGGGATTCGAGAAGCTTCAAGAGGAATTCAAATATCTCACAGAGGTCCGGCGGCGAGAGGTCGCGGATCGCATCCGGCAGGCCAGGGAGTTCGGCGACATCTCGGAGAACTCCGAGTACGATGACGCCAAGACCGAGCAGGGTCTTCTGGAGCGTCGGATCAGCGAGGTCCAGCGGCGTTTGCGGAACGCGAAGATCGTGGACCCGTCCAGCGCGGAGGCTGGCTCGGTGGACCTCGGCACCCGCGTGACCCTGCGGGTGGTCGGCAAGGACGAGGAACGGACCTTCCAGATAGTCGGTGCCAACGAGTCGGACCCCGGGAGCGGCAAGCTCTCCCACTCCTCTCCGGTCGGACGCGCCGTCCTCAAGCGCCGCGCCGGAGATAAGGTAACGGTCGCCACGCCCCGCGGCGCGACCGAGTACGAGATCGTTAACGTAGAAGCCGCGAGCTAGACGGGGCGCGAGACGCCCCGAGTGGTATCACCGTCTCCCGTGGAGCAGCGCGTGAGTAACAAAGGTCGTCTGATACCCGAATGGGCCATAAAGGTCGCCGAGAGGCTCGGTCCGGGGCCGCACGTAGCGGTGACCGGCATAAGCCCCTCCGGCAACATCCACGTCGGCAACCTGCGCGAGGTCCTGGTCGCCGAGGCGGTCATGGACGCCCTCAAAGCGAGAGGCGAAGACGTGCGCTTCGTCTTCCACGCGGATACTATAGACCCTCTGCGTAAGATAGCGCCCGGCATACCTGCCTCGTTCAAGCAGTACATCGGCCACAGCCTCTCGCGCATCCCAGACCCCGAAGGGTGCTACGAAAACTACGCCGAGCACTTCCTCGCACCGTTTGAGGAGTCTTTAAGGCAGATGGAGGTAGACGTCGAGGTCCTGCGCTCGCACGAGCTTTACGAGGGTGGACTCTACGCAGAGGTCACGCGGGAGGCGATAGAACACACCGCCGAGCTGCGCAAAATCCTGCAGGAGGTGAGCGGGCGGGAGATGCCCGAGCACTGGTCACCTTACCTGCCGCGGTCGAGGAACGGGAAGCTCGGGGGACGCATCTTGGAGCACTTGCCCGAGGAGCAGAAGGTCGTCTACGCAGACGAGGACGGCTGGGAGGAGGTCGCCGACTATGGCAGAGGCGAGGGGAAGCTCGGCTGGCGGGTGGAGCTCGCAGCGCGTTGGAAGGCGCTTCGGGCGACGTTCGAGCCCTTCGGCAAGGACCACACGAGCCGCGGCGGCTCGACTGATACGGCCGACCGGATGGCCAGAGAGGTCTTTCGCTATCCGGTCCCGGGACGCTACGAGTACGAGTGGATCCAGATAAAAGGCCGCGGCGCGATGAGCAGCTCGAAAGGCATCGTTTTGTTGCCCGGCGACATGCTCGAGATCATGCCCCCCGACGCCCTGCGTCGCATGGTACTGGGGCGTGACCCCGCTCGCGCCCTGGACCTGGACCTCTCCGAGGGGTTCCCCCGCTTTTTGGACGAGTACAAGGCCGATGCAGAAGAGATTCCTGTCCCCTTCATTCATCTCACCACGGTCGCACAGACCGTTCGCGATGATGTAGACGCGGCGGCCGACATGCTTCGCCAGGGTGGTTATGGAGAAGCTGCTGCGGACCATAAGCTTACAGATTACCTCACCTATGCCCGCAACTGGGTGGAGAAGTGGGCACCGGAGTCGCTCAGGTTTAGGATCTTACTATTGCCGGAGGCGGCGGAGGCAGCTAAGGATCTGGATGAGGACCAGCGTAGGTACCTCGACGTAGTTGCCCCACGGCTGGAGAACTCGATGAGCGGAGAGGCAGTGCAGGACATACTGTACTCGACTGCTGGCGAGCTCGGTATAAAGCCCAAAAAGGCGTTTGGCGCGGCTTATACGGTACTTCTAGGTAAGAAGAACGGTCCTAAAGCTGGCCCTTTTATTGCTGGCCTCTCTACCGATGTGGTTCAACAACGGTTTTTGCGTGTGATACGGGACACTACCGTCGGCGGGGGTGGAACGTAAAATATGATTCGTTTGTAGGATGACGACAACATATAGTAGTAGGCGGAGCGGGTTGCGCTAAACGCGCACCTTTTTGGGCAAAACCTTTGTATACTCAATACTATAAGCGGCATTTAGGAGAAAGAGTTTATGGGTATGAGATTTAGAGATTCAGCGGTATATAATCCGCTGGTTGCTGGCGAACGTAGGTATTTACAGAAGACCGATACGGTTATAAGGGAAGTCGCAGAGGACCCTCGGAACGGAGGAGGCTCCAGCTAATGTTCGAACGGTTTACCGAGCGGGCCCGCAAGGTGGTGGTGCTCGCCCAGGAGGAGGCCCGTCACTTCAACCACAACTACATAGGTACAGAGCACCTGCTCCTCGGCCTTCTCCGCGAGGATGAGGGGGTGGCCGCGCGCGCCCTGGGCTCGCTGAACGTCACCCTCGACGAGGTGCGAGAGCAGGTCGAGAGCATCGTCGGCTACGGCGAGGAGGGGACGGGCGGCCAGGCACCGTTCACCCCGCGCTCGAAGAAGGTCCTGGAGCTGGCGCTCCGGGAGGCCCTCCAGCTCGGGCACAACTACATAGGCACAGAGCACATCCTTTTGGGGCTCGTCAGGGAGTCCGAGGGGGTGGCCGCGCGGGTACTCTCGAACCTCGGCGTGGATCCGGACAAGGTCCGGCGTGAGGTGGTGCGGATGCTCGGCGGCGGCCGCTCGCAGCGGGGCCGCAGTGGTGAGACCGGCGGCGGACGCGGGGTCGAGGCCAAGCGGCCCAAGACCCGTCAGCTCGACCAGTACGGGCGGAACCTCACGGCGTACGCCGATGAGGGCAAGCTAGATCCGGTCATTGGACGCAGCCAGGAGATAGAGAGGATCATGCAGATCCTCGTCAGGCGCACCAAGAACAACCCTGTCATTATCGGCGAGCCAGGTGTGGGCAAGACCGCCATCGTCGAGGGGTTGGCGCAGGAGATCTCCGAGGACCGCGTACCGGACATCCTCGCCGACAAAGAGGTCTACACGCTCGACCTTGGAGCGCTCGTGGCGGGCTCCAAGTACCGCGGCGAGTTCGAGGAACGCCTCAAGAAGATAATGAAGGAGATCACCGACCACGGCGACATCATCCTGTTCATCGACGAGATCCACAATCTCGTCGGAGCGGGTGCCGCGGAGGGTGCGATAGATGCCGCTTCTATACTGAAGCCGGCGCTGGCGCGTGGCGAGCTGCAGGTCATTGGTGCCACCACTATCGACGAGTACCGCAAGTACGTCGAGAAAGACAAGGCCCTCGAGAGGCGTTTCCAAACCATCCAGGTTGGGGAGCCGACGGTCGAGGAGACGGAGCTCATCCTAAAGGGACTCCGGGACCGCTACGAGCAGCATCACAAGATCCAGATAACCGACGAGGCTCTGAAAGCCGCCTCCGAGCTCGGCGACCGCTACATCTCGGACCGCTTCTTGCCAGACAAGGCCATAGACCTCGTGGACGAGGCGGCGTCCAAGATGAGGATTAAGACGATGGCCTCTCCGCCTTACTACAAGAAGATCGACGACGAGCTCTCCGAGGTGCGGCAGCAGAAAGAGTCCGCCATTGACGGCCAGGAGTTCGAGAAGGCTGCGCGCTTGAGGGATGATGAGCGCAAGCTCGCCCTGCAGCGCCGCGAGCTTGAGAAGAGCTGGCGTGAGGGCGCCGACGGCGAGAGTCAAGCCTCCATCGGGGAGAACGAGATCGCTGAGATCGTCTCCATGTGGACCGGCATCCCGGTCAAGAAGATGACCGAGGAAGAGACAGCCAAGCTCCTCAAGATGGAGGACGAGCTGCACGGGCGCGTCGTTGGGCAGAACGAGGCTATCAAGGCCGTCTCCCGCTCCATCCGGCGCACCTTCGCCGGCATAAAAGACCCGAACCGCCCAAGCGGCTCGTTCGTCTTCCTCGGGCCCACGGGCGTGGGCAAGACCGAGCTCGCGCGTACGCTCGCCGAGTACCTCTTCGGGGATCAGGAGTCCATGATCCGGCTCGACATGTCTGAGTACATGGAGCGGCACACGGTCAGCCGACTCGTCGGTTCGCCCCCGGGCTATGTCGGCTACGACGAAGGCGGTCAGCTCACCGAGCAGGTTAGGCGCCGTCCGTACAGTGTGGTCCTCTTCGACGAGATCGAGAAAGCCCACCCGGATGTCTTCAACATCCTCCTCCAGATCCTGGAAGATGGGGTGCTCACTGACGCGCAGGGCCGGACAGTGGACTTCAAGAACGTGGTCCTCATCATGACCTCTAACGTCGGCGCCCAGCACATCAACAAGACCAAGTCCCTGGGCTTCGGTGACAACGAGGCTGGGCTCTCCTACAAGGAGATGAAGGCTCGGGTCACGACGGAGCTTCGTAAGATCTTCCGTCCCGAGCTTCTCAACAGGATCGACGAGACCATCGTCTTCCACAAGCTCGAGCGTGAGGATATGCGCCACATCATCGAGATTCAGATACGGCGCCTGCGCAAGCAGCTCACCGATCGCGAGGTGACCATAGAGTTCACTCGCGAGGCTCTGGACAAGCTCTCCGACGCTGGCTACGACCCGGCGTTTGGCGCGAGGCCCCTCAAGCGCGTCTTGCAGCGCATGATCGAGGACCCTATGAGCGAGATGATTCTTAAGGGCGAGGTTCCCAACGGCTCCAAGGTCATAATCGAGCCGAACAACATAGACTACGAGGATGTCGCCGAGGACGAGTCCATCGTAGACATTAAGGTCACCCAGCCCAAAGAGGTCGTCAAGGTCGAGCAGTAGGACAGAAAAAGAGTAGTTCTACCGGGCCGGGGTGCGAGAGTGCCCCGGCTCTTTTTTGCCGTTTTCTCTCTTCTATCCCGTACAATCATCTTATGGCTACAAAGACTTTGTTCGTTTGTTCTAACTGCGGGCACACCGAGCCGAAGTGGCTCGGGCGCTGCCCGGACTGCGGGGAGTGGAGCACCTTCGTCGAGGAGATGCGAGACGATAAGAAGACCGTCGGCTTCGCGGCGCGAGCTGAGAACGCGAGATCGCCGAAGCGGGCTGCGGGTACGACGATGGTGTTGCGTGAGGTGCGGACCGAGCGCGAGGGCGGTAGGATCGGCACCGGGGTCGGGGAGTTGAACCGGGTCCTGGGCGGTGGGATCGTGCCAGGCTCGATGGTCCTCATCGGTGGGGAGCCGGGGGTCGGAAAGAGCACACTCCTTCTGCAGGTAATGGGGCGTCTTGGGAAGAGCTGTCTGATGGTCTCGGGTGAGGAGTCTACCCGGCAGGTAGCCCTGAGCGCTCGGCGTTTAGGGGTTAGGGATGCGGGCTTCAGGGTGCTCTCGGAGACGGACGTGGACGTGATCGAGGCGACGATCCTGGCGGAGCGGCCTGAGGTGGTGGTCGTGGACTCGATCCAGACGCTCTACTCGCCGGAGCTTACGGGTGCCCCGGGGGGCGTGGGACAGGTGCGAGAGACGGCCGCCCGACTCATGCGGCTCGCCAAGGCCGAAGGCATCGCCGTCATGCTCGTCGGGCACGTGACTAAGGAAGGCTCTATCGCGGGGCCGCGGGTTCTGGAGCACATGGTGGATACGGTCTTGCAGTTCGAGGGAGACCGGTACCAATCCTTCCGCGTACTGCGCGCTTTGAAGAATCGTTTCGGCTCGACGAACGAGGTCGGGGTGTTCGAGATGACGGGAGGGGGCATGGTCGAGGTCGAGGACCCGTCAGCGTTCTTCCTGTCGCGCAGGGAGAGCGGGATGCCTCCGGGGGTCGTGACGGTGTGTTTGCTGGAGGGAACGCGGCCGATGCTGGTCGAGATAGAGAGCCTGGTCGTACCGAGCCCGCTCGCGGTGCCGAGGCGGGTGGCTAACGGGATCGAGGTCGGGCGGGTGAACATGCTGTGCGCGGTCCTGAGTCGGCGCGCGGGGCTTGTGCTCGGGGACCAGGACGTGTACGTGAACGTGACCGGGGGCGTCAGGGTCGAGGAGCCGGCGGCGGACCTTGGAGTGGCGCTGGCCATTGCCTCGGCCTTGCGCGACCGTCCTGTAGAGGCGGGGGCGGCATGCTTCGGGGAGGTGGGGTTGACGGGCGACGTGCGGTTCGTCGCGGGCGCTCCACGGCGGGTTGCCGAACTGCTCAAGCTCGGCTTCGGGCGTATAATAACTCCCGAAGGTGTACCCGAGGGCCCACGGAACGGCGCCGAGAACGGCGGCTCAAATGGCCGGGCCGGAGGAGAGGTTGCGGTGATCGAGGTCAAGACGCTCGAGGAGGCCGTGGGAACGGCGCTCTCTCTATGAGTGCCCGGCGGGATCTCCCGGCCGAGCTTTCGGGCGCCCTGGATCTCGTGGCGCCGGGGACGGAGTTCCGGGACGGGATAGACAACATCATCCGGGCCCAAAACGGGGCCCTCGTCGCCGTGGCCAATCCGTACAAGCTAGAGAGGCTCAACCTCATCTCCGGCGGAATAAAGATCGAGGCCGAGTTCACCCCGATGCGTCTTTACGAGCTGGCGAAGATGGACGGCGCCTTGATCGTCTCGCCGGACCTCTCCTATATCCACTACGCCAACGCCCAGCTCACCCCTGATCCTACGCTTCCGTCGGAAGAGACGGGCTTGAGGCACCTGGCCGGCCACCGTACAGCCCAGCAGACGGGCGACCTCGTCGTGGTCGTCTCAGAGCGGCGCCGAATAGTCAGCCTCTACCGGGGGGCTTACGGGCCGCACGTCCTGGAGGACATAGGGGTTGTGCTCAGCAAGGCTGACTCGGCCCTGGCCACCCTCGAGAAGTTCATCCGGCGCCTGCGCGAGGAGGCCCGCACGCTCACGCTACACGAGTACGATGGGGTCGTGACCTTGCGTGAGGTGGCGGGGGCAGTGGCAACCTTCGAGTACTCAGTAAGGATAGCGGGTGAGATCGAGAACTACATAAAGGAGCTCGGGGAGGAGGGCAGGCTCGTCGAGATGCAGCTCGAACAGGCCTTCCACAACGTCCACGAGCAGTACGACGCCCTGATCCGGGACTACGCCACCGAGGGGCTGGACCACGAGAAGATTCGGACGAGTCTGCACGAGCTCTCTAACGAGGAGCTCTCAGACCCGGTCGAACTAGCCCAGGTGCTGGGTTACGACGATGCCGGGCCGTTGGAGGAGTTCTTCCTCAAACCGCGAGGCTATAGGCAACTGGAGCGCGTACCGCGCCTGCCAAGCAGGGTGGCCGAGAAGCTCATCGAGGAGTTCGGTACCCTGAGAGAGCTACTGGAGGCGAGCGAGGCGGACCTCGACGACGTAGAGGGTGTGGGTCAGGCGCGCGCGAGGGCCATCCGGCGCAACCTCAAACGGCAGCGCTCTCTGGAGAGCACGGGGGAGGTTATGTAGGGTGGCGGAGAAGGAAGGGAGCGCATCGAAGAGTGGGGCCCGCACGGTCTTCACCGAAGGAGATTTCGTCGTCTACCCCAACCATGGCGCGGGGTGTATAGCCGGGATCGAGGAGAAGACCATACTCGGCGAGGTCCGTCGCTACTACGTCGTTTACCTGCCGGATACCGAGCTCACGGTGAGCATCCCTGCCGACGGCGACGACACGGGCTTGAGGGCCTGTGCCAGCGAGGAGGACATTACGGAGGCGCTCGCGCTCCTCGAGGCAGATGCCACCCACATGCCCTCCAACTGGAACCACCGGCTCAAGCACAACCGGGAGAAGATAAAGAGCGGTGAGATAGAGCAAGTCGCCGAGGTGGTCCGAAACCTCTCCGTCCACGGAGCCGAGAATGGCCTCTCCACCGGAGAACGCAACATGCTCATCAAGGCCCGCCAGATCTTGGCCTCCGAGATCGCGCTCTCCCGAAGCATCGAAGCCTCCGAGGCCGAGCGCCTCGTGGACGACGCCTTGAAAAACGGAGCCAGATAACCTCTCTCGTGCCGGACCATAATCATCCCCCGGTCGTGGCGCTAGTGCTCGCTGGCGGCACCGGCAGTCGGATGGGTTATCCCAAGCAGTTTATCGACCTTCTGGGGATGCCCGCCCTTCTCCATACCCTGCGCGCCTTCGAAGAGGCTCAGGGGGTGGCGCGCATCTACGTCGTCGGCGACGCGGGGCGCGTAGAGCTTCTCGCCAGAGAAGCGGGCATGAGCAAGTACGCCAGCTGCTCACCTTCCGGCGAGAGCCGCTCGCTCTCGACCCGAAACGGCCTCTCACTGCTCGATAGAGAAGGTCCCGAAACATTGGTCCTCGTCCACGATGGGTCCCGCTGCCTCGTAACCCGGGAGCTTGTGGAGCGCGTCGTCGTAGTCGCAAGGGGCGGTGCCGCGGACGGCGTTATCCCTGCGCTCCCCGTCTCGGATACCATCAAGGTGGTAGCGGACGGAGCCGTCATCGAAACCCTCGACCGGACGAAGCTTCACGCGGTCCAGACCCCTCAAGCCTTCAGGCTTGGTCTGCTCCGCAAGCTCTGCGCGGGCCCCGAAGACCGCCTCCACGCCGCGACCGACGACGCCTCGCTCGTCGAGGCCGCCGGGGGGCGCGTACTCGTGGTGAGAGGCGAGAAGACCAACATCAAGCTAACCACGCCGGAGGACTTGATCCTCGCCGAAGCCATCCTGCACGCTCGCGCGGCTCCGGAACAGGAGCATAAAGCTGAGCTTTAGGGTAGGGCTCGGGGTAGACGCTCACTCCTTCGCGGAGGCGGCCGAGACCGGCGGGATGAGAAAAAGGCTCATCCTCGGTGGGGTGGAGATACCCTTCGAGAAGACACTTCTCGGCCACTCAGACGCTGACGTTCTCACCCACGCCATCACCGACGCTCTGCTCGGGGCGGCCGGCCTCGAAGACATCGGTCACTACTTCCCCGACACCGACGAACGCTACAGAGACGCGGACTCTATAGAGCTCTTGCGCGAGGCCCGGACCATCGTCGGAGTGCCCTGGGAGGTTGCGAACGTGGATGCGGTGGTCATCTGCGAACGCCCGAAGATAAGGGATTATAGGGAAGTGATGCGCGGGAACCTGGCCGAAGCTTTGGGCGTAAAACCTGTGCGTGTTGGCGTGCGTGGCACGACCACAGAGCGTCTCGGCTTCCCCGGACGGGGCGAGGGGATAGCCGCTCAGGCCGTCTGCCTCCTGGAGAGCCGCTAGGGTATGGAGCGCGACGCGGTCCGGGTGCGTTTCGCTCCGAGCCCTACAGGGATGCTACACCTTGGCGGTGCTCGTACGGCCTTCTTCAACTACCTCTTCGCCCGTTATCACGGCGGCGAGCTCATCCTGCGCATCGAAGACACGGACCGGGCGCGGAGTTCGGAAGAGTTCGAGCGTTTGCAGTTAGAGGACCTCGAATGGCTCGGCCTCTACTTCGACGAGGGCCCGTACCGGCAGAGCGAGCGCGGAGGGTTCTATGAAGAGGCCGCGAATAACCTACTCGAAGCTGGGCTGGCCTACGAGGCCGGGGACGAGGCAGGCCGGAGCGCTCTGTACTTCCGGCCGCCCGCGCGGAGCGGGATCTTCCGGGACGCTTTGCGGGGTGGGATCCGCTTCTCCAACATCGAGGACTTCGTTATACGCAAGTCGGATGGCACCCCAGCCTACAACTTCGCGGCGGTCGTGGACGACGCGGCGATGGGCATAAGCCACGTCATCCGGGGTGAGGAGCACCTCCCGAACACCGCTCGTCAGGCGCTCATCTGCCGGGCTCTAGAAGAGAAAGAGCCAGAGTTCGTCCACCTCGGCTTGATCTTGGGCCCCGATGGCAAGAAGCTCTCCAAACGTCACGCCGCCGAGAGCATCGCGGGGTACAGGAGAGAAGGCTACCTGCCCGAGGCTTTGTTGAGCTACCTCGCCCTTCTCGGCTGGTCGCACCGGGAGGGTACAGAGGAGTTCGCGGACCTCGACGAGCTCGTACGGGAGTGGGACCCCTTGCGCCTCGGCGCGAGCCCCGCCACCTTCGATCCCGACCGTCTCCTCTTCGTCAACGCTCGGCGCATCCGGGGGCTGCCGCTCGGAGAACTGTACAAGCGCCTCGCGCCTTTCCTGGAAGAAGCACTGCCTGAGGGACGGGAGCTTCTCGTGGTCGAGGCGATTCGGGACGAGATGCGCCTCCTTTCGGAGGCTCCACGGCTTGTGCGTGCTTTCACGAGGCCGGTGGACCCCTCTGGTTTCGTCGAGGAGCTGCCAGAGACGAGCGAGGCGGTCTACTCCCACGTCGCCGAGGTCCTGCAGGATCGGGAGTTCGAGGGCCTGGAGGATGCAAGAGCCTTCGTCCAGGAGCTGCGAGCTTGGGCGAAGGGGGAGGGCATCAAGACGCGCGACCTGTTGCATCCCCTCAGGCTCGCGCTCACGGATCAGAACAGGGGACCGGAGATGGCGTACCTCTTTGCGGCGCTCGGTGCGCGGGAGGCGAGGAGACGGATAAACCGGGCGCGAGAGGCTAGACTAAGGGCATGAGCGTGCTTGTGCGGGACACTTTGAGCGGACGCCCCGTCGAGGTCGGCGAAAACGGCAAGGTCGGCCTCTACATCTGCGGGCCGACGGTCTACAACGACATCCACATCGGCAACGCGCGCGCGCCTCTGTTCTGGGACGTGGTTGTACGGTACTTGAGGAGTCGCGGCTACGAGGTCCGGCTGGTGCAGAACATCACGGACATCGACGACAAGATCATCAACAAGGCCAACGAGGAGGGTATCTCCTGGGAGGAGATCGTACGCCGCTACACCGACTCCTTCCACGAGCGGCTAGAGTTGCTCGGGGTTAAACCCCCGGACGTGGAGCCGCGGGCCACCGAGCACATCCCGGAGATGATCTCGCTGACTGAGGAGCTGATCGAGAGTGGTCACGCCTACGCTCCCGGCAACGGCGACGTCTACTACGACGTCGGGAGCTACCCGAAATACGGGTCTTTAAGCAGGCAGCGCCCAGAAGAGATGCGCGAGACCGAGAAGGCCGAGACCGGCTACAAGAAGAGCCCCTTAGACTTCACGCTCTGGAAGGCCTCCAAGCCAGGCGAGCCCTCCTGGGAGAGCCCGTGGGGGCTGGGACGGCCGGGCTGGCACATCGAGTGCTCAACGATGGTTGAGAAGCACCTGCCGGACGGAGCGGACGTCCACGGCGGCGGCACGGACCTGCGCTTCCCTCACCACGAGAACGAGCTTGCCCAGAGCGCCGGAGCGCATCCGGAGCGTACCTTCGTACGCGCCTGGGCGCACCACGGGATGGTCAACCTTGCCTTAGAGGGCCAGATCAGCAACAAGATGGCGAAGTCTCTGGGTAACGTTCTTGACGTCGAGAGGGCTGTCGATCTCCACGGCCGCAACGCTGTGAGGATGTGGCTCTTGCAGAGCCACTACTCGCAACCAATAGACTACTCCGAGGAGATTCTAGAGGAGAAGAGACGTTCTTATGAGCATTTGATGAACCTTTACGCTCGTATCTCGGGCTCGCAAACCTCTTCGGAACTCTCAGAGAGTTTAGCCGCCAGACTTAAAGAGAGCTTCGACGCGGCGATGCAGGACGACTTCAACACTCCGGAAGCCATGGCTGCAATCTTCGATGCTACAGGACGGGTAGGACAGGAGATTTCCACTCATCCCGAGACTGCTCAACAGTTCGCTGCGCTCAAAGGTACGTTGGTGGAGATCCTAACTATCTTCGGCTTCGATCTCGACGAGGAGCGGTCCTATTCAGTTGAACCTACAACCGTAGTAGGAAGGTCATTATCGATTATCTGGCGCGTCGAAGCAGCGTCAGCACAGGAAGAGCTCCCGCAGGAGATAGCTCAGATAGTTGCTGACAGGGAGCAGGCGCGACAGGAGAAGAACTGGGCTACTGCCGACCGGCTACGCGACGAGCTACACGCCGAGGGTTGGACGATCGAAGACACTCCCGAAGGCCCTATCGTAAGCCGCCAGTAGATTGAAGGGGGAGCTCATCTACGGTCTCCGCCCGGTGGCCGAAGCGCTCAGGAGCAAACGCCGCGAGGTCCGCGAGGTTCTGGATTCGATGGGGGACGAGGAGGTTGCGTCCGAAGCCGCTGTCCGTGGGATATCTTTGAAGCGCGTCCGCCGCGAACGCATTGAAGAACTGGTTCCCGGCGTGGTGCACCAAGGTGTCGCGGCTCGGGTGGAAGCGTACCCGTACTCGGGGCTCGAGGAGATCCTGGCCACCCCCGACCCGCTCCTAGTCGTCCTCGACGGCGTGACGGACCCGCGGAACCTAGGGGCCGTCTTGAGAGCGGCGGACGGGGCCGGTGCGAGCGGTGTTGTCGTGCCGAAGGATCGGGCCGTGGGCGTTACCCCGGTGACGGTAAAGGCGAGCGCGGGGGCGAGCGAGCACGTCCGCGTGGCGCGGGAGACGAACCTCCGGCGGGCTTTTGAGAGGATGAAGGAGGCCGGCGTGTGGGTGTATGCGGCCGAGGACGCGGCGAGGGTCCGGGCGACGGTGTACACGGACCTCGACCTCTCGGGGCCGGTCGCTCTCGTGCTGGGGAGCGAGGGGCGGGGCACAAGGCGGCTGGTGCGAGAGGGATGCGATGGTACGGTCTCCATACCCATGCGCGGGGCGGTCTCCTCTTTGAACGTTTCGGTGGCGGCGGCGATCTTGCTCTTCGAGGCGAGGCGGCAGAGGGGATGAGGCGGTACCTGATCCTGGACGGCTACAATGTCATCGGCGCTCTAGAACGTTACGCGACGCGCTCCACCGGGAGCCTCGACGCTTCGAGGGAGCTTCTCGTAAGCGATGCCCTCAAGGCAGCGGGCTGGACGGGGCAGGAGATCGTCGTCGTCTTCGACGCCTCCCACAATTCCGAGCCGGGGCGGACCGAGCTCCGGGCCGGGGGGGCGGTACGCGTATTCTACAGCGCCTCAAACGAATCGGCCGACGACACCATAGAACGTCTGGTCAGGAGCTGGAGCGGCTCCTTCACTGTCTACACGGCGGACTTCGCCCTCCAACGCGCCGTCCTCGCCCTCGGTGCCGCCCGCTCCACCCCGCGTGAGTTCGAGGCGCTCCTTGACGAGCTTCCAGCACTCACCCGCACCCCCGACGTCCCCTTCCGTGCCAGGGTGGCGGAGAGGCTCTCGCCCGAAGTCATCCGTTCCTTCGAAGAGCTCAGACGCAGGGCAGAAGATCACTAAGATATAATCTACAAAAGCTGACGAGCTGAAATGCTGACCAGCTACCAAGCCTGAGTAGCTCAGCGGTAGAGCAGCCGCCTTGTAAGCGGCAGGTCGGGGGTTCGAATCCCTTCTCAGGCTCTTGGGAAGCTCGTTGAAAAGTGGGCGGCGTTTGCTACCATATCCGGGCACTCTGGCAGGCACACGCGGGGGTGTGCCCGAGCGGCCAAAGGGAGCAGGCTGTAAACCTGCCGGCTTAGCCTACGGAGGTTCGAATCCTCCCGCCCCCACGCGAATAGAATACGCTCCTGTAGCTCAGTAGGTAGAGCACTTCCATGGTAAGGAAGGGGTCACCGGTTCGAGTCCGGTCGGGAGCTCTGGATCGGGCCTAGGGGCGAGAGCCCGGCATCGGTGCCCGACATAGACTTGGCGGTGTAGCTCAGTCGGTTAGAGCAGCGGAATCATAATCCGCGTGTCGCAGGTTCGAGTCCTGCCACCGCTACTTCTGTCCCCGGCGAGTAAGAAAGAGAAAGGCGCGAAACGATGGCCAAAGGAAGGTTTGAGAGGACGAAGCCACACCTGAACGTGGGCACCATAGGCCACGTAGACCACGGCAAGACCACTTTGACGGCGGCGATTACCAGCGTACTCGCCAAGCGCGTCCCAGACGACCCGGCCAACCAG
>DATDKT010000195.1:0-2383 GCA_036519775.1 Rubrobacteraceae bacterium
AGGCGCTCCGTTCCGCCGCGGGTGATGAGCTTGATGGATTCTCCACCGTAGTCGCCGAGCCTGTGCTCGATGCCGGCGTAGAGGTCCTCGGTGTTCTCGCGGAAGGTGATGATGTCTATGTTCTCGAAGGGGAGGTCTATCCCCGGGAGGCTCTTGCTCGGCCGGACGTTTGCGTACAGGTCCAGCTCCGCTCTCAAGGCCACGTTCACGGAGCGGAAGCCTTCTCCCACGGGCGTAGTCAACGGTCCCTTAAGGCCCACTTTGTTGCGCCGGATCGACTCGAGGACGTCCTCCGGCAAGGGGGTTTCCTCGCCCTCCTCCTCCATGACCTTCTCGCCGGCTTCTACCACTTCCCACTCGATGCCTACGTCGAGGGCGTCTATAACCTCCCGGGTTGCCTCGGTTACCTCCGGTCCCGTGCCATCCCCCGGTATTAGGGTGACCGTCTGCGCCACAAGGGCCTCCTCTCCGATAAATTCCCCAAACTGCCGCCGGTGGGTACTAACCACCGGGAGTCTTTATCCGCAAGGGCTTCGTACCAAACCAGATCCGGCTCAAGATCAACTGGTTTGCAGGAGTTTTTGAACACCGGCGGACAGTCGCGGTATCATCGCACCGCTTCTGCGCGGTAGATCAGGGGCCCGAGCTACTCCGGCTCCACAACTTGCGAGAGGTTTTGTTGACCGAGACTTCCTACAACGTGGAGAAAGGCAGGCTGCCCTTCGACCTCGGGGCCTTCGACCTGGACGGTACGGTGCTGCGGCGCGACCTGACGATAACGGAGGCAACCGTGGATGCCATGCGGGCGCTGCGCGAGCGGGGGGTGCGGCTCGTGGTGGCGACGGGGCGACGCTTCGAGGGGGCCCGCGAGCACGCGACGAGGCTCGGCTTCGGGGAGGAGGACCCGGTGGTCTGCTACGGCGGCTCGATGGTGCGCCGGATGAACGGTGAGACGCTTCTGCACCGAACGCTGCCCAAGGATGTGAGCGTCGAGGTCCTGGAGTGGGCCGCGGAGAGGGAGCTCCACGCTCGGGTGTTCACCGACGGCGGGATAGTGATCTCCCCCGAGACACCGGCGGCAGTGAGGCACTTGCGTTCGAGAGAGCCGGACGTAGAG
The DNA here is from genome assembly GCA_036519775.1 of Rubrobacteraceae bacterium. GTDB lineage: Bacteria > Actinomycetota > Rubrobacteria > Rubrobacterales > Rubrobacteraceae > Rubrobacter_F. Next base: position 1,118 of record DATDKT010000195.1, read on the forward strand.
GTCGTTGACTCTCCCGCGGCCTGGCTCCTAAACGGTGGCGAAAACCCGACGAAGCTAGTTATCGTGGACCGTCCCGACAGGGTGCAGAGCTGGCTGGACGAGGCCCAGCGCACGTTCTCCGGGCTGTTCGTCACCCGGAGCCTCCCTCACTACGTCGAAGTCGGCGGGAGAGAGGGCACGAAGTCCGAGGGGTTGAAGTTCCTCTGCGAGTTTTGGGAGATAGACCCCGCGCGCACGCTTGCCTTCGGGGACGCGGAGAACGACATAGATATGCTCTCCTTCGCGGGGTTGGGTGTCGCGGTGGGGGGGATGAGCGAAGAGGTCCGGGCCGCCGCCGATACCGTCGCGCCCCCGGTGGACGAGGATGGGGTAGCCTCGTTCGTCCGCGACCTCCTAGGAGGGGCGACCTAGATGCCCGAGCTGCCAGAGGTGACGACAATCTCCGAGGACGTCCGGGCGCTTGCTGCGGGCAGAAAGGTTGTCCGGGCGGAGATTATGGGAGACGATGTCTCGAACGCCGGGGTCGAGGGCTTCACGCAGAGGCTGGTTGGCAAGACGCTCCGGGGCACGGGGAGGCGCGGCAAGATCTTCACGCTCGACTTTGGGGACGTCGTGGGCCTCATTCACCTCGTCATCTCGGGGCGTGTACTATGGTTGCCCGAGTGGCGCGAGCCCGATCGCACCAACACGGCCGTCATCGAGTTCGAGGGCGGGGACGACGAAGCCCCAGTCGTGCTGATCTTCGCCAAGCTCTGGCTCGGCTACTTCGACCTGTACGAGCCCGAGCGCGTGGACAATCACCCCCTGATCTCACGCCTCGGCCCCGACCCGTTCTCGGAGGACTTCTCGGTCGAGTACCTGACCGGCGTGTTCGGGCGCAAGGCCGCCATAAAGGGCTTGCTCCTCGACCAGTCGGTCGTCGCGGGGCTGGGTAATATCTATGTAGACGAGGTGCTCTTTGCTGCCGGGGTCCACCCGACTCGCAAGGCGAACACCTTATCCCGGGAGGAGGTGAGGACTATCTACACCGCTATCCGCGATATACTCGGCCGGGCTATCGAGTTGCGTGGTACGACCTTTGACTCCTACCACGACGCTTTTGGCAAGGGTGGCAAGTTCCAGTACCAGCTCAACGTCTTCGCCCGGGCGGGCGAGCCCTGCCCCGTCTGTTCCACGGAGATCCTAAAACTCCGCGTCGCCGGCCGTGGCACCCACGTCTGCCCGGTATGCCAGCCCCTTTAGGGCGACAAGGACGCTTGACGAGGA
>DATDKT010000196.1:0-12044 GCA_036519775.1 Rubrobacteraceae bacterium
CTGGATTACCCGTCCCGTTAGTACACGGAGCACCAGGCTCGGGCGTCTGCGGACCCTCCCGAAAGGCGCTTACGAACTGCTCCAGGCGAGGGTCATTGGCAGAGTCTAGCTGTAGCTGTTTACCCCAAGCCGAAGCCACTATTGGGGTGGGCAGATCGGGGTAAGGGCTTACGAGTATGTAGGTATTGTCGTGCGCTAGGTTCCGCAGCACCTCGACCTGATCAGAAGGCAAGTCAGGCTGGTAGGTGATCCAGACAGCGCCATGCTCCATGGAGTGGACGGCGTGCTCGTTCTGTACCGGGGAGCTGTAGAAGCCGCAGTTCTGCCATACCGGGTTGTGGTCACCACCGACCGGGGGGTTCTGTGGGTAGGATACTGTCCCCTCTACGTGGTTTCGGTCCAGATCGCTAAAGCTCTCTACGCCCTCCGGCGGTGTACGCGTCGCCTGCTGGCTGCGATCCACCAACACGACCGCAACGAAGGCCCCTATAAGCATCAGTCCGATAAGGCTGATAATGGTCCAGGTGCGACGTCTACGCTTATCCACTGAGCTCTCCCCACAGGCTGCAACAATTAGACATCAATTTCACGGTTAATTCTCCTTTGTCGGTGAAACTAATATTCCATTGCGAATACGTGCTTTGCGAGCCGAGGTTGCGCATACAAGGCTTGGAGGGAAGTTGGTTCATAACGCCGCTGGGAGTTCACGAGAAGACCCTCCTTCTTAGGCAATCTGTGAAAGGGACCTTCTTCTGAAAGGTTCGAGAAGTCATTTCAGATGAGCTTGATGTGCCCTGGCGGCCAGAAGATTATGAAAGCGTTGCCCTTGATGTTTTCGAAAGGCACAGGCCCGAAAAAGCGCGAGTCAAGGGAGTCAGCTCGATTGTCGCCCATTACGAACACTTCACCCTTGGGCACCGTCATTGGACCAAAGGAGCTGATGTCGGGGAACCGTTGGTTAACGTAGGGCTGCTCTTGACGCTCGCCATTCACAAAGAGGACCCCGTCTTGAACTGAGATTTCGTCTCCTGGCAGCCCTACAACACGCTTTATCAGATCCTCCTGCCCACCCTCGGTGCTACCCCCAATGCTCTTGAAGACTATGATGTCGTCCCGCTTGGGCTCATAGAAGCGGTAGATGAACTTGTTGACGAAAACCCGGTCGCCTACCTCAAGCGTTGGGATCATGCTCTCCGAAGGGATATAGAAAGCCTCGATGACAAACGGGCGTATGAAGCCGAAGACCAGAGCGAAGGCGATGAAGAGTATAAGCAAGAACTCCACCAAGCCTCCGCCCTTTCGGGGCAAGTGCCGGACTCGGACATCCTTAGGCAGTGGTGCCTCTAATCTAAGCTCTGCTTGGGTAGCACATACACACTCGTATACTACGCTCGGAGATTCTGGGCAATTTCCGAGAAGACTACCCTTAGCTAAAACTCGTTGAATAAGCTCATTGCTCCGCAATCAACGAGACGTCGTCTTGCCGAGCCAGCCTCCGAGGGCAGCCGTGAGCCCCGACAGGAGCAGACCGAAGAACGCTACCAATGCTGGACCCCCGACAGCTTCCACGGACAGCCTGGGGACGACGTTGGGGTTCAGTGCGCTTGTCAGCTGGTTCACCACTTCGCCTAAGGCCCCGAAGAGCTGCCCCAGCCCGAGCACGGAGATTGCCACTATCAGGACGGTACCCAATGCCCACACCAGAAGACCGTGGAGCAGGGCGGGACCCGTGTATCGAACCCCGAAGGGTCCGCCCCCAGCTCCTCCTGAGGTCAACCCGGCAACGTAGCCTCCGATGAAGAAGGCGACCAGCCCTATGAGCGGCGAGACCGAAGTAGCAGCACCAGGGCCAGCTACCGTGAGCAGCCCGCTTCCAAGCGCGAGCAGCTCTAGGAGCAAGAAGGTAGTAATGGCCAATAGCACGCCGGTCCCTATGGAACTCCAGTGGATACTACTGTGGAGAGCTGTAACGTCGTCACCCTGCAACTGGTGCGCATGTGGGGCATCTTGGCGTGGCGTCTGTACGCTGTCTACCTCGGGCTCCTTGAGTCGCTGCCCATCGGGCTCTATATCTCTTCCTGTACCCATCTACTTCTCTCCTTCCCCCAGCCCTTAAGGGGCGCTGAGGCCAATGTACTGCCCGAACCTAAGAAGACAATGAGAAGCGGCTTAGCCCTAGTCCGGCTTAGCCCCGGTCCTATTGGTAAGGATTCGTCGGGCGGTATGTGGTTTCCGAGAACACCCTTCTCGGATTCTCGGTGAATAGAGGCAACGACCTACTGCCGTTCGCTCTTCACGGGCACATCCCGCTGAAGAACAGAAACCCGAAGGTAACCTCGAAGACGAACCCGCCAGAAAGTACAGAGCCTTCGTGGTCTCTCCTTCTTTCAGTCTGTGAAAACTCTCATCAACCTCTTATGTAGCCCGTATATTGTCCGCTGTTGTGAAGCAGGCACGGAGGCGGGCAATTGACTGGGTCCTGGATCGCTCACTATAGGACTCCTTGTGGACTACGTGGGCCATGATCGCAGTTGTGTGGCTTATAGCAGCGGTACTCTTAGTGATGCCACCCGCCTTAGTAGTCTTACTGGTCTTACTACTCCGTTTCTTATTCTTCTAGAAGCCCCGGCTCTTTTCTTGGCTCTGAGTTTCCGAGAATGCCATACGCCGGAAACTGAGTTTCCGGGAACATCCCTTCTAGGCACCTCGGTGAATAGAGGCAATCGGGTTGCCTCTGGTATGCAGGGAAGATGAATAAAAGGAGGAGGTGGCAAATCCTGTCTGTGTGTGCAGCGCTAGGTCTTGGGACGGCTTTAGTCTTTGTCTCTTTCGTGGGGTGGCTGGCGGGGTTGGCTGCTGGTTCTCTTGTTCTGGGTAGTGCTTGCCTGTTGGTCGGATTTTACTCGAGCAGATGAGTGCGCCCTTTTCGATGCTGCTATAAACCTATCCCTGGAGGCGCAAGATTCCGGAAACATCCAATGCCGGAAGCCCGATTTCCGGGACCTCCATACACCGGATGCTCGGTTTCCGAGAAGCCCCCTTCTCGGATTCTCGGTGAATAGAGCCCCCTTGTGGCGCGAGTAGAATCATTGGACTTTGCAAACCATAGACCAAATCCTCTCGCTAATCGCTCAGTACGGATACCTGGTTGTCTTCTTTGGGGTGTTGCTGGAGAGCGGTGGGGTCCCCCTCCCCGGAGAAACCATCCTCATAGCCGCTGGCGCCATGGCCCAACAAGGGCACCTCAACCTAGGGGATGCCATCATGTTCGGCATCCTCGGGGCCGTGGTCGGAGATCAGATAGGCTATTGGGTGGGCCGTGAAGGGCGACGTCCGTTTGTTCTGCGCTGGGGACGATACGTCCTAGTAACCCCTGAGCGCCTTGCCCGCGCGGAGCGCTTCTTTGCCCGACACGGAGGGAAGGCTGTGTTTCTAGCTCGTTTTGTTGCGGGCTTGAGGGTCTTCGGGGCTTTAGTGGCTGGCATAAGCCGTATGCGCTGGCGAACCTTCTTGTTCTATAACGCTCTTGGCGGCATGCTCTGGGCTACGGCTGCGGTTATGGTGGGATACCTCCTAGGCGGGAGCTTAAACCTTATTGAGCGGTGGGTAGGGCGGGCAAGCCTCCTGCTGCTCGGCCTAGTGCTCTTGGGTTTAGCCTTCTACTTCTCTTACCGTTGGGTCTCTAGGCATCAAACGCAAATACTGCTTTACGGAGCCGCTGTTCTGTCCTACCCACCGGTCGCACGGCTGATCAGCCGCTACGAGCGCCAACTCGCTTGGCTACTCCGACGCTTGGCACCCGGCGAGTACCTGGGGTTGCACCTCACGGTTGGTCTGTTGGCAGCCGCTGGGTGCCTCTGGCTCTTCGGCGGGGTAACGGAGAACCTTTTGAACAACGATACTCTAGTACGCTTTGATGAGACGGTGGAAACGATTCTGCACGGCTGGGCGAGCCCAACGCTCACCGCTTTTTTCTTAGTAGTCACCACGCTTGGCTCCTTGGAAATGATCGGGCTTTTAGGCCTAGTGGTTGCGGTAATCTTGGGCGTGCGGCGTCAGTGGCTTTATCTGGGTACGTGGCTTGCGGGGGTAGCAGGGGGATTTGTGCTTAACCAGCTACTCAAGGAGATTTTCGCTCGGCCCCGGCCCTACTTTGAGCATCCTCTGGTGCTAGAGGCCTCCTACAGCTTCCCGAGCGGCCACGCAACGATGTCTTTGATCTTTTACGGGATGCTGGCTTACTTCTGCGTACTGGGCCTACGAACCTGGCGAGCTAGGACGGCAGTTGTCTTTGGGGCAGCGCTGTTGGTGCTCCTCATAGGCTTCAGCCGAATGTACCTTGAGGTGCACTACTTTAGTGACGTAGTGGCCGGCTTTGCCTCGGCCGCCTATGGCTGAGCACCCTTATCACGGGTTCGGAAACACTTCGCCGGCGCAATAAGATGGGTACAGTAGAGGACTAGAGAGAGCAACCTTCGCCCACCAGTTTCCGAGAATAGACTAGTTCTCGGCAGCTCGGTGAATAGAGGCAACGGCAGCTCCCTAGCCGGGTGCACCCCTTAACAACCGGTATCTTAGCGGTCTGGCGGTTGCCCCTCCGCCTTAAGTTCTACGACTAGATTGGTCCTTTGGCCGAGGTACTTGCCCACGGCTGCCCCTAGAGTCGTGGTGAGAGCAGAGAGCCTACCGAGAAGATTATCCATGGGATCTTCCCTAGAAGGATGAAAGTACTCCGAAACCAGGATCACGACCATGCCGAGGGGCAGCGCTACCACTCCTATCCGGCTAGTAATCGCGTCATTCCCTCCGACTTGCCGAGCAGCAGTGGCTTTGGGTGCGTCCATCCTCCTCCCCCTTTTCCGCGAGCTGCTGCAGAGCATCCTAAGCGTTAACTTGACGCTGGTGAGCCTGGCCCAGAACGAGGAGGTCAAGAACCTCACCGAGGCAAGCATCAATCACAACGAGGAAGTCAAAAGATCAGCGCCTGGGCCGCGATCCTCTTGGTTCCTACACTCATAGGTACGGTCTACGGGATGAACTTCGAGTACATGCCGGAGCTTAGGTGGACCTTCATGTACCCTTTCGCTCTATCACTCACGGGGCTGGTCTCCGTCTCGCTCTATCTTATTTTCAAAGGACGCAACTGGCTCTAGCAGGGTGGGACTGCCAAGGACGCCACCGCCTAAGAAACCCTCCGAAAAGTTTCGACAAGCCCCGATCGAGGCCCTGAAGGCACCTCAGAGACTACCCTTCTGAATAGGAGGTGCCGTTCATCAGTATACTGCCGTACTGCGCGTTGACTCCCGTACTCCACGCTATGAGGTCTTCACACCGCTCATCTATCTCGTCTTTGCTGCGTTCGCCTAGGAGATTTTGTTTCTCTAAGGGATCCTTGGACAGATCAAAGAACTCGTCGGGCTGCTTGCCGTAGTGGTAGATGTACTTCTCATCTCCCTTTGTGCTCGCCAGGCACTCGTGGTTGCTTATGCAACTGAACCTCAGCATGCGGTCTTCGGGTTGCTCATGAAGGAGCGAATATCCCGGGTACTTCCCGCTCTTTACCTCGTAGCCCAGCATCTCCACCACGGTCGGTAGGATATCGATCTGGCTCGATAGCCCCTCGACCCGCTCGCCATCTTCGAACCAGCCGGGAGCGTGGACGATAAGCGGGATCTTGAGGCCCTCTTCCTAGATAGTATCGCCATGCATGTCCCGACCGTGCTCTTTGAAGCCCTCGCCGTGGTCGCCGAAGAGCACGAATATAGTGTCCTCGTAGAGCCCTAGCTCCTTGTACTGATCGAAGAGGTTCTTTAGGAAGATGTCCTGGAGCCTGAGGCAGTTGAGGTAGCGGTTGAGCTCGTCGTCCTCGGCGAAGTCCTCGGTCCCGTAACGAGTGTCGAGGCATTCGTATCCGTAGTGTCCCGTGCCTGTAAAGTATTCGGCCATGAAAGGTTCATCCTTATGTTCTTTGAGCCACTGCTCGCTGGGCTTCAGCACTATGTCTTCCTCGTAGCCGAAGGTGTTCGTTTCCTTTAAGTCCTCCGTATCCATGGTACTGGGCGGGTAGAACTCCTCATAGCCGAAATTATCTACGAGATCCCCAAAGCCGCTGCTGGTTGCCGACTGGAAGAAAACGGTGTTGTAGTCCTCCTCCTTGAGGAGGCCGGCAAGGCACGGGGCGGGGATGCCGCCCGGCTCGAATTCCGGCCCCGGGTACAGGGGTGGCTCGATCCCGCAGTTTACCGCGACGCTTCCCTTAGAAGACCGAGGTAGGACCACGTAGGCTCGCTCGGCAAGGAGCCTGCTCTTGGCCAGCTCGTCAAGGAAGGGGGTTGTCTTTAGGTCTTCGTTGTAAGGAGTGACGGACCGGGCGCGGGTGGACTCTAGGTGGATCAGCACCACGTTGCGCCTCTGGGTTTGGCGCGTCTGTGTGAGCCTGGCGTGCGCAGCCGGATGCTTGGTGGCGGAGTCCGAGCCGCCGACCAGCAGCGAGAGCGAGCATAAACCCAAAGCCAGTAAAAGGAGACCCAGAGGGGCCAAAAACGAGATCTCGGAGGGTGCGGTAGGAGATCCCCCTTCCGGCCATCCTCGCCACCGACCGACGGCATGCGTCAGGAGCCACGGGCCCAAAGTCACGTAGAGGAGGGCGGCAAAGAAGAGCGTCCACGCCGAGAGCGGAACCTGATAGAAGAGGATCGGCACGATCTCGTCGAACTTGGGGATCCGCTCGGCGGCAGTGCCTAACGCTAACATAGTGCCGGTCTCCTGAAAGTACTGGTGGGCGCATGTGGTCACGAGCACCACGAGCATCGTCGTCACGTGTAAGAGAACGAGCAGGGTACGGCGCAGAAGCCCCCTCTCACCGCGCACCGCAGCGAAAATCCCAATCCAGAGTATCACGTACCCCAGGTTGAAGAATAGGGCCGGCTGCATCAACCTTAGGATTTGAGCAAGCGCGTGCGCGCCGGGTAGCGAAGCTCCGTTTAAGGCTTTCAGGGCAGGGTTGTAGACGGCGAAGGGGACGAGAAGGCTTAGCAGGTAAACCCACTGCTGGCGGCTCAGAAGCGCTCTTAAGAAGGTCACAACCCTCCCTTGTTATTCGATTCGACTCCTCCGACGTCAAAACGCGGTAATTCTATAAGCCTCTCCGGCAATTAGTTCGGGGCGAGATAGTCTTGGTCGAGGGGTCCGTTGATGCCCTGATGCTGGCCGCGCTGGGGTATGGCGCCGTAGCGATCAGCGTACCAACGCCAGCTCTACCCTGGAGGCTTCCCCGTCGAACACAAACTCTCCTTACCTTCCTCTTAAAGTTGATCGGTACACTCATAGACAAGGTGTCTTTGAAGAGGTATTAGGGGTATTAGGTTATACAAAATTGTCTCTGGCAAGAGCAAGTTGCGCAACTTCAAGAGAAAATTAACAGAGCTAGCCAGTTTACGTCTTCGCAAGGCGCTTTATATGAGTTGGTCCGTGCGAATAGTCGCGGGCGTCGCCTTCCTCAACGGCCTTCTCGAGGTTCTCTATGTTCTGGTGATTCGCATTCCTGGTGGAGCCCATATTTCTGAGTTTCTGCCCTTCGGACTTCACTACTGGAGCCGGTCTTTGGGTTTGATCTTTGGTCTCGCGCTGCTCTACCTGTCCTTCAACCTCTTCCGGCGCAAGCATGTGGCGTGGTGGCTAGCGCTGGCTAGCTCCGCCGTGGTCACCTCGATCCATGTTGTTCGTGGATTAGTTTACGGGTGGTCGTGGTACACGATCCTCGTGCCGGCTGCGACTCTCGTGCTCCTGGTTCTACTCCGCGAAAAGTTCACTGTTCGTAGCGAACCCCGTAGTATCTTACGGGGTCTCGGCGTTGTGGCAATGAGCGCCGTCGTGGTTGTGGCCTACGGGACCTTAGGGTTCTGGGTGCTGGCCGAGAAGGATTTCGGCATCGATTTCACACTGACCGACGCCTTTGTGCGGACCCTGCGCGAGTACGCACTCGTGGGAAACGACGACCTCACTCCGTACACTCGCCACGCTGACTGGTTCATGCACTCGTTAGACCTGGCCGGGGTCGCTGCCGCTAGTTTTGCCGCTTATAGTATGTTTCGACCTGTAGCGTATCGACTCCGCGTTCTGCCCCACGAGCGCCAGGAAGCGAAGAGCATCCTGGAGAGGCATGGCACGTCTTCTTTGGACTTCTTCAAGCTCTGGCCGGACAAATCCTACTTCTTCTCGGAGGATCGCAGGTCCTTCATCGCCTACAAAACGTCGAACAATGTAGCTATTGCCTTAGGCGATCCCGTCGGTCCTGACCAGGAGTTAGAGGCCACTACCCGAGCCTTTTTGGGCTACTGCTCTGAAAACGGCTGGGGCGCGGCGTTCCACCAGGTGGTGTCGGACTTACTTCCTCTGTACCGCCGCCTTGGCATGCAGGCACTCAAAATTGGCGAGGAACCGGTAATCAACCTTGAGCGCTTCTGCTCGAAGACGGCTAAGCGCAAGTGGTTTCGGTACGTAAAGCGCAAGTTCGAGAGAGAAGGCTACTTCATTACCCAGCACGTTCCCCCTCAACCACAGAAGCTGTTGGACGAGGTGGAGGAGGTATCTAAGCAATGGCTTTTGCTTCCAGGGCGGCGCGAGCGCACCTTTACCTTGGGCAGCTTCGACCGGGGTTACCTGAGTAGGACAACACTCCTCGTCGTCCGCGATCCGCAGAAGCGCGCTCTAGCGTTCGTCAACAAAATCCCTTCTTACCGCAAAGGAGAGGCAACCATAGACCTAATGCGGCACCGGCTTGAGGTGCCCAACGGCACGATGGAGTACCTGCTCATGGAATTGATGCTGGCCCTAAGGAAAGAGGGATACAGCAGATTCGATCTGGGTATGGCCCCGCTCGCCGGGATGGCAGACCAGCCCAGGGCAGCCCTAGAAGAGTGGGGACTAAGCCAACTCTTCAGCTTACTTAACCGATTTTTCTCCTACAAGGGCCTAAGGAACTATAAGGTCAAGTTCGAGCCGGATTGGGAAGAGCGCTTCCTGGTGTACGAGGGAGGACCACTCGCCCTAGCGAGGGTAGGTGTGGCTCTGACGCGGGTTACGGAAGGATAAAGGCGTGGATCATCGCAAGGGCCACCAACAGATGATCGTGCTAGCTATAGCACTTTTAGCCCTCCTGGGAGTGGCGACAGTTGCTCTCGACTGGGGACAGGTGCGACAGGTCTTGGGGCAGGCAGAGTGGAGGCTGGTCCCCGTTGCGCTGCTGCTCACCGCCGTTTCATATGGTTGCTTGGGCTACGGATTTGCGGCAACGAGCAGGCTCTTTGGAGTACGGATAAGTCAGCGAGATCTCGTCGAGATAGGCTTCGTCTCTTTCGCGCTCAACCACCTCATAGCTTTAGGCGGCGTCGCCGGGTATTCGCTCAGGGTACTTCTGATCAAGAGACGAAGACAATCCGTTAGAGACGTACTCGTCGCGTCCGTCTTTCATTCGACATTCAACAACGTGATGCTGCTTGCGCTATTTCCCATAGGCTTTATCTATCTCCTCCTAAGCTACCCACTAACTAGAGGTGAAAGCATCAGCGTCGGAATCGGCGCGGCTCTGCTATTTGTACTGTTTGTGCTTGCGACCGCGGTGATCTTCTTTAAACCTCTGCGGGTGGTGGTCTTGCATAGGCTGGGCCAAGTAGTGCACGGGATCTCACGGCGCAACATCGGAGCTCAAATAAAGGAGCTGAATAGTACACTCGAGCGCGGCACCAACGCACTTAAGGAACGACGTTTAGTGTTGGTTCTCTTAACGGGGTTGGTCGTAGCTGACTGGGCATCATGCGTAGTAGCCCTTGGATTCTGTTTTGACGCTGTTGGTGACCCTGTTAGTCCGGGGGCGCTCTTGATCGGCTTTGCTATCGGTGTCACCGTGGGACTTCTCTCGATGATTCCTGGGGGACTTGGTGCTCAAGAAGCCTCTATGACGGCTATCTACACACTGCTCGGTGTGCCCTTCGAGCAGACAGTCCTGGCCGCGGTTCTTTTCAGGACTATCTATTACCTGGTACCTTTTCTAGCCAGCTTGCTCTTTTACTTCCGACTCATGAGAGTCGACGGGAAGCTTACGCTCGAATCAACGCGTGGGCAGAGTGGTTAAAGTATCAGGAGCACGTTGACAAACGTTAACCTCGGCGCCCTACCTCACTAGTGTTCACCCCTTACATATTAGTCTGACCTATAACAGATAATGTCAGCGCAAGACGCTGTAGGGCATCCACAAGAATCATACTTTTGGTGGTTCAGATTCATACTTCCGATGGATGCCAACCCGAGACTGGTATGAGAGGATATAGTTGAGAGGAGACTTTTTGTACCGTCGATTCAGCGACGCGAGAGGAGGAGATGAGGATGAAGAAATCGCGTAAGCTGGTGGCGGTACTGTTGGTAGCAATGGCCATGACACTATCGGTTGCCACCACGGCTCATGCGGACGAGGGGGACGCCGTTGATTATTGGATTTCGTATATTTGCTACTACTTCGAATCCTGCTAGTAGTACTGATGCCCTATAAATACTGAGCCAGCCCTCCGAAGGTAAGCGCTGGGAGAAGCAAGAGACAATCGGGGATCTATTGTGGCGCTTTTCGGGGCTGTGAGTCTCTTTCGAGGCTCATTACTAGCAGGGCCTACTTTTCTTCTTCCTCCTCCATACCGGTGATCTGCCTAAAGAGTTCGTCCACCCTCGCCCGCTCCTCGGTGCTCAAGGGACGCTCGTGCTCCACCTCCTCCTTGTAGCCCTCCGGGCGGGACTTGGCGATTGCTGAGATCAGTTCATTTACAGCCCGTATTCTGGCAGTAAGATCCTTGGGCTTAAAGGCTGTCCAGAAGCCAGGATCGTCCATCTTGGCAAACATCTTCTGGATGATGTTGTAGCCGAGGCGAATGTGCTCTGATTCTATGTCTCCCATAGAGACGGCGCTCTCTCTGATGGCCTCTTCCTGTCTTACAACGAGGGCTTCGTCTTTGCGGCGCTGGAGGTGGCGGTCCCACTCGCGTGCTCGCGAGGCCCACTCGTACTCCTTAGACCAGCGCGAGAGGTTCTCGGGGGTCTTCATAAGGCTGGGCTTGCCAGTATAGCGCCGTTCTGCTTCTATCAGGGTTCGGGTGCGGTTGGGCTCGTCTGACTTCTGGTCTCGCCAGCCCACCTTGAAGGCAGGGAAGCTAGAGGTAAGAGCCGTCGACTGGCGGATGTGGACTGAGTTTGGCGATGGCGCCGAAACGATCGAGTTGGATATCTCTCCCGAGAATATCGACGACCTGTCATTCTCCGGGAGCCTACTTTCCGAGAACACCCTCCTTCTCGGTCCCTCGGTGAAGAGAGGCAACCCCCTTGTGGGTAGACGCAAGCTCCGGAAGTCTCTAGAGCCACTCCCGCTGCTTGAAGACGCCATAGAGCGAGATCGAGACCAGCAGCATAAGCAACAGCGCGAAGGGATATCCGACGCGCCAGTGCAGCTCGGGCATGTGCTCGAAGCTCATCCCGTACACGGTCCCTACCAGGGTGGGCGCGAACAGGATGGCGGCCCAAGCGGAGATCTTCTTGACCCCCTCGTTCTGGTCGATGCTGGCTTCGGTGAGGTTCTTGACCTCCTCGTTCTGCTGGATGCTCACAAGGGTTAGGTTGACGCTCAGGATGTTCTGCAGCAGGTCCCTGAAGCCCGCCGCCTGCTCGGTGATCTGTATGGCGTGGTCCTGCACGTCCCGGAGGTAGCGCTGCAACTCGGGGTCCACGCCGTACTTCTCGGACCCAGCTATCAAGCCGCCGAGGATGCCGGATAGGGGCTTTACCGCCCGCTGGAACTCGATGACCTCACGCGAGAGCTCGTAGATCCGGCGTGAGACGCCGGGGTTGCCTCCGAAGACTTCGGTCTCGATCTCGTCTATGTCGTTCTCCAGGCCACGGACCACCGGACCGTAGCCGTCCACAATACGGTCCATGATCGCGTAGAGGATCGCCTCCGCTCCCCGGCTCAGGAGTTCAGATTCTCCCTCCATCCGCCGGCGCACCCC
>DATDKT010000197.1:0-2741 GCA_036519775.1 Rubrobacteraceae bacterium
TGAAACTATTTGAAAAAGCGAGTAGGGCGGATCGAGGACGTACGCTTCCGCGCATCAAAAGGAGCTACTCTACAAATCTAACCGACATCGAATGGGAGTGCCTTGAGCCTCACGTACCGGCACCCAGTAAGCGAGGGCGACCGAGGAGCCACGCCATCCGCAAGATCCTCGACGCCGTCTTCTACGTCCTCCAGAGCGGCTGTCCTTGGCGACTCTTGCCTCGCGAGTTCCCCCCTTGGGAGACCGTCTATTGCTGGTTCAGACGATGGCGAATGGACGGCACGTGGGAGGGGTTGAATGCGGCGCTGCGCGAACGCTTGCGGCTACAGCTGGGCAGAGACGCCCATCCGAGCGCTGGCGTGGTGGTCTCCCAGTCCGCGAAGACGACTGGCGTGGGTGGTGAGCAGCGTGGTTACGACGGCGGGAAGAAAGTAAGGGGCAGGAAGCGGCACCTGCTCGTAGACACAGAAGGTTTAGTGTTGAAAGCGAGGGTTCACAGCGCCAAGGTGCCTGACCAAGACGGAATCAAACTTTTACTCGAGTCGGCGCGTTCTCAGATACCTCGCCTTAGGCACGTGGGGCTAGATCAGGGTTAGGAGGGGCGGGGCAAGCGATGGGCCGAGGAAGTTCTCGGTCTCGGTGTCGAGATTGTGCGCCGTCCTCCAAAGCCGGTCCCAGAGGGGGTGGCGAAGAGGTGGGCGGAGGAGTGGGCCAAGGAAGGCCAGAAGATCGACTGGCAGCGGCTGATGCCGCCGCGAGGGTTCGTAGCTTTGCCTCGCCGATGGGTGGTGGAACGCACCTTCTCTTGGTTGGGTCAGAACAGGCGGATGAGTAAGGATTACGAGAGGTTGTGCTCCACAAGCGAGGCGTTCGTCTATGCGGCGATGACGCGCCTGATGGCGAGGCGGTTGGCCCGTGCTTAGGATTTATCAAACAGTTTCAGAGCATGTATTCTCGGAAAGTGGGCTTCCGGAGATGCCGATTCTCGGAAACCAGGCTTTCGGCATGAGGTCTTCTCGGCAACTGGGCTTCCGGCATACGGTCTATACCACCATTCGTTATCCTTCGGTTCATTGCGCTGTAGCGCGGACTACGACCACGGCGATGATTGTTAAGGCGAATACCGCCTGGATCATAGATAGAATCTTGGCCCGCTTACTGATGATCGAGCTGCGACCTCCTAAGCAGCCCGGGCCTGAATAGGCTTGGTTAGCGGCGGGGTTGCTCCCCGGCCGTGTCCTCCTCTCCGCGTTCTCGCACCACGAGCCGGGCGACGCGGGGGCCGTCCACCTCCTCGACGCGCAAAGCGTAGCCGTCGAGGACGATCTCGTCGCCGACCTCGGGGGTGCGGCCCAGGTGGCCGAAGACGAGGCCGCCGATGGTCTCGAAATCGTCGCTCTCGAACCCGGAGCCCAGGGCCCTATTGACCTCTGTTAAGGGGACGTGGCCGTCCACCGAGTAGGAACCGTCGGGGAGCTTGTGGAGAGTGGGCTCCTCCTCGTCGAACTCGTCCCTTATCTCGCCGACGATCTCCTCAAGTATGTCCTCTACCGTGAGCACGCCCTCAAACGAGCCCCACTCGTCTATGACTATGGCCATCTCCATCTTTTGCCCCTGAAGGTCCTTGAGAATCTCGTCTATGGTCCTGTTCTCCGGGACGACGAGAACCTCGCGCAAGAGGTCGCGGGCCGTAACCCGTGCTTCCAATCCCTCAGCCTCGATGGCGCGCATCACGTCTCCTATATGCACCGCTCCCACGATCCGATCGGTCGAGTCGTCCTCGTGGACGGGGTAACGGGTGTGGTGGCCCCGTGCCGCCACCGAGAAGAGCTCATCTAGGCGCATGCCCGCCGGGAGCGTAACCACGTCGGGGCGGGGGACCATGACCTCGCGCGCCCGCCTCTCCTCTAGCTCGAAGACCGCCTCCAGCATGTCCTTCTCGTCGGCGTCCAGCACACCCCGACGCGCGGACTGCTCAATGATGATCCGGAGTTCCTCCTCCGAGTGGTTCTCCGCAGCTTCGGAAGCGGCCGGCACGCCGAAGAGTCTGACCACCGCGTTTGCGGTACCGTTGAAGACGTAGATGCCGGGCAGAAAGAGGTAGTAGAAGAACTTCATAAAAGGGGCGACGAACAGAGAGGTCCCCTCGGCATTGGCGATCGCTACGCTCTTGGGAGCGAGCTCCCCGAAGACCACGTGCAAAAAGGTTATCGTCCCGAAGGCCAACGCGAAGGCTATGGCGTGGCGGCTCCCCTCCGGGACACCTAGCGGCTCTAAGAGCGGCTCTACGAGGTGAGCGAAGGCCGGTTCTCCTATCCACCCCAAGCCCAGCGAGGAGATCGTGATCCCAAGCTGGCACACTGAGAGGTAGACATCGAGCCTCCGGGTGGCGTCCTTGACCAAACGCGCCGTTGCCCTCCCTTCTTGCACGAGGCGATCCACCTGCGTGGCCCGGATCTTAACCAACCCGAACTCGGCGGCGACGAACAGGCCGTTGAGCGCGACCAAGAACAGCGCCAGGAGGACCATGAAGACGTCGAGGCCTAGCCCCTCCAACTGGTCCCCTCCGTTTGAGTGGCGACCAGCAATCTCTTCTTTAGCGAGTAGTACGCCTGTACGACGCATAGGCTGCTAGGTAACCGAAGATCAACGCTGGTACAAGGAACCACCAGCCTCCTTCGATCCACAAGGCAGAGAGGGCGCAGACTAAGGCGATAACCCACAAGCCCATGATTAGAGCG
>DATDKT010000198.1:0-14722 GCA_036519775.1 Rubrobacteraceae bacterium
GCCGGTCGACCTTGTCCTCCAGCGCCACCACGAGCCCGGCGACGCGGGTGACGTCGCTGCGCACCGGGATCTGGAGGCTCTTGAGGTACTCCTCGGAGTTGCGCCGGAAGACCTTATAGAAGCTCGCGTAGCTCTGCAGAAAGCGGCTGGAGGTGTCCAGCATCTCCTCGCGCTCTATTAGATCGCCGATGAAGTCGGAGAACGGACCGCTCGTCGCGTTGTACCAGCGCGTGGTGAATTGCAACGGGTCGGTCGGGTACCCCTCCGCGCTCAACAAGTTGTTCCGGATCTGATCCCACATCGCTACCCACCGGGGAACCAGCTCTACGGCCTCCTGCCCGAGCCCTGCGGCCTTCTGCCAGGAATCCTGCGTCGCCTCGGACCACTGCTTCCACAGGTTCTGCGCCTCGACCGCCTGACCCTTTATCGCGTCAACTGCCGGCTGCGCCGCCGCCGCCGGGTTCTGCGCCGCGGCCGAGGGATCCACCGCCAGGGTAGGGCCAGGGCCGCTACCGTCCCGCAACGCTGCCGCCGGCGACCTGAACCCGCCGTCGAACAACAACTCCTGAAAGTCCTCCAGACTATTGAACCACTGCCGATAGAGCCCGTACGGGTCCATCCGGTCTCCCTGCCCGGCCCCCAGGGCGCCGGACCACATCCTGGTGCCCATCTCGAACCACTGCCTCCAGAGCTCCGCCGGGTTCGTCATGGCCCGGTTGCGCCTCTCTTCGCTCACCCGTAAAAGCTCCTTTCTGCGCACCATAGTTATCGTTGTCGATACTACAAAAAGACTAATCTAGCTTGTGCATCTTATTATAGCAGCGAAAGCACGCGTTTTGCGAGCCGCACATATCATCCTCACGCACATACCCTCTTCGGGCTGGCGGCTGCGGGATTTCTGGGCGCAGACGTCGGGGTGATCTGGGCGTCGAGGCCGCGGCAAAGGGCGGTGAGCGGGCGGCGCCGCCCGGCCCACCCGGCGGCGCCGGTACTTGGGCCTTATCTGACGGTTGACTAGGAGGTCAGCTGGCTTCAGCGTCGACGGAGGTCCTCGGCGAGGGCCGCGTACGCACGAACGGGAGGATTTCGGCGAACTCCAGATGGGGGGCTATTAGGAGGCCGGCTATGATATTCTGGTCCACAGCGACAAATCCTTGGGGTTGACCCTGAGGGCAACGAAGAACAACACGTCTTCTCTCTACGCCTCTGCTCGTGCCTCGTCCCTCAGCTCGCGCCGCAAGAACTTGCCGGTCGCGGTCTTGGGGAGCTCTTCCATGAACTGGATCTGGCGCGGGTACTTGTAGTCGGCCATCTGCTCCTTGCAGTGGGCGATGAGCTCCTCCTCGGAGACCGCGTCCTCCTCCTTGAGGGCGACGAAGGCCTTCACGGTCTCGCCGCGGTACTCGTCGGGGACGCCGACGGCGGCGGCCTCCTTTACCTGCTCGTGGGTATAGAGGACGTCCTCGACCTCGCGTGGCCAGACCTTGTAGCCGGAGACGTTGATCATGTCCTTCTTCCGGTCCACGATGTAGAACCAGCCCTCTTCGTCCATTACCGCCACGTCCCCGGTGAGGAAGTAGCCGTCCGCGAAGGCCTCCTCGGTCTCCTCGGGTTTGTTCCAGTAGCCCTCGAAGATCATCGGTCCCTTGGCCGCGAACTCACCGGGCTCCCCAACCGGGACCTCTTGGGAGGGGTCTTCCACGCTAACCAGCCGGGCTTCGCAGTTCGGCACCGGCACGCCTACGGAGAGGGCGCCGCTCGCCTCGTCCACCGGGGCGCGCTCCCCGAGGGGCACGAAGTGGGTTGGGGAGTTGCTCTCGGTGAGGCCGTAGGCGATGTGTATGTAGATGCCGAACTTCTCCTCGAACTGGTCCACGATGCTCGGCGCTACCGGGGCGCCGCCGCTGTAGCACTTCGTGAGTGAGGAGAGGTCCACCTCCTCTGAGTCCGGTGCGCTCATCATGGCGATAAACGCCGTTATGGAGGCGATGGTCATGGTCGGACGCCACTTGTCGATAAGGCGGAGGGCCTCCCTGGGATCGAAGCGGTGAAAGAGGACGAGCGGGACCCCGGCGATCCCGGCGAGCGTGATGTGCCCGATGAGACCGGTTATGTGAAAGAGCGGCGCGGCCCCAAAGACGGAATCGTCGTCCCCTATCTGCATCCAGACCCGGTAGACCTCGGAGTTGAAGGCGATGTTCGAGTGCGTCTCCATCGTGCCTTTGGGCTGACCCGTGGTCCCGGAGGTGTAGACGAGGTAGGCCACGTCGTCCGGCGAGACCTGCTCCCGCGCCTCCGCGTCCGGCTCCATCTCACGCAGGACTTCGAGGAGATCCTCCGTGTCCTCGAACCGCTGCCTCTCGGTGTTTGCCAGGATCTCCGGACGCTCCTCTTCCGGTAAAAAGTCCAGCTCGCTGGTGGTGAAGACGTGTTCGACGTTCGTGCTGGGTACGACTTCTTTGGCTACGTCAGCGTACAGGCCCTCCAGGCACACGAGCACCTTCGCGCCGGAGTCGTTCAGGTGGTAGTCGAGCTCTTTAGCCTTGAGCATCGGGTTCAGCGGGACCACGATAGCGCCGCGCTTCCAGGCGCCGTACTGGGCGAGGAGGAACTGCGGGTTGTTCTGGGTGTAGACGGCGACCCGGTCGCCCTTCTCCACACCTCTACCGGACAACAGCGTCGCGAAACGGTCGGCGAGGTCGTTCAGCTCCCCATAGGAGATGGTCTCGTCGAAGTACCGGATGGCGTCGCGGCCGGGGGCGCGTTCCGCCGACTCTTCGAAGAGGTCCGCCATGCTCCTCTCCGGCAGTGGCAACTCCTTAGGTACGTAGTCGGCGTATCGCTTCAGCCACGGATTGCTCTCGTACACAGAGGACATGCGAGCCTCCTTTTGTTTCCCTTACCCCAAGCGGTTGTATTGTTTCTTTCTACCGTATCCCTGTCAACCTGGCTGTTCGGGTTGCCGCGGGTTTTTGGGGCGGGTATATTTGCCGGGTAGGCAGCACATGGGCGCGGAGACGGGGAACCGCGCCGGGGAGAGGAGAATCATGGCCGCAAACGGCAACGAGACCATCTTCACGATGGAGGCGACGCCTTTAAAGTATGGACGAGGGGCTTCGGAAGAGGTGGGGTGGGAGGTTAAGCGCCTCGGTGTAAGCCGGGTGATGCTCGTCTCGGACCCGGGTGTGGTCGAGGCCGGGATAACACCGCGCATGCAAGAGCTGATAGAGGGCGAGGGGATCGAGGTCGAGGTCTTCGAGCGGGCGCGGGTCGAACCCACGGCAGACTCCTTTCAGGAGGCGGCGGACTTCGCCAAAGAGGGGGGATTCGACGGGTTCGTGGCGGCAGGCGGCGGGACGAGCATCGACACCGCGAAGGTCTCTGACCTCATCGCCACGCACGGCGGTGAGATCATGGACTACGTCAACCCACCGGTAGGAGGCGGCGAGGCGCCTCCCTCGCCCCTCATGCCGCTCCTGGCTATACCCACGACCTCGGGGACCGGCGCCGAGGCGACGACGGTGGCCATACTCGACATCCCCGAGCAAAGGGTGAAGACCGGGATCTCGCATGCTTATCTGCGGCCAAACCGTGGCCTCGTGGACCCGAACCTCACGATGAGTCTGCCATCGGAGGTAACGTCCTCAGCGGGATTGGACGTGGTCTGCCACGCCGCCGAGTCCTACATCTCCAAGCCCTACGACGAGCGCCCGAAGGCCGAGAGCCCGGACGAGCGTCCACCGTACCAGGGGGCCAACCCGATCGCGGACATGTGGTCGAGCAAGGCGCTCGAATACGGCGGGAAGTACCTCAGGCGGGCGGTCGAGAACGGCGAGGACGTCGAGGCGCGGGGTGCGATGATGCTCGGGGCGTCGCTCGCGGGTATCGGCTTCGGTTCCGCGGGCGTCCACATCCCGCACGCGTGCGCGTACCCCATAGCCGGCCTCAAGCACGAGTACCAGCCGCCCGGGTACCCCAAGGAGCACCCGTTCGTGCCGCACGGGTGGTCGGTGATCGTCACATCCCCGGCCGCGTTCCGGTTTACCTACGACGCGATGCCGGAGCGGCACCGCCGCGTCGCCGAGCTACTCTCCGGCGAGACGATAGAGAAGACCGATGAGAACACGCTGCCGGAGATCCTCATACAGCTTATGAAGGACGTGGGCGCCCCGAGCGGCGTGCGGGAGCTCGGGTACGACGAGGACGATATAGACGACCTCGTGGACGGAGCGATGAAGCAGGAGCGGTTGCTCGTAGGTTCGCCGAAGGAGGTCACGGAGGAGGACCTCGCGAACATATTGCGCGAGTCGATGGAGAACTGGTAAGGGGGTAGGGGATGGCGGAAGACTTGAGGCTGTATTTCTTTAGCTGCGGCAGCCTAAAGAGCGAGGCGCAGTACATATGGATGAACGAGGGTCTGGGAGAGCCCTCCGAGATTCCGGTGCCGTTCTTCCTGATCACGCACCCCCGAGGGAACGTCCTCTTCGACGGCGGCAATGCCCTGGAGGTGGCCCAGGACGCACGCGCCCACTGGGACGCGGTCGTCGACGTCTACGAGCCGCACATGACGGAGGACGATTTCGTCGTCAACCAGCTTCAGAACATGGACGTGGATCCAGCCTCGGTCCGCTACGTCGTCCAGTCGCACCTGCACCTCGACCACTCGGGGGCCGTCGGTCACTTCCCGAACGCCGAGTACGTCGTGCAGCGCCGCGAGCTGGAGTACGCCTACACCCCGGACTGGTTCCAGAAGCCAGCCTACATCCGCCCGGACTTCGACCGAGACGTGGACTGGCTCTTTCTGGACGCCGAGAACGACGACGGCTACGACCTCTACGGGGACGGCACGCTAAAGATGCTCTTCACGCCGGGGCACGCGCCGGGGCACACCTCGCTCATCGTCACCTTAGAGGAGACCGGGCCGATGATGCTCACCGCCGACGCCTGCTACACGATGAACCACTACAACAACGAGTCGCTGCCGGGTCTCATCTACTCGGCCCACGACGTCGCCGCCTCGGTGCAGAAGATCCACCGGGCGGTCGATGCTCTAGGCGCCACGGTAGTCACCGGCCACGACCCCGACGAGTGGCCGAGCTTCAAGAAGGCGCCCGAGTATTACTCGTAGCCTCCGGCGTAGTCGCCGGCGATCGGCCGCGATCCGCCAGGCGAGGCAGGGCGGTTCGAGACTACTCCTGTTCGAGCTCCTGCCTCGCCTTTTACGGTGCTATCCTCTTCTCCGAAAGGAGGCAGCGTCAGCTAGGTGTCGGCTGCCAGCCGGGTTTACTATCGGTAGATCGGTAGACTTCTCGGGAGATCAGAGGAGGTGAGCTTCTACACCTCCAGGAGCGCTACTACCGCGCTCTCAGAAGGAGCATGACCTTACCTGCACGCATAGACGAGAGTATTATCAGCGTCGATCTCTCGAGAACGGTCCGCTGGAGATCACCGTTCCGGGAAGCTTCGCTGCCGCCGCGGCGGCAGCGAAGCCGTAGCGTATTCGAGATCAGGGACAGATCCAGGGACGGCGTTTAACACGAGCTTAAAGCCGCGTTAACTCGGGTGAAACCGAAAGTCTGGACCTCTGCCCGATCTTGCTCTATAGTACCCTGCCGGGATTCTTGGACCGCGTAGATCGGACGTTGCGGACCCAGGATCGCCCCCCGTAGCACCGTTATAGCAGTTAATGCGAGAACTGAAGAGGGGAGACCGGTTTGTGTAGAGCTGCACGCGTGGAGCTGTCGATGGAGGCGCTTCTTATAGCCTCGCCCCGTGACCTGTGACGGCGCGGGGAACGGGAGAAAGAGGTTTTCATGCGTCTGTGGTGAGCATACCGTATGCTCCGTCGCTCTGTCCGTTCGTTTACGTTAGAGGGGACCTGAATCATGCATGACCGCGAAGCGCTGCACCAGAAGGCCGGCAAGACCAACTTCGACCTCATCTACAACCTCGAGGATCCGAGGGAGTATTTCAACACCCTGGGGAGGTTCGATTACCGCATACCCCAGCACGGCCAGCGCCTCTTCTCCGAGCTCATCGAGGCGAGGCGGGACGCGAGCCGAGATGGGAATGGGGCCCCGCGTTTCCGTGTCGTGGACGTTTGCTGCTCTTACGGGATAAACGCCGCCCTCTTGAAGTACGAGACGAGCCTCGAAGAGATGTACGCGCGTTACGGCTCCGGGGAGCTCGCCGACCTCTCCGGCGAGGAGCTGGCCGAGGACGACGCCGCGTTCTATGGGGCGCGCCGGAGAGGAGCATCGCCCGAGGTCGTCGGTCTGGACGTGGCCCAGAACGCCGTCTCTTACGGTTTACGCTCCGGCATCCTCGATGCGGGCTTCGCCGAGAACCTGGAGGAGGACGAGCCGACCGAGGCCCTCGGCGGAGCCGTCTCGGGTGCGAACCTCTTGACCGTAACGGGCGGGATCGGGTACGTCACCGAGCGCACCCTCGAGCGGCTGCTGGACCGCATGATGGAGGGACCGGGGGGCCGGGCGCCCTGGGTAGCCGCCTTCGCGCTGCGCTGGGTCTCTTACGATAGGATCTCTGAGGTTCTCTCAGATTACGGTCTCGTCACCGAGAAGCTCGCCGGTCGCACGTTCACCCAGCGCCGCTTTACGGACGACGCCGAGCGCGAGTACGTTCTCGAAGAGCTCATGAAGATGGGCGTGGATACCACCGGCAAGGAGGACACGGGCTGGTACCACGCCGACTTCTACCTCTCCCGTCCGGCTGAGGAGGCAAAGATACCGCCCGAAGCATTGCTGCGTAAGGGCTAGTCGGGGTGCCCGGTGAGGGGTGAGCGGAGAAAAACTCTACTCACCGCCCACCCCGCTACACGGTCGCGAAGCGCCCTAAAGTTTGTCTGGGGCGGACCTCCCCGAACTGCTCGGCGAAGATACGATAGTAGGCGACCTCCTCACGGGTGCGTAGAGGAGGATCTACCTCCTGATGTTCGCGCTCGAACTCTTCCTCGGTGACGCTCTCCTCCATCTTTTCGTGTAAGACCGAGGCGGCGCCGGAGCCGTCGCCGAATTGAGCCTTTTTGCGCCAGAGGAAATCGTCGGGGAGCCAGCCGTCGAAGGCTTGGCGGAGGAGGCGCTTCTCGGGCTGGTCCTCGCCGGCGAGCTTCCAGCCGGCCGGTAGCGCCAGGCCGAGCTCGATCATCTCGCGCTCCAGAAACGGGACCCGGGCTTCGAGGCCGTGGGCCATCGTGACCCTGTCGCCCCGCTGGAGGTTGAGGTTGTGCAGCCCCTCGATGATGCGGACCAGCTCGGCGTGCAGGTCGTCTTCTGTCTCGAACTCCGTCAGATAGTCGTAGCCCGCGAAGATCTCATCCGCACCCTCGCCGGTCAGAACGACCTTGACGTGCTCCGCGGTGAACCCGGCGAGGATGTAGTTGGGCACCGCGCTCCTCACGAGCGACGGATCGTAGTTCTCGATGCAGCGGACCACCTCGGGCAGGACCTCGAGGGCGTCCTCGGCCGTGTAGACGCTCTCGTGGTGCTCCGTTGCGAGGTACTCGGCCACGGCCCGAGCCGCCTTGAGATCCGGCGAGTCTTCGAGGCCCACCGCGAAGGTCTTGAGCCTCTCGCCGCGCTCTTCGTACCAGCGGGCGGCGATGGCGGCGACGAGGTTAGAGTCGAGGCCGCCCGAGAGAAAGACGCCGACCGGCACGTCACCCATCATCTGGCCCTCGACCGTTGCTATGAGCTTCTCGCGCACCTCGCGCAGGATCTCCTCTGGGATAGGAGCGCCCGGCTCGGAGGGGCCTTCGAACCGTTCGTCGAGGTCCTCCTCGTCGTGGGGGACGGCGTTGGCGAAGCGCACAAGACCGTATTCGGGGGTCCAGTAGTGGCCAGGAGGGAAAGCCTCGACGTCCGGTTGCCAGTCCTCGTCGAAGGTCCGCAGCTCTGAGGCAAAGCGGACGTGGCCGTTGCGGCGGGCCCAGTAGAGCGGTTTGATACCGACCGGGTCGCGGGCGGCGACGAAGCGACCGTCCTCGCCGGCGATGATAAAGGCATACATGCCGTGCATCTCCGAGAACGCGTCGGGTCCCTTCTCCTCGTAGAGGTGCAGGGCCACCTCGTTGTCCGACCTGGTGAGAAAGCAACTGTCGTCCGAGATCGTCTCTCTGACCTCTTCGTGGTTGTAGATCTCGCCGTTCCCCACGAAGAACAGGTCGCCGGACTCGGTCTTGAGCGGCTGCTTGCCACCCTCCACGTCCACGATGGCGAGCCGTCGATGCCCGAGCCAGCTCCCGGCGACCTCGATGCTGCCCTCGCCGTCGGGGCCACGGTGGATGAGGCGCTTCAGCATGCGCTCCGCGGTGTCGGGTTCGATACCCCCACCGTACTCACCGGCGATTCCGCACATATGTCCTATGCTCCTTTCGGTGGGTTACCCACGCGAACGCGAGTACGCGAACGCGAGTACGCGAACGCAAGTCAGCGCACCGCAGTGGTGCGCCGGCCAAGGCTCCGTTGTGTTGGTCCATGTAAGCGTCGAGCCACGCTTCTTTCTCTCATTGTACACACCCTGGCGCGCCGGCCTCGGCCGCGGATAGGCCTCACAAAGGCATACACAAAGACACATTTATGCCCGATATGCCCGCGAATCATGTTGCCCACGCCTGGAGGCCCTGTCAATCCTACGTTTGGACAATAAAAATCTGCTCTCCCGGACTAATTATCGTACCGAGGGCCGACGCTACGTTCGCGCCAGGAGGTTAAAATATGGTGGCTCGCAGGGGATACCAGGGTATCCCCCCTCCCGCCTTTGTGCACTGGCGGAGAGACCCGTAAACCGCGAGATTGCAAGGTACGAAGTAAGCGAACCTGAGGAGAGGAGTGGGTATGGCGCAAGTGATTTCCGGCGAGTTCGGACCTAGCGTCGCTAGCGCCGAGATAGCGGATACAATCGCGCTTACGCCGCAGAAGACCCACTCTGTCGCGGCTTTGAACCTCAGCCCGAAGCCTGGAGACGTGGGGGGCAACCTTCTCCTGGCGGAGAGGGCCATCGTCGAGGCGAAGCTCGCGCACCCGGATCTCGGGTGGGTCGTGCTGCCGGAGCTCTTTACTTCGGGGTACTCGGACCTCGCGGCGATCCACCGTTACGCCGAGGACGCCGAGCATGGTGCGAGCGTCGGTTTCTTCTCCTCCCTCGCCGACAGCCTCGGACTGTACATCGCGTACGGCTTCCCCGAGCGGATGCCGGGTACCGTAGGCGCCGCCGGCGTCGCCGGCGTCTGTGACAGCGCGAACCTCGTCGGTCCCGACGGCGTCGTGCTCACCTACCGCAAGCGGCACCTCGTGCGGACGAACGGGGAGCACCTCATCTTCGTCCCGGGGACGGAGCTTCCGGTCGTGGAGGCGGACGGCGTAAGGACCGCGTTCGCCATCTGTTGGGACCTCGGGTTCCCGGAGGTCGCGCGCGAGGCCGCGCTCGCGGGGGCGGCGTTGATCCTGGCCCCCGCCGCTTGGAGAGAGCCTTGGGGCCCGCAGTACGAGCTCTCGTGCGCAGCGCGCGCCCTGGACAACACCGTGTATTTGGCCAGCGCCAACCAGCTTGGCATCTATCCCGAGGCGCGCTTCGGCTGCCCGGGACACGTCTACGGCCCCGACGGGCTGCGCGTATCGAGGAGCGAGGGCGAGCGGAGCGTGGGAGAGGTAGAGCCTGGCGCCGGAGAGCGGTGGCGGAGGTTCTACGGCAGCACGCTCCAGGGGGACGGCCGAAGCCGTCCCCCTGGAGGTCTCTCTTGAGGAGCTGTCAGCAGGGAGCACTTTAGGCGAAGCGCCTAGGCGAAGCGCTCTGTGAAGCCGGGAATCGGGGTCGAAAAAATCGGGGGGTCGAAAACCTACGATTCCCGACTCACCGATCCCGAGGGTCTAGCGCGAGACCTTCTTACGGGCGAGGTGTTTGAAGCTACACGCGTCTCTGTGTGTCTCTCTGTATATATGCGCTTGTGCTAGGGATGGTGTTCGACCAGAGCGAGCAGCTCGCGGGCCTGGTCGCGCCCATCTCTGCGCTCCTCGCCACCGAGGAGATGCAGCGGCTCACCTCGCAGCTCGGCGTGGATGGGCTACCCTCTTGGGCTACCCCCGGAAGACGTCGCCGAGGACTTCTTGAGCGAGAGCGGCTTTATCTAGTATGTATGTAGGTAAGCGCAACACGCGGCGGGTGGTTCGGCGGTGGGCCACCCACCACCCCACGGCGCGACCGGCCACGCTTTATACTGTCGGGCATGATCGAAGAGAAAGCCGAAGAACGTACCGTAGAACGACTCCGAGCCGCCCTCGACGGCGAGCTAGACGGCTACTTACGCACCGACCCGGCCGCCAGAGCCCTCTGGTCCACCGATGGCTCCATATACCTGAGGAGACCACTCGGGGTGATCGCCGCTCGCACGGAGGAGGACGTGAGGCGGACGCTCGCGGCGGCCCGTGAGGTCGGCCTCTCCATCACCCCGCGCGGCACCGGCACCTCCCTGGCCGGGCAGGCGACCGCGCCGGGCCTGACGCTCGACACCTCGTTGATGCAGCAGGTCTTCGAGGTTAACTCCGACGAGCAGCGATGCTCCGTGGAGCCGGGGGTGATACAGGCAGAGCTAAACGAGCGCGTCAAGCCGCACGGCCTCGTCTTCGGGGCCGACACCTCGACCGCGAACGTCGCGACTTTGGGCGGCATGGTCGGCAACAACTCCGCCGGGATGCGTTCGATCTACTACGGCACGACAGCTGATCAGATCCTCTCTCTGCGCTGCGTGTTGGCGAGCGGCGAGACCGTAGAGCTCGCGCCGCTCTCCCGCGAGGAGGCCGAGCAGCGGGCCAGGGGCGAAGGGCCCGAGGCGCGGCTCCTCAAGAACGCCCTGGAGATCGGTGAGCGCTACGGCGACGAGATAAGGCGTCGCTATCCGGAGCTTATACGTCGCGTCTCCGGCTACGGCCTCGACGCCCTGATAGACCCGGAGACCGTGGACCTGACCCGGCTCGTCTGCGGCTCGGAGGGTACTTTGGCGGTCGTCACCCGCGCGGAGTTCCGCCTACGAGAGCTGCCCCCAGAGCGGGCGATGGCCTCCTTCGAGTTCGATTCTCTGGCCGACTCCGCCCGGGCGACCGTGGAGCTGCTCAAAGAGAACCCCTCGGCGGTCGAGCTTCTGGACGACGTCGCGATAGGCCGGGCGCGCGCGAACCCCGCCTATGCGGACGCGACCCGCTTTGTCCGGGGGGACCCAAAGGCGGTGCTGGTCGCCGAGTGGAGCGGGACGCAAGCGGAGCTGGACGAACGCTTCGAGGGGCTCGACGAGCTCGCCGGGGAGATCGGGGCGCGGGAGGCGGTCGCTTTGCGCGAGGCGAGCGAGATGGCGCAGACGAGCCGGCTGCGCGAGTCCATCCTGCCGCTCCTACTGGGGACCGCCGACAAAGACAAGCCCGTCGCCTTTGTCGAGGATGCGGCGGTACCCCCGGATCGGCTCGAAGAGTTTGTGGTGCGCTTCGAGGAGATCGTCGAGAAGAACGATACCTGGGCCTGCTTCTATGGCCACGCGAGCGTAGGTACCCTCCACGTCCGCCCGGCCCTGGACACCTCGGACCCGGAGGGTGTGGCGAGGATGCGTAGGATCGCCGAGGAGGTCGCGGAGCTCGTGGACGAGCTCGGGGGCTCCATCTCCGGCGAGCACGGCGATGGCCTCTCGCGCTCGGAGTTTCTGGAGAGAATGTACGGGCCGGAGCTCGTGCGCGCCTTCGCCGAGGTGAAGAGAGCCTGGGACCCTTACGGGAGGCTGAACCCCGGTGTGATCGTGGACCCACCGCCGATGGACGACCAGCTCCGCGTCGGGCCGGGCCGCAAGCGCCTGCCTCTGGCTACCAACCTGGACTTCTCGGATCAGGGCGGGTTCGCCGCCGCGGTGGAGCTGTGCAACGGCTCGGGCTTCTGCCGCAAAAAGAACACGGGCACTATGTGCCCCTCGTTCATGGTCACCCTGGATGAGCAGGACTCGACGCGCGCGCGGGCGAACATGCTCCGCTCCGTCCTCGAGGGCACCCTACCGCCCGAGGAGCTGACCGGCGAGAAGATGAAGGAGGTCATGAACCTCTGCGTCGGGTGCAAGGCGTGCAAGAGCGAGTGCCCCTCGCAGGTGGACGTCGCCAGCATGAAGACCGAGGTACTCAACCGGATGGGTCTGGAGCAAGGCTTCAGCCTGCTCCAGAAGGCTACCGGCCACGTTCGCCGGGGGCTAGCCCTCGCCTCCCTCACCCCATCCCTCTTCAACGCCCTCGGAGGCACCCGCCTCGCCAGCCGCGCCGCCGCCCTCGTCGGGATCGACTCTAGGCGCAACCTACCGAAGGTGACGGAGAGACCCTTCTCGAGGCGCTTTCCCGGGTTGGTGCAGGGCGAGGGGCCGGCCGAGGTGGCGCTCTTTAACGACACCTGGACCGAGTACCAGTGGCCGGAGATCGGGGTTGGGGCAGTGCGGCTCTTCGCCGCCGCCGGCACCCGCGTCCACCTGCCCGGGGTCGTCTGCTGCGGCAGGCCGATGCTCTCCGCGGGGCTCGTGGACGCCGCCCGCGAGAACGCCCGGCGCAACCTCGATCTGCTGATGCCGCTCGTCGAGCGGGGAGTACCCCTCGTCGGGTTGGAGCCGAGCTGCATCCTCACGTTGCGCGACGACTACAAGAAGCTTCTCCCGAACGACGAGCGCGTAGGAAGGCTCGCCGAGGCGACCCGCCTCTTCGAGGAGGCGTTGCTGGAGCTCGAAGCGGAGCTACCTTTGCAAAGCGGCTCGCCGGTGCTGCTGCACGGCCACTGCCACCAGAAGGCGCTCGTCGGCACGAAGCCGACCGAGGAGGTGCTCCGGCTCGCGCCGGGCACCGAAGTTACGGTCGTGGACTCTGGTTGTTGCGGGATGGCCGGGCAGTTCGGGTACGAGAGAGGACACTACGAGGTCTCGATGAAGATGGGGGAGAGGCGGCTCTTCCCGGCCGTAAGGGAGGCCAACGAGAGCGTCGTGATCGCCCCGGGGACCTCTTGCCGGGAGCAGGTCCTGGGTGGCACCGGCCGGCGCTCTCAGCACCCGGCCGTGTACCTGGCGAACCGCCTCGACGGACACACCTAGAGGGAAGGCCGGGGTACCGGGGTAGTGGGGGCGGAGGCCGGGCCCACCTTGTGGTTCGCCTTCCGCGGGGAGAGGCTGCTCGTCGAGAGGGAAGACCCGCTCACCGTGCCGCGGGTGGCCTCCCTCGAGGATCTCGGGCTGAGCCCCGCTTTTCGCTACGAGGTTGGGTCTTTAAACGGAGAGCGGTGTTGGGCTGCGGGGCTCGAGCCCGACGCGGAGCCACCCGAGGGGCTGACCTTTCGGGACTTACGTGGCCTGTGGAGCGTCGACGAGAGGTTCTTTGTTACGGCGGGGCGGGCGAAGCAGATCGTCGAGTGGGACCGGACGCACCGTTTCTGCGGGCGGGACGGGACGCAGACGATGCCGGGACCGACCCCGTTGGCTAAAGAATGCCCGCGGTGCGGGATGCTCTTCTACCCGCGCTTGAGCCCGGCCGTGATCGTGCTGGTCAGACGCGGGGATGAGGCGCTCCTGGCCCGCTCTCCGGGGTTTCCGCCGGGGATGTACAGCGTGCTCGCGGGCTTCGTCGAGCCCGGGGAGTCGATCGAGGAGACTATAGAGCGGGAGGTGCGGGAGGAGGTCGGCATCGAGGTAGAGAACGTGCGGTACTTCGGGAGCCAGCCCTGGCCGTTCCCCAACTCGCTCATGCTTGGCTTTACCGCCGACTACGCGGGCGGCGAGCTTCGGGCGGACCCAGCGGAGATAGAGGAGGCGGGCTGGTACACGGTGGACGACCTCCCGCCGCTCCCGCCGAAGCTCAGCATCGCGCGGGCCATGATCGACGAGTTTGCGGCGCGCTACGAAGATAGTCCGGAGGAGGCTCCAGAGAGACCGGGATAGAGCGCACTTGGAGGCTGGAGCCAAGCCGGGCTCATCCGGCTTGGGTGGTCCCGGGTGCTGAACCTCTTCCTTAAGGCAGGGTATCCGAGGAGCTCTCTTCGTGATAAGCCTTCTTGATAAGACGTTAGCGGATCAAACGCCCGATGATCCGGGGCCCCGGGGACAGGAGGTCGAGGCGCCTCGGAGGCCGCATGTTAGAACGGAGCCACCCGGCTTGGCTCACTGACCCTTTAAAGACCTAGAAACCCTCGAAAAACCTAGAAATGTTCAAAAATCTCAAAATTAGTGTTCAAAAACTCAAAGCGTTGGGGTATCATGGTGAGCTGTGGTCAGGGGCCCAACGGGGGCCGCCGCAGAGTGTAGAGGGAGGTAGAAGAAGTTGAGGAAGCCGAAGTGGGTGACAGTGCTAATAACGATGCTGGCGCTGGTGCTGATCCTGGCCCTTCCCGCGATGGGACAGGTGACCCAGGAGGACGAGCAGGAGGGCGAAAGCGCCGATATTGACCAGAACTTCGAGGTTTCTAGCTCTGGGGACAACTCCAACCAGTGTGCGGGCATCCAGGGTGCGTCGAACACCGGCAACGCCCAGAACGTGATCGACCTTCTCCAGTACGTCTCTGAGACGGACGACTTTGAGTTCGAGGAGGTTGACTCCTCGCTCGACGTGAGCCCCTCGAACACGACGACGTGCACGAGTGAGGTCAACCAGGCGGCCTCCGCCGCCGCGTAACCGGCCAGAGCCGGGGCGAAAGGTCTAAAGAGAACCGGGGC
>DATDKT010000199.1:0-18779 GCA_036519775.1 Rubrobacteraceae bacterium
CCGCCCAGCTTCTCGCGCTCGATCAGGATAACCTCGGCCCCTAGCTCCCGGGCTCTTAGGGCCGCGGTTACCCCCGCCGGCCCTCCGCCTATTACCACTAACTCGCTCAATTCGTCCCTTTCTATTGCCTCACATCCGTGCCCTCCGCGGACCTCTCTACTCCAGGTAGTGGTAGTCGAGGCTGTAGTCCTCGTCGAGGGCTTTGCGTATCTCCGCCGGCACCTCGCCCACGGGCTCGGTCCACAGGTACATGTCGCCACCTTCGTCGCCGGCGCAGAGGATGTTCTTCTGCCACCCGTCCGCCTCCTCGGGGAAGTCCTCGCGGTGGTGGGCGCCGCGCGACTCCTCCCGGGCGAGGGCGCCGCGCATGACAGCCTCCGCCGCGGTTAGCATGGCGCGCAGGTTGAGGACGTGCTCGAACCGCCGGCTCGGGAAGGCGTCGGATATCGCAAGCTCTCCGGCACGCTCCTTAAGGTCCCGGAGCTTCACGATCCCCTCGCGCAAGCCGTCGCCGGTGCGGACGATGCCGGCGTGGTCCCAGACGAGGTCGCGCAGCTCGTCGATGAGCTCCCCGGGATCCCGTTCGCCGCCCCCTGTTCCAGCCGCGAGGACGTCGAGGGCCGCGAAGTGCTCTTGTGCCGCGCCCTCGTCGAGCGGGACGGGCGGCAACAGGTCGTCATCTAGGACATCCGCGAGGTGAGAGCCGAGGATCTTCCCGAAGACGACGGTCTCTGCCAGGGAGTTCCCCCCGAGCCTGTTGGCGCCGTGCACGCCGGCGGTCGACTCGCCGACGGCGAAGAGCCCCTCGACGGCCGTGGCGCACGTCCGCGGATCGACCTCGATGCCGCCCATGCCGTAGTGGGCGGTGGGGGACACCTTCATGGGCTCCTCCGTTATGTCCACCCCCTGCTCCACGAACTGCTCGTACATGTTCGGCAGCCGATCCTTGATGTAGCCGGGGTCGCGATGGGAGATGTCGAGCAGCACCGCCCCGTCGGGGGTGCCACGGCCCTCCCGGATCTCGCGGTAGTTGGCGCGCGCCACGACGTCGCGCGCGTCGAGCTCCATGTGCTTGGGCGAGTACCTCTCCATGAAGCGCTCGCCCTCACTATTGTAAAGACGCCCGCCCTCGCCCCTGACAGCCTCGGTGACAAGCCGACCGTCCATCCTCTCGGGCTCGATCATCCCCGTCGGGTGGAACTGGACGAACTCCATGTCCTTGAGGGCCGCCCCGGCCTCGTAGGCGAGCGCCGTCGCGTCCCCGTTGTTCTCGTCGGGGCGGGAAGATCCGCGCCTGTAGATCGACGTGTAGCCGCCCGCGGCCAGCACAACCGCGCGAGTCCCGAACAGTAGGCGGCGCCCGCTTTGCATGTCGAAGCCCGCCGCGCCGTTGACCCGTCCGCCGCTCTTCAGGAGCTTCGTCACGTAGACGTCCTCGCGGTAGGAGACGCCCTCTTCTTTGGCCTTGGCAACCAGCGTGCCCAGGATCGCCTCGCCCGTCCTGTCCCCGGCGAAGCAGGTGCGGCGGAAGGACTGGGCGCCGAAGTAGCGCTGGTTTAACTCGCCGTCCTCCGTCAGGGAGAACGGACAGCCCCAGTCGCGAAGCTCGACGATGCGTTCCGGCGCCTCGCGGGCCAGGATCTCGACGGCCCTGGGATCGTTGACGAAATGTCCCTCCCCGATGGTGTCGGCGGCGTGTATCTCCCACCGGTCGTCGGGATCCAGGTTGCCCAAAGAAGCGTTGATCCCGCCGGCCGCCCACACCGTGTGGGCGTCGCCGTGCCGGCGCTTGCCCAGGACCAGGACGTCGACACCCTCCCGGGCCAGCTCGATGGCCGCCCGGAGCCCCGCCGCACCAGCGCCGACGATCAGTACGTCCGTCTCCACGAGGTTGTTATCATTCTTGGTACCATCATTGCGCATGCTATTCGCCTTCCGTAAGGATTGTCAGTACGCCTCCAACGCGGTTGGGGGGAGGAACTGGCCTTATGGAGCAAGTTTATAACTCCCGAGAGTACTTCGGCGTAACGCGGTTTACGTCTCCCCGCGATGCGTGTGAACGTTGTCGCTTTGGGACGCCCGAGAAACCGGCCTGCCGTGATCCTAAGGGTAGAAACGGCCGGTCGTCTGTCCCGACGACTGGCGAGAAGATCCGCGGGTGGCGCGGGGACCGGTTGTACGTCGAGCGCACACTCTCGCCCAACGCTCCGCGGAATCCGCCAAGGGAGAATCCGGAGCCCGAATGAGGCCCGAAAACACCTGCGCCGCGAGGACAACGGCGGCGAACAACGGGAAGGTCTCCATGAAGTTGCGGAGCGCCCGATCTAAGCTAAAGATATATACGAGGAATAAAGATATATACGAGGAATTGTGTGAAGCGAGGCCGTTAACGAAGCCTCTCCGCGTTGCTGCACAGCTGCTACACAAGCTTCCGTCGACCATTTAGGTCACTTGCATCTACTTCAGGTTTTACCTGCAAAACAACGTATTTTGAAAGTGGAGCCGAGGGGATTCGAACCCCTGACCTCCGCCGTGCAAAGGCGGCGCTCTCCCAACTGAGCTACGGCCCCGGGACAAAGCTGAGTGTACGTCCTGCTCCACCGCTCTTCAATGCTCCGGCTAAGAGCCGAAACGGCGGGCTTGCGGGCGGTAGAATACTGTCGGTGGGTGTTCGCCTTGGAGAGGAGGATGAGAACCCGTGACCGACAACGAGCGGGATAGTCCGGGGGTCGTTGCGCCTCCGCCCCTGATCTACCTAGGACCCCTAGTTTTGGGGTTGTTGCTCAAGGCAAGGTTACCGGTCCCCTTCTTGCCACGCAAGATGACGCGTGGCCTCGGGTGGCCGCTTCTCGGTAACGGGGTGTTGCTCATGAACTGGTTTTTATGGACCCTGCGAAGCGCCGGTACGCCGGTCAACCTCGAGAAGCCGGTGTCGAGTCTGGTGACGGAAGGGCCGTTCCAGTACACTCGCAACCCCAGCTATCTCTCGATGGTGATGATCTACACAAGGATAGTCAGCCTCGCCAGCGCGTTTTGGGCTATCCTCTTCCTGCCGGCGACGCCGGTGGTGATCCGGCGCGGGGTGATAGAGCGCGAAGAGTGCTACCTGGAACGTAGGTTCGGCGAAGAGTACCTACGCTACAGGGTGCGGGTGCGACGTTGGATCTGAATAGAACGGGGTGAAGATAAGCGAGTTGCCAAACAGGGTCCTGCTGGCCACCGATGGCTCCGAGGACGCGGCCGTCGCGACACTGGCAGCGATCGACATCGCGAACAAGGGCGGTTCGGAGCTGCACGTCGTCCACGTCTGGCACGATGTGCCCTCCCCCTACGCCCACTCCTTCATAAAGAGGGAGCTTGAGCGGCAAGGCCGGGAGGTACTCGACGAGCAGGTGAGCCGGATCGAGGGCGTGGGGGTCGAGGTTGCAGGGGCTCACCTGAGGGAGGGCAGGATCTCCGACGAGGTGATCTCCCTCGGTGAGGAGCTAGGCGTAGGCCTGCTGGTCGTGGGCAGACGAGGACAGGGCCGGATAGAACGCCTCCTCATGGGGAGCCACTGCGAGGACATCGTCCACTGCGCCCACCTCCCGGTCTTGGTGCTGCGTCACGGAGCCGTCTGGCCACCGACCCGGCTCGTTATCGGCGACGACTACTCCGAGGACGCCAAAGAGGCCGCAAGCCTGGCCAGGGGCCTAGGAGGACTCTTCGGGATACGCGAGGCGGTGCTGGTACATGCCTATCCACCCCTCCTGGAGGAAGTCTCCGAGGCCGGAGTAACTGGCTACGCCGTGCAAGCCGAACAGGAGTTAAAGGCCCGGGTAGCCGAACTGAAAGGCGTTTTGGGCTACGGACCGCAAACGAAGCTGGTGCCCGGCGACGCCGCGGTTGCCATTCTGGAGACGGCTCGGGCGAGCGATGGCTCTACCCTGGTCGCCGTCGGTAGCCGAGGTTTAGGGGCGGTCGGTCGTGCCAGGCTGGGAAGTACCTCCACGAAGGTCGTCCGGGCCGCGCCGGGGCCGGTCCTCGTCCGCTCGCACGCTAAGTAACAGCTGCACCAGCGCCGGTAGAGCCAGGGGTTCTGGGTTGGGTGCTACAATATTATTGGGTGTTTCCGACAAAATGTTGCGCCTGTATTTAGAGCGTTGTTAATTTTTTAGGGTTGCTTTTAAGGGGTAGGGTACCGATGGCGAACAAGCCGGTATTGTTTGCGATAGACGACGACCCGGAGGTGCTGCGGGCGGTCGAGCGCGACCTGCGCAGGAAGTACACCCGCAGGCGTAACGGTGACGGATACCGGATCTTGAGAGCCGACTCCGCGGACTCGGCGATGGACACGTTGGGCCAGCTAAAGCTGCGAGGCGACACCGTAGCGTTGTTTCTGGTAGACCAGCGGATGCCACACACGACGGGCGTGGAGTTCCTGGAGGAGGCCAGGGTTCTCTACCCGGAAGCAAAGAAGGTCCTGCTCACAGCGTACGCAGACACCGACGCGGCGATCCGGGCCATAAACGACATCGGGCTCGACTACTACCTTCAGAAGCCCTGGGACCCACCCGAGGAGAACCTCTACCCAGTCCTCGACGACCTGCTCGGAGACTGGCGCTCCCGCTACCGGCCACCCTTCGAGGGCATCCGGGTCGTCGGCAACCGCTGGTCGCCCGAATCCCACGCGGTCAAGGACTTCCTCGCCCGCAACCGGGTCCCCTACCAGTGGCAGGACGTCGAGGGTTCGGAGGAGGCCCGGCAACTTATAGCCCAGGCCGACGGCAGCGAAGTCCCTAGGCTGCCGCTCGTCGTGTTCCCGGACGGGACTTACCTGGAGGCGCCGGAGAACGTCGAGGTCGCCGAGAAGGTCGGCTTGAGAACTCGCGCCGAGCGGCCTTTTTACGACTTGATCATCGTCGGCGGGGGTCCCTCTGGGCTGGCCGCGGCAGTTTATGGAGCATCGGAGGGCTTGAAGACGGTCCTCATCGAGAGGGAGGCCCCCGGCGGGCAGGCGGGGACCAGCAGCCGCATCGAGAACTACCTCGGCTTCCCGGCGGGCCTGAGCGGTGCGGACCTTTCGCAGCGGGCCGTCGCCCAGGCCAGGAGGTTCGAGGTCGAGATCCTGATGCCCCAGGAGGTGGCCGAGGTGAGGGCCGAGGACCCGTACCGGGTAGTGAGGCTCGCTGATGGCACGGAGACCAGCTGCCACGCGCTCATGGTCACGACCGGCGTCTCCTACCGGAAGCTAGACGTGCCGGGTGTAGAGCGCCTGGCCGGTGCCGGCGTCTACTACGGCGCGGCGATGACCGAGGCCCTCTCCTGTAAGAACAAAGACGTCTACATCGTCGGCGGGGCGAACTCCGCAGGTCAGGCCGCCATGTACTTCGCCCAACACGCCCGCAAGGTCGTCATCCTGAGCCGCTCGGGCAACCTGCGCAAAGGCATGTCCGAGTACCTCGTTAAGCAGATAGAGGAGATGGAGAAGATCGAGGTTCGTGTCAACTCCGGCGTCATCGAGGCCTTTGGAGACGATCATCTGGAGGAGCTTCGGATAAAGAACTCGAAGACGGGCGAGGAGGAGACCGTCCCGGCTCGCTCGCTCTTTATCTTCATCGGGGCGGCGCCGAAGACGGACTGGCTCGAAGGAGTAGTCGAGCGCGACGAGCGAGGCTTTATTCTCTCGGGGCCCGACCTGGTACGGAACGGCAAGCGTCCCAAGAACTGGACGGAGGACAGAGACCCGTACCTCCTGGAGACGAGCGTGCCCGGCATCTTCGTCGCCGGCGACGTGCGACACGGCTCCGTGAAGAGGGTCGCCTCAGGCGTAGGAGAGGGCTCTATCGCGGTCCAGTTCATCCACCAATACCTGGCAAAGGTGTAGCGTTGCAGAGTAAAACGATGGTCGGCGCTCTGCGCCGGATACCCCTCTTCGAAGGGCTGACCGACGACGTGTTGCGGTGGACGGTGGAGCAGGGCTCTGAGAAGTTCGTGCCCGCTGGCGAGATCAACGGCCGGGAGGGGGAGCCCGTCGAGCACCTGTACGTGATCCTCGAAGGGAAGCTCAGGATCACCAAAAAGGTTGACGGCGGCGAGGTAGTCATAAACGTCTATGAGCCCGGTATGTTCTTCGCCGAGGTGCCGCTCCTCGCGGGGACACCCTTTCTGGCTACGGGCCGGGCGCTCACCGACTGTCAGTTCTTCCTGCTGCCGGAAGACGCCTTCCGCCACATGCTCACAGCTTCCCCGGCCTTCAGCCACACGATCCTTGAGACGATGGCCCAGCGCGTCCAGATCCTGCAACAGGTCGCCGGGCAACGCGAGAGGCTGAACTCCTTGAGCAATCTGGCCGCCGGCCTCGCCCACGAGTTGAACAACCCCGCTGCCGCGAGCCGCCGCGCCATAAGCGACCTGCGCGGTAGCATCGAGACAACGAAGAGACTAGCGATGGAGTTGAGGTACGCGCTGCCCCCCGAAGAGCTCGAAGCTCTCATCACTCTCGAAAGGGAGGCTGCAGCGCGGGCCGCCTCTCCCCCCTCCCTCGACCCACTAGGCCGGGGCGACCTCGAAGACGAGGTAGCGCGCTGGCTGGAGGACCGCGAACTCGAAGCCGGTTTGGAGTTCGCCCTGATATTCGCGGGCGTGGGGCTCGACCCGGTCTGGCTCGAAGAAGTAGAAGCCGCCGTGCCGGACGTCGCGCTCCCCGACGTACTGGAGTACCTCGGGGCGGCGATCACGACCGTGGACTTGCTCGCGGAGGCGGAGGCGAGCGTGGGGCGCATCTCGGGGCTGATCGAGGCGGTCAAATCGTACTCGAACATGGACCGGGCGCTGCTCGTGGAGGTGGACGTCAACGAGGGCATCGAGCAAACCCTCACGGTTCTCCGCTATGAGTTCGGACCGGATATGCAGGTGATGCGCGAGTACGACCCGACGCTTCCTCGCATCACCGCCTACAGCGGCGAGCTCAACCAGCTCTGGACCAACCTCATAGACAACGCCATAAACGCGATCGGCGGCGAAGCCGGACAAGGGCGTATAGGCTTGCGGACCACGTGTGAAGGCGACGGGGTGCTGGTGGAGGTCTCCGATTCTGGCCCCGGCATCCCGGAGGAGCTTCAGGCACGCGTCTTCGAGCCGTTCTACACGACGAAGGGAGTCGGCGCGGGGACAGGCCTAGGGCTCGACATCGCCTACCGCATCGTCGTCGGGCGTCACGGTGGGGACATCCGCGTTGTCTCCAAACCCGGCGATACTCGCTTTCAGGTGCGGCTTCCGCTCCAGCCGGGCGGAGGGATCGGGAAACCGGAGCGGTCCGTCGAAGCGGAAGGGGAGGCGCCGGTACGATGATGCACCAGCCTGCCGATACGCAGGTCTTCCCGAAGTTCACGGAAGAGCAGCTCACAGTGCTCGTTCCGTACGGGACCGAGCGGAGCTACGAAGAGGGTGAGTACCTCTTCACCGAAGAGGATACCGTGAACAGCTTCTACGTTGTGCTGAGGGGCAAAGTTCGCATCTCCCTCAGAGGCGAAAGCGACGCTATAGCGATCCACCCGCCCGGCGAGTTCACCGGGCAGC
The DNA here is from genome assembly GCA_036519775.1 of Rubrobacteraceae bacterium. GTDB lineage: Bacteria > Actinomycetota > Rubrobacteria > Rubrobacterales > Rubrobacteraceae > Rubrobacter_F. The sequence goes on from DATDKT010000199.1 coordinate 7,561, forward strand.
TTGTGACCCTGACCGGCAAGGGCTCGCGTCACCGGGCGCAGGCCGCCCTCGCGAGCCGGATCCTGGAAATCCCGGCAGAGTCCTTCCAGAAGCTAGCGAGCGAGCACCCCGAGCTTAGCGACGTCTTTATCTCGACCCTCGTCCGACGCATGCGCCAGTCGCAGGCCTGGCTACGCCAGCAGGAGAAGATGGCGGCCCTAGGCAAGCTCTCGGCGGGCCTCGCTCATGAGCTGAACAACCCGGCGGCGGCGGCTCGGCGAGCGGCGGAGGACCTTCGAGAGGAGAGCCTGAAGGCCCAGCGGACAGCCCTCGCCCACGACGAACGCTTCACCCCCGCTCAAAAAGAGCATCTCGCGGCTCTGGAGCGCGAGGTAACCGAGGTCTCCCGCGCACCGGTCTTTCTCGACACGCTGGAGCGGAGTGACAGGGAAGACGAGCTTACCGAATGGTTGGAGGATCACGGCGTCGAGGACGGGTGGGAATTGGCACCGACGCTGGTCGCGGCGGGCCTCGACGCCGACCGTCTAAACGATCTGGGCAGAGGGTCGGACGGTCTCCAAGACGAGGCGCTCGCGGGCGCTCTGGGATGGCTCGGTGCGACGCTGACTTTAACGACGCTCGCGGGCGAGGTCGGGCAGAGCACGGGCCGGATCTCGGAGCTCGTGCGGGCGATGAAGGAGTACTCGCACATGGACAGGTCGGCCACGCGCGAGGTAGACGTGCGCGAGGGCCTGGAGAGCACGCTCACCATCCTCGCTCACAAGCTAAAGAAGGGTGTGGCGGTCGAGCGCGAGTACGCGGAGGACTTGCCGAAGATCTGCGCGCACGGCAGGGAGCTAAACCAGGTATGGACCAACCTCGTGGACAACGCCGTGGACGCCATGAACGGCCGAGGTAAGCTTAGGGTAAAGGCCTCGCGCGACGGGGGAGAATGCGTGCTCGTGGAGATAACCGACGACGGTTCCGGCATACCGCGGGAGCTAAAGAGCCGCGTCTTCGAGCCGTTTTTCACCACCAAGGGCGTCGGCGAGGGCACGGGCCTGGGCCTCGATATCGTGCGGCGCATCGTCGCGGGGCACGGCGGCGAGATCCGGATAGACTCCACCCCCGGAGAGACGAGCTTCAAGGTGCGGCTACCCATAGATGGACCACGAAGAGAACCAAACGACGAAGCGCACGGCGAGGATGGAGGTTAGCGCTTGGACTTGAAGCAGGGTTTGTTTAAGGAGATCTGCAGCGAGCGGCGCGGGGTAGACACCCGGGTTTTGGAGCAGGCGGTGACTTTGGCGGTCGAGATCGCCCGCGAAGGCCGCGAGGGGCGCAAGATCGGTACGCTCTTCGTTGTCGGCGACTCCGAGGAGGTGCTGAAGGGCTCGCGTCCCCTCATACTCGATCCCCTGGCCGGCCACCCCAACGAGTCGAAGCACATCGCCGACTCGAATGTCCGAGAGACTTTGAAGGAACTCGCCCTGCTCGACGGCGCGTTCGTGGTCTCCGATGAGGGCGTGGTCCTTTCGGCGGCGCGCTACATAGACACCGTCTCCGACAGCCTGAACGTACCTCTGGGCCTCGGGAGCCGGCACATGGCCGCGGCTTCCGTCTCGCACCGGACCAACGCCGTCGCGGTCGCTGTTTCGGAGAGCTCGATGGTGCGGGTCTTCGACGACGGGGAGCTCGTCTCGGAGATAACGCCCGAGCTCTGGATGCTCGGCCGCTACAGCTCGTACCTCGAAGGACTCCCCGCGACGACCCGCCGCGGGGATGATGAGGTGACCGTCGTGAGTCGTGCGGATTGAGCGCACCACATGAAATACTGGACTTCTGGTTTGGGTGTGAGGGCGAGGAGGGTTACGGGGAGTTCCGAGAGGCGTGGTTCACGAAGGACCCCGAGTTCGACCGTGAGATTCGGGACCGCTTCGAGCCCGTTTACGAGGAAGCGGCTGCCGGCGGGCTGGACCACTGGAAAAGCGAGGCGCGAAGCTGTTTGGCTCTCATAATCGTCCTCGATCAGTTCCCCCGCAACATGTACCGCGGGGACGCACGCATGTACGCCGCGGACGAAACAGCGCGTGAGGCGGCCCGGCATGCTATCGAACACGCCTACGACCGGGAGCTGTCGCCGTACGGGCGTCTGTTTGCGTATCTGCCCTTCGAGCACAGCGAGGAGTTGGACGACCAGCGCCTCTCGGTAGAGCTCTTTGGTGGGCTTGCTACGGAGATGGGGTCGGAGGACCTTCTCGGCTACGCGGTGCGGCACCTGGAGATAGTCGAGCGATTCGGACGGTTCCCGCACCGGAACGAGATCCTGGGCCGCCGGACGACTCCTGAGGAGGCGAAGTTTCTTAGTGGACCGGACTCGTCTTTCTAGGGTGGGCGTTCCTACAGAAATTCAAAAAATTCCCGCCGGAGAGGAGTGCAGAGATGGCGAACGTCGGTAAACCACCGTGCGACGAAGGTGTCATCCGGTCCGGGAAGGGGGAGGCGCCCTGCCCGAGCACCTCCGGGCCGTGTGTGCTGGCGGCCACGATTATCGCCTCGGGCATGGGTTTCATGGACGGCACTATCGTCAACGTGGCGCTGCCCGTAATCCAGGACGAGCTAAACGCTACCGCGGTGGACGCTCTGTGGATCGTGGAGTCCTACGCTCTGATGCTGGCCGCCTTGATCCTGGTCGGCGGCTCCCTGGGCGACCACTACGGCCGGAGACGCATCTTCATGGTGGGCATCGCCCTGTTCACGGTGGCCTCGGTGTGGTGCGGGCTGGCGTCGGGCCCCGGGCAGCTCATCGCCGCACGCGCCGTTCAAGGCATTGGGGGGGCGCTGATGATCCCGGGCTCCCTGGCGATCATCAGCGCCTCCTTTTCCGAGGAGAACCGCGGCAAGGCAATCGGAACCTGGTCGGGGTTCTCCGGCGTCACCGCGGCCATAGGGCCAGTCGTGGGCGGCTCACTCATAGATAACGTCTCCTGGCGGGCGGCGTTCTTGATCAACATCCCCCTAGCCCTGATCGTGCTGTTCATCTCGCTCAGGCACGTTCCGGAAAGCCGAGATCCGGACGCCGCCCGACTGGACTTCGCGGGCGCGTTCCTGGCGACGCTGGGGCTGGGTGGTATCGTATTCGGCCTGATCGAGGCCACCAACCGCGGCTTCTCGGACCCGCTGGTGTTCGTGCCCTTGATCGTGAGCGTGGCGGGGCTGGCCACCTTCGTCTACACTGAGTATCGGAGCCGGGAGCCGATGATGCCGCTCTCCCTGTTCCGATCGAGAAACTTCTCAGGGGCGAACCTGCTGACGATGCTCCTCTACATGGGCCTCGGCGGGGCGCTGTACTTCTTCCCGTTCGTCCTCATACAGGTCCACGGCTACTCGGCTACGGCGGCGGGCAGCGCCTTTCTGCCGTTTATCGTGCTGACCTTCCTTCTCAGCAGGTGGGCCGGCGGGCTCGTCCCGCGCTTTGGACCCAGAATACCGCTGATCGTCGGCCCCGTGATAACCGCCGGAGGCTTTATCCTGTTCGCCCTGCCGGGCACCGGCGGCTCCTACTGGACGACGTTCTTCCCGGCGGTCCTGGTGATGGGCTTTGGTATGTCCCTGGTTATAGCACCACTTACCACGACGGCCTTGAACTCCGTCGAGGGCCGGCATTCGGGGCTGGCCTCGGGCGTGAACAATGCCGTCTCGCGCACCGCGAGTTTGCTCGCCATAGCCGTCATGGGGTTCTTCGTCTTCGCCGTCTTCTCCGGCGCCTTAGACTCCCGCCTGGCGAACCTGGATCTCCCGAAGGAGACACAGACCGCAATGGAGGAGCAGAAGTCCAGTCTGGGCGGCGCGAGACCGCCGGAGAGCGTCGATGGAGAGACCGCCGCTTCCATCGAGCAGGCGGTGGACGAGTCGTTCATCACCGCCTTCCGCGTCGCCATGTATATAGCAGCGGGGCTCGCCCTGGCGAGCGCGGTGGCCTCGGCACTGATAATCGAAGGCAAGGGGCAGGCCACGAGATCCGAGAAGCCCGAGGGCGAAGCCGCCCCCGCCTAGAGGAGGAAACACCGAGCATGCGCGCCTCCCGTGACGACTCGACAAGCCACCAGGATGAGGCCACGTCCGCTCCAGAGATCCGGATCGTGAGAGCCTGGCACAAAGCCCTCCATAGCGGCGACGTCGATCTCCTAGTAGAGCTCTCACATTCGGACGTCGAGGTGGGCGGTCCTCGCGGGGCCAGCCACGGCAGGCAACTGCTCCGCGAGTGGGTTGGTCGAGCGAACATCCGCCTCGAACCCCGGCGCGTCTTCCACCGAGCGGATACGGTGGTCGTGGAACAGTGGGCGGAGTGGCGCTCCGCCGATACCGGGCAGGTGACCGGCAGCCAGAGCGTGAGCTCCGTCTTCGTCGTCCGAGACGACCGGATCGCACGCGTAATGCGCTACCCTATCCTCGCGGACGCCTTGGACGCGGCCAACCTCGACGAGTCGTACGAGACACGGTCGGGCTAGCTCTACCCGGAAGAGAGACACCTACGATAGGAGGACCCTTTGGCTAACTGCACGCACCTGGACCAGATCCACGATGTAGAGCCAAGCGCCCATGGATGCGAGGAGTGCTTGAAGACCGGGGATCGGTGGGTACATCTCCGGAATTCCTGGCCTGCGGCTACGTGGGCCGTTGCGACTCCAGCGTCTCACTCTTAGGATGCAACGCCCTGTCCTTCCGGGCCGCGCTCTCCCCCACCGGCAGCGTCCAAGCCCTGAAAGTAGTTAGGGCCTAACACCTAAAAGGAGGAACGGCGTGGCAACAAACTGTACACATCTCGACCAGATCCGCGACGTACAACCTTCAGCGCAGGGCTGCGAAGAGTGCCTACAGACGGGCGACACCTGGGTTCACCTTAGGGAGTGCCTAGTCTGCGGCCATATCGGCTGCTGCGACTCATCCAAAAATAAACATGCGACCAAGCACTTCCACGCCACGGATCACCCGCTTGTGCAATCCTTCCAGCCTGGAGAGGATTGGATCTGGTGCTACGTGGACGAGGTCGTCATGGTGCCGCGTTAGAGGAGGACAATACCCCTGGCCTTCCGCGCCACGCCCGCCCCTGACGAGGCTGCTCTTCGGCTGAAGGTGGTAGCCCAGGTGTGGCCGGTGAATTAGATTAGCTTCTGTCGGCTTCCCCTTCGAGCAATTCAAGCAGGACATACTAATAAGTGCATGTAGCCTACGCTGCTAGCGACGACTTTGTGGTATGGAAAGTTTTGTATGGAAAGCGGTCGTTGGCGCCTCAGCAGCGCCAGCCGTTAGGCTCGTTAGGTCGGCTGAATGAGTACCTTTGCAAGGATCGGTATCACCGGCAGTAGCAGCGAGTATAGAGCCTGCCAGAAAACATGTGTGTTAAGAGGGAAGCGACTGCTACTGTAGAGCATTTGGTCTAACTCTAGCGGTTGTTTCAGCCGCTCATAACGTGGGGCGCTTCTCCTTCGACGGCCGAGAGGGGTACGGCTAGGCCCGCCGCGCCACCTAGCTTAAGTCGGCAAAAAAGCGTCCTTCGCCGTAAGGTCGGCTACAATAGCTGTGACATCTGTTCGGTGCAGCGGTGCCGGGTCACCAGGGTAGAGCAGGCCGCAATCAGAGTATTTGTCGTCGACAAAACCCTAAGTAACAGAGAAGCAGATGATCGAAGAAGGACAGTCGCCAGATCAACCCACGCTCGATCTAGAGCTTAGAAATGAAAAACAGGAGCGGCTAGAAGCCGAGAAGGCCGCGACTGTAAGGGCCGTTGCGTCAGCCAAGTTCGACACCATACAAGAGAGTGGCATGGGTCCTAAACCACTTCCCAGACACGCGTAACTCCGATATTGCGTTGCAACTCAAGTACTGGGAGCGCTTCGAACCGGACTTGTACGACGGTCGAGCGGTTGAACCGAAGGACATGTTTAAGCTGACCCGCCTGACTTCTTTGCAACGCACAAGGGCGAAGATCCAGAACTCTTACGGCCTTTTTCAAGCTAGCCCGAACGTGAAGCGTCGTAGGGGCAAACTGAGCGATGAAGAGAAGGAGAAGGCGGCAGCGCAACAACCTGATCTCCCTATATTCGCCGTTTACGCGGACGAGAGCGGCAAGACACAAGAGCATCTGTTGGTGGGCAGCATGTGGTTCCCGTACGCCGAGGAACTGGGCTCCTTGACTTTGGCCATCCAGGACCTCAAACGTCGGCGGGGCTTCAAAGGAGAGTTGCATTTTAAGGAGATCAACGCAAGCAAACTACCCTTTTATAAAGAGCTGGTAGGACTGCTCGGCAGGAAAGCTAGTACATATAGCTTCAAAGCCGTGAGGGTCGAACGACGAGGTGTCGGTAACGTGGCCAATGCCCTGAGGGATCTTTATTATGTGCTGCTCGTTTATGTGCTGCTCGTCGAAGGGATCAAGCACGAGGTGGATAGCGGACGAGCTGTACTACCTCGGAAGCTACAACTACTGAAGGACGCCGAGGAACCGGGCAGCGACAAGCTGCTGCTGGCGTGGCTGAAAGATCGGATGGTCGCCTCTGCAGCAAACCGCTTTGACGGTGTTCTCAAGCCCGACGTCTTCGAAGTAGAGGATTATAAGCTCTCTGAGGCGCTGCAAGTAGCGGACCTGTTCACGAGTAGCATCAACCGTCTATTGAACGTTGCTGGCGGCGGAAATCAACCCAAGGACCAGTTCGCCCAGTACTTCGTGGATACTATGGATTTGACTTCAGCTATTAGCAAGGAGGAGGGTAGTGGCGACGCTGTTTATCACCTGACGTTGTGATAAGAAGATCAGCGCCGAGGTCATGCGCCGCGTCGAGCGCGACATCGGCCTAGAGGAGCTGCGGGTTAGCAGTTAAAGGAGGAAACGTGAGTCAGATCCGCGCCGTACTCGTGGACGAAAGAGCCCGCGCCAAGCTATCTCTCGGCGAGATAGAGGAGCCGTCGCCCGCCCCTTCGGAGGCACTGGTACGGGTCTCGATGATCTCGGTGAACCGCGGTGAGGTTCGCCGCGTCCAGGTAGCCGAACCCGGCTTCAACCCCGGCTGGGACCTTGCCGGGATCGTGGAGCGGGAGGCCGCAGACGGGACGGGTCCACCGGCCGACGCCCGGGTCGTGGGCCTCCTCCCCTCGGGGGCCTGGGCCGAACTCGTCGCTGTGCCGACGAACTCTCTGGCGGAGCTGCCGGAGAACTTGTCGTTCGAACAAGCAGCCACGCTGCCAGTCGCGGGGCTGACCGCCCTGTACACCTTGGAGAAGGGCGGTGGCCTGCTCGGGCGCAACGTGCTCGTGACCGGGGCCTCTGGAGGAGCGGGCCACTTTGGGGTGCAGCTGGCCCGGCTCTCCGGCGCCCGCGTCGTAGCCCTCGTGCGCCGCGAGGAGAACGAGGAGCTGGTACGCGAGGCCGGGGCCCACGAGGTCGCCGTCGGAGAGGACGCCGGAAGCGCCGAGGCTTTCGGCCCGTACCACCTCGTCCTCGAATCGGTCGGCGGTAAGGTCCTGGGAGACGTCATTAGTATGCTCGCAACCGGCGGGACCTGCGTCGCGTTCGGGGCGTCGGGGGCGGTGGAGACGAGCTTCGACGTGCGGAGCTTCTACCTCGCGGGCGGAGCGCGGTTGTACGGGTTCATCCTCTTCCACGAGGTGTTGGCGCACCCGGCGTCTGATGGGTTAGTGCGGCTCGCAGGGCTGGTCGCCGAAGGGCGGCTCAGGCCACACGTGAGCGTCGAGGCTTCGTGGGAGGAGGTCGGCGAGGTAGCGCAGAGGCTCCTGGATCGCGGTTACACCGGCAAGGCTGTGTTGAGCGTGGGGAGTTAGCCATGGTGGATCACTTCGAGCTCGTCGTCTTCGGGCTGCTCGTAGCGGTGGCGGGCCTCGTATTGCTCTCAGACGTCCTCGAGGTGCCGTACCCGATCTTTCTGGTGCTCGGTGGGCTGGTCCTGGGATTTATCCCAGGTGTCCCCGAGGTCGAGCTCGCGCCCGAGCTGGTGTTGCTGATCTTCCTACCGCCGCTTTTGTACGTGTCGGCGTTCTTTTCCTCTTTTTGCGCGACCTCAGGGCGAACATCCGGCCTATCGGGCTCCTCTCAGTTGGTTTGGTGGCGCTTACGACGGTCGTCGTGGCCGGGGTGGCGCACCTCGTGGCCGAGCTCTCGTGGCCGGTGGCTTTCGTGCTCGGGGCCATAGTCTCACCTACCGATCCCGTAGCCGCCACCGCCATCGCCGAGCGGCTCGGGGTGCCGCGCCGGATCGTGACGGTCCTCGAAGGGGAGAGCCTTATAAACGACGGCACGGCGCTGGTCCTCTACCAGATGGCGGTTCGCGTCGTGATGTTTGGGGCTGCCTTTTCCCTCCTGGAGCTCGGCCTGCGCTTCCTGGTCGGAGTGGCGCTCGGGGTGGCGATCGGGCTTCTGGCAGGGTACCTCGTCGCGGCGGTGCGTCGGAGGATCGAGAACCCGCTCGTGGAGATTACGATCTCCCTCTTCACCGGCTACGCGGCATACCTGCCGGCCGAGGAGCTGAACGCTTTAGGTATCCCCGCGTCGGGGGTGTTGGCGGCGGTGACGGCGGGAATCTACCTCGGCTGGCTCTCCCCCGGCTGACCTCACCGAGCACCCGCCTGCAGGCGTATTCGCTCTGGGAAGTCCTTACGTTCATGCTGAACTCGCTCCTATTCGTCCTTATCGGGTTGCAACTGCCGGCGATCCTGGAAGGGATCTCGGAGGATTACTCGCCGGCGACGCTGGCGCTCTACGCGGCGGCCGTGTGCCTGGCGGTGATCGCTGCTCGCTTCGTGTGGATCTTCCCGGCGACCTACATCCCTCGCAAGGTGAGCCAGCGGTTGCGCGAGCGCGACCCCTCGCCCCCCTGGCAGAACGTTACGGTGATCGCCTACGCAGGCATAAGGGGGGCGGTCTCCCTGGCCGCAGCGCTCGCGCTGCCTCTGGAATTTCCGGGCCGGGACCTCGTACTCTTCCTGGTCGTCTGCGTCATCTTTATCACCCTCGTGGGGCAGGGTCTGACGCTGCAGCCCCTGATCCGATGGCTCGACATCCACGACGACGGTGCCTCGGAGAAGGAGGAGATAAATGCACGCCTTCTGGCGGCGGAGGCCGCCCTCGCGCGGATCGAGGAACTGGCAGAGGAAGACTGGATCTACGAGGATACCGCGGAGAGGATGCGCGGTATGTACGGCTACCGCCGCCGCTTCGCCACCCGCCACGCCGGTGCCACCGACAAACGGGTCGCGAACTTCGCCGCGGACCTCGAAGTCGACGGCGACGACGAGGACCTCGAGACACGCTCGGCGGCCTTCCAACGCCTCCGGCGCGAGCTTTTGGAGGCGGAGCGCGAAGCCGTATTGCGCTTGAGGAGCGAGGGCAGGATCGGGGACGAGGTCATGCGCCGCGTCGAGCGCGACCTCGACCTCGAAGACTCGCGCCTGGAGATCTGAGAGGTAGCGCTGTGCTAACCTACGGCGAAGGGCCACGTGGTCCACGTAAGAGATAGGGATAAGGAGAGGGTTCCGAGCGATGAGTAGAGGCAAGATCGCCGCGCTTTTACTTGCAATGCTGATTCTCAACCTGACCGGGAGCGCCTGCCTCTCTCAAGGAACCCAGGAACAGAACCGGCCCGCCGAAAGCCAGAACTCGGCCGAAGCAGACGCCAAAGAGGTCAACAAAAACGTCGCCAAGGAGATGGAAGAGACCGGCAAGGAAGCGGAGACAGCAAGGGGCAAAGAGGCAAAGAAGTAGGAGAAGCATGGGGTTTTGGCGTTGGCCACACCCCCGCGAATCACCGCTAAAAGGTGTAGCCGTAGCCCGGAGCAAAGTGCCTCGGGCTTTCTATTGGCGCGTGCTCCGGCGGATTATCTCCTGGGCCTCTTCCCGGCCGCACCAACCCCGAACCTCCGCCTCCTCGTCACCTTCAAGCCGCTTGAAGGCGACGAAGAACTGCTCGATCTCGCGCAGGTTCTGTTCGGGCATATCCTCCAGGGTCTCGATGTCGTTGAAGCGGGGATCGTCGTCGGGGACGGCGAAGATGTTGTACTCCGTCTCCCCCCCTTCGTCCATCTCCAAAGCCCCGACGACGCGGGCCCGGATCACACACCCGGGGAACACGGGGTCGTAGGCGGCCACCATGGCATCCAGGGGCTCGCCGTCGGCGCTCTCGGTCGAGGGCACGAAGCCGTAGTCCGCCGGGAAACGGACGTTCCCCGGCAGGACCCTGTCCCGCATGATCACCCCTAGCTCCGGCTCGTATTCGTACTTGTTGCGGCTGCCAACGGGGACCTCGACGACGACGTTCACCAACCCAGGGGCATCCTCGCCGATGGGCAGGGCCTCGAGGTCGACGTTTACCTCGTTCATCTACCGAACCTCCTACTCAAGGGTTCTCCGGGCTCTCGCTTCCGAAAAGGTCAGGTAGCGAGACCCTCTCCGCACGATATGGAGTTTCCGGCGTCACGATACCCATTGGTCACGAGAGGAAACCTACATTTAACCTTTAAAGAGTTGTCAGATAGGTGGTTGTCGGCTAGAGTTGCGCGCTAGGGCTCGTTACCAAGAAGCAGGAAGGAAACACCGAGACTAAATGCCAGCAGAATCTACAAAGAGAGACGAAGTCGAGAAAAAAGGTGCCTCTGGCAAGAAGGGGGCTTCGGGCGGGGCGCTGCTCATGCTCCTGTTCTCGTCCACGATCTTCATAAGCGCCTCCCTCCTGTTCCTGGTGGAGCCGATGTTCGCCAAGTTCGTGCTGCCCTCGTTCGGCGGCACGCCCGCCGTGTGGACGGGCTCGATGATGTTCTTCCAGGCCACGCTGCTGGTGGGCTACCTCTACGTTCATGCCACAACGACGTGGCTCGGAGCGAGGAGACAAGCTATCCTGCACCTGGTAGTGGTCCTATTGCCGCTCCTGGTTCTGCCGCTCGCGGTGCCGGGGGACGAGTGGGCGCCCTCGTCGCAGGCCAACCCGATCTTCTTGCTCTTGGGGCTCCTCGCGATCTCTGTCGGGCTCCCGTTCTTCGCCATCTCCACGACGAACCCGCTGGTGCAGCGGTGGCTGGCAGATACGGATCATCCTGCCGCCAGGGACCCCTACTTTCTGTACCGGGCCTCTAACCTGGGCAGCGTGATCGGTCTCCTCGGCTACCCGCTGCTCGTCGAGCGGGAGTTCACGCTCTCGAACCAGGGCATCTGGTGGTCGGTAGGGTACGGGCTG
>DATDKT010000200.1:0-6889 GCA_036519775.1 Rubrobacteraceae bacterium
CGCGCCCGCGTGCGCCGCGACAGGATGGGCCACATAGAACTCGCTGCACCTGTGGCGCATGTGTGGTTCGTCAAGGGCGTGCCGAGCCGGATGGGTTACCTTCTGGACATCAGCCCGAAGGACCTCGACCGGGTGCTGTACTTCGCTTCTTCCATCGTCACCTGGGTCGACCGGGAGGAGCGGGCGAACGATATAAACGTGCTTCGTAGCCAGGTCGAAGACGAGATCCGGCTGCTCGAAGAAGAGCGGGACGAGGAGGTCCTGCAGACCCAGGCACTACGCACCAAGCGAGAGAGCGTGGTCAGGGGCGAGAGCAGCCCGGACGAGTTCACCGAGGAGTACGCCGAAATCCCCGAGGAGGACCGCGAGTCGGCCGTCCAGAAGGTCTATAAAGAGGCCGAGGAGACGGTCGCGGATATACAGAGGAGCGTGAACGAGCAGATAGAGCGCGTCCGGCAGGCGTGGGAGGAGTTTCAGACTCTGGAGCCCAGGCAGATTGTGGACGACGAAGAGCTCTTTCGCGAGATGAAGGACCGCTTTGGGGACGAGTACGGCTACGGCGTGTACTTCCGCGGCGGCATGGGCGCCGAATCGATAAGGGACCTCATAAGCCAGGTAGACCTGGAGATCGAGGCCCAGGACCTCCGTGACACGGTCAACGAGTCGAAGGGCCAGAAGCGCCAGAAGGCCATAAAGCGCCTGAAGGTGGTGGACGCCTTTCGCACGAGCGGCAACAGGCCGGAGTGGATGGTCATGGATGCCGTTCCGGTCCTGCCGCCGGACCTCAGGCCGATGGTCCAGCTCGACGGTGGCCGCTTCGCCACGAGCGACCTGAACGACCTGTACCGGCGCGTAATCAACCGGAATAACCGGCTGCGTCGCCTGCTAGATCTCGGAGCGCCCGACGTGATCGTGAACAACGAGAAGCGGATGCTCCAAGAGGCCGTAGATGCCCTTTTCGATAACGGCCGGCGTGGCCGCGCCGTAACGGGCGCCGGAAACCGGGCGCTGAAGAGCTTGTCCGACATGCTCAAGGGCAAGCAGGGCCGTTTTCGGCAGAACCTGTTGGGTAAGCGCGTGGACTACTCGGGCCGTTCGGTAATCGTGGTCGGCCCGGGTCTCAAGATGCACCAGTGCGGTTTGCCGCGTCTGATGGCGGTCGAGCTCTTCAAACCGTTCGTGATGAAGGTGCTCGTCGACCGGGCGCTCGCGCCGAACATCAGGAGCGCCAAGCAGATGGTCGAGCGGCTCAGGCCCGAGGTGTGGGACGTTTTGGAGGACGTAATCAAGGAACACCCCGTGCTCCTGAACCGCGCCCCCACACTCCACCGTCTCGGCATCCAGGCCTTCGAGCCGGTCTTGGTCGAGGGGAAGGCCGTTCAGGTCCACCCGCTCGTATGCGCGGCATTCAACGCGGACTTCGACGGGGACCAGATGGCGGTACATGTGCCTCTTAGTCCTGAGGCTCAAGCCGAGGCGCGCGTCTTGATGCTCTCGACACAGAACATTTTGTTGCCGGCGAACGGGTTCCCGATCGCGGTGCCCTCGCAGGATATGGTTTTGGGGCTCTACTACATAACCTACGCCGACGACGACTTCGAGGATGCGGAGCCTAAGGCTTTCATCTCATCCTATGATGAGGCGGAGGCCGTATACAAGGAGGGCTCGCTCAAGATCCACGATAAGATCCTGTTGCGCCGCGACGGCGGCAGGGTCGAGACTACGCTCGGCCGGGCGCTCTTTAACGAGAACATCGAGGAAGCCCTGCGGAATTACCTCGGTGAGGCGTTCGATTCGGTCGATTACAGCTTCGTCAATCACGTGTTGAAGAAGGGTGAGATCAAAGAGCTCGTCGCCGAGTACGTAGATTACTACCCGACGGAGCTCGTGAGCCAGCTCCTCGACACTTTAAAGAGAGTCGGATTTCACACGGCCACGCGGGCCGGCATCTCCGTCGGCAAGAACGACATCGTCGTGCCCGAGCAAAAGGAGGAGATCCTCGAACGCTACCAGAGGACGGTCGATGAGGTCGAGGAGCAGTGGGATCAGGGCTTCATCTCCGACGAGGAGCGCCTCGAAAGGGTCGTGGGTCTGTGGACCCAGGCCAAGAACGAGGTCGAGGATGCCATGAAAGAGAACCTCTACCGCCTCAACCCTATCTACATGATGGCCAACTCGGGTGCTAGGGGAAACTACTCCCAGATCACGCAGCTCGCCGGTATGCGCGGCCTGATGACGAACACGAAGGGCGAGATCATCGACGAGCCCGTAAAGAGCAACTTCATGGAGGGCCTCTCGGTCCTGGAGTACTTCACCTCGACGCACGGTGCTCGTAAGGGTCAGGCCGACACCGCGCTTCGTACCGCCGACTCTGGCTACCTGACGCGCCGTCTAGTCGACGTCGCGCAGGACGTTGTGATCCACGACCAAGACTGCGGCACCGAGGGCTACGTCGAGATACCGCTCTACCTAGACGGTGGCAGGGGCGACACGAACGACTCCGTCGCGGCCCGCTACCTCGCCCGCGACCTGACGAACCCGGAGACAGGTGGGCTGATCGCCGAGGCCGGTACGGACATAACGCCGCGCCTCCTCGCCTCCTGGCTGGAGGAGCTGCCGCGGGAGACGCAGGTGCCGGTTCGCACGCCGTCGAAGTGCGAAAGCCCGCAGGGTGTATGCCAGACGTGCTACGGTCGGGCGCTCTCGACCTACCGGGTGGTAGACGTGGGCGAGGCCGTCGGCATCATCGCGGCCCAATCTATCGGGGAGCCAGGCACGCAGCTCACGATGCGTACCTTCCACACGGGTGGTATCGCCGGCGAGGACATTACGGCGGGTCTGCCCAGGGTCGTCGAGCTCTTCGAGGCGCGGCACCCCAAGGCCGAGGCTACCCTCGCCGACATAGACGGCTCCGTTACCCTTGAGGAGACTGAGAGCGACCGCCTCATAAAGGTCGTTATCCTCTCCTCCGACGGGACCGAGAGCCGCGAGTATAAGGTCGAGCGCCAGCTCTTGAGGCCGGAGTTCATCGAGGGTGCCGAGGTCCGGGCGAACACCCCGATCACGGAAGGGGCTGTCTACCCGCACCAGATCCTGGAGAATGACCTGGCCTACGAGCGCGGCACGACCGCGACGGAGCGTTACCTCGTCGAAGAGGTGCAGAAGGTCTACCGGGCGCAGGGCGTGGACATCCACGATAAGCACATCGAGGTGATCGTGCGCCAGATGCTGCGCAAGGTCGTCGTGGACGATCCCGGCGACACGAACCTCCTTCCCGAGCAGGTCGCCGACCGGTACGCGGTCCAGGCCGAGAACGAGCTGGTCGAAGTGGAGGGCGGTAGGCCCGCAGGGTACCACACGGTGCTCATGGGTATCACTAAGGCCTCGCTCGCCACGGACAGCTTCCTCTCCGCGGCTTCGTTCCAGGAGACCGCCCGCGTCCTGACCGACGCTGCTATCGAGGGCAAGGTAGACAACCTCGCCGGCTTGAAGGAGAATGTGATCATCGGGAAGCTCATCCCGGCGGCTACCGGCATGCCGCGCTACCGGCAACTCACGGTGACCGTGGAGGGGTACGGTACGCAAGAGGTCGAAGACCTTGACATAGCGGCTTCCTAAGCCTAAAATAACGCGTTGCGGTTACGAGCGGTTACAGCTGCTCGCGGGGAGCTTCCCCGGACCGCGGCGCGTATCTTTGTTGTAGGACCTTTTCCCAGTTAGAGAAAGGAAGGCGCGGCTGTGCCCACGACGAATCAGCTCGTGCGCGAGGAGCGGCAGTTACAGACGAAGAAGACGGCGACGCCAGCGTTGCAGGGTTCGCCGCAGAAGCGCGGCGTGTGCACCCGTGTCTCTACGACCACCCCGAAGAAGCCGAACTCCGCCCTGCGCAAGATCGCCAGGGTCCGGCTGGTGAACGGCATGGAGGTCACAGCTTATGTGCCGGGGGAGGGACACAACCTGCAAGAGCACTCGGTGGTCCTGGTGCGCGGCGGCCGCGTGAAGGACCTGCCGGGTGTGCGCTACAAGGTTGTGCGCGGCGCCCTGGATACCCTGGGAGTTTCCAACCGCAAGCAAAGCCGGTCGAAGTACGGGACGAAGAAGTAGGAGAGGGGTAAGAGATGCCGAGGCGTGCGGCACCGCCGAAGAGGAGGATACCGGCAGATCCCGTTCGCGGGAGTGTGCTGGTGCAACAGCTCATAAACAAGATGATGCTCGATGGCAAGAAGAGCACCGCCGAGAAGATAGTCTACGACGCCCTCTCCTTTGTCGAGGAGCGGACCGGCACCGACCCGGTTACGGTCCTGAACAATGCTTTGGAGAACATCCGGCCGCGCCTGGAGGTTCGCAGCCGCCGGGTCGGTGGCGCTACCTATCAGGTGCCGGTCGAGGTGAACCCGCGTCGGGCGAACACGCTGGCCTTGAGGTGGATGGTCGGCTTCGCCCGCTCGCGCAGGGAGAAGACGATGGGCCGCAGGCTGGCCGGTGAGGTCTTGGACGCCAAGGACAACGTTGGCTCGAGCGTAAAGCGACGGGAAGACACGCATCGGATGGCCGAGGCGAACCGAGCATTCGCACATTACAGATGGTAAGGAGGGTGATATGGCCGTATCGGTAGCTAGGAAAACCCCGCTACGGCGGGTAAGGAATATCGGGATCATGGCGCACATAGACGCCGGTAAGACGACGACTACCGAGCGCATCCTGCTCTACACGGGCCTCACCCACAAGCTGGGCGAGGTTCACGACGGCAACGCCGTGATGGACTGGATGGCCCAGGAGCGTGAGCGCGGTATCACTATCACGTCGGCCGCGACCACCGTGTTCTGGGGCGATACCGGTGGCTCCCGGAAGAACGGTAAGAAGGAGGGCCTCCACACCCGGATCCCCGATCAGCACCGGATCAACATTATAGACACGCCCGGACACGTGGACTTCACGGTCGAGGTGGAGCGTAGTCTCAGGGTGTTGGACGGTGCGATAGCGCTCTTCGATTCCGTTGCCGGGGTCGAGCCGCAGTCGGAGACAGTGTGGCGGCAGGCGGACAAGTATAGTGTGCCGCGCATAGCCTTCGTGAATAAGATGGACCGGATCGGGGCGGACTTCTACAAGGCCGTGGATACGATGGTGGATCGGCTCGGGGCCAACGCCGTGCCGGTACAGTTACCCATAGGTGCAGAGAGCGAGTTCCGCGGAATAGTGGACCTCGTCGAGATGAAGGCCATCATTTACAAGGACGACCTTGGCGCCGAGTGGGAAGAGACCGAGATCCCTGAGGAGGTGCGGGACCTCGCTGAAGAGTACCGCGAGAAGCTCCTCGAAGCCGTCGCCGATCAGGACGAAGAGCTCATGATGATGTACCTCGAGGGCGAGGAGAGCGACCCGGACCAGATCCGGGCGGCTATCCGCAAGGCGACCCTAGACATCCGGATGACTCCGGTCTTTTGTGGTTCGGCGTTCAAGAACAAGGGCGTTCAGCCGCTGCTCGACGGCGTCGTGGACTACCTGCCGAGCCCGCTTGATAGGCCGCCGGTCGTCGGCATGACGCCGGACGGCGAGGAGATTCAGCTAGAGGCCGACGAGGACGGCCCGCTGGCGGCGCTCGCCTTCAAGGTGCAGGCCGACCCGCACGTCGGGAAGCTGACGTATATAAGGGTGTATTCGGGTACGCTCAGGAGCGGCTCGTACGTGATGAACACCACGAAGGGGCGGCGCGAGCGCGTAGGCAGGCTCCTGCAGCTGCACGCGAACAGCCGGGAGCAGCGCGAGGAGGTCTACGCGGGCGAGCTGGTGGCGGCTATCGGCCTCTCGCAAACTGGGACCGGCGACACGCTGGTCGCTGCCGAAGGCGAGCCGATCGTGCTCGAGCAGATGGTATTTCCGGAGCCGGTCATAGACCAGGCTATCGAGCCTAAGACCAAGGCCGATCAAGAGAAGCTGACCGTCGCGCTCCAGCGCCTCGCCGAAGAGGACCCGACCTTCAGCGTGCGCAGCGACGAGGAGACGGGGCAGACGGTCATCGCCGGGATGGGCGAGCTGCACCTGGAGATCATCCTCGACAGGTTGCTGCGCGAGTTCCGGGTGGACGCGAACATCGGCAAGCCGCAGGTGGCGTACCGGGAGACGATCCGCAAGCGGGTCGAGAAGGTCGAGGGTCGTTTCGTGCGGCAGACCGGCGGTCGCGGCCAGTACGGGCACGCGGTCATCAACGTCGAGCACAACGACGAGGGTGGATACGAGTTCGAGAACAAGATCGTCGGTGGCATTATCCCGCGCGAGTACATACCCAGCGTGGACAAGGGCATTCAGGACGCGCTCGACGACGGCGTGGTAGCCGGGTTCCCGGTCGTGGATGTCAAGGTCGAGCTCGTGGACGGCTCGTACCACGATGTCGATTCCTCGGAGATGGCGTTTCAAATCGCGGGGAGCATGGCTATAAAGGAGGGTCTCAAGCGGGCCTACCCGGTCCTGCTGGAGCCGATTATGGACGTCGAGGTAGTCGTACCGGAGGAGTTCATGGGCGACGTTATGGGCGACCTGAGTTCCAGGCGCGGGCAGATCCAGGGCATGGACTCCCGCGGCGGCGGGCAGGTCATCCGGGCGATGGTGCCGCTCTCCGAAATGTTCGGTTACGCGACGACCGTCAGGAGCAAGACGCAGGGCCGCGCGACGTTCACCATGCAGTTCGATCACTATGCCGAGGTGCCCAAGAGCATCGCGGCCGAGATAGCCGAGAGGTAGGAGGAGAATAATGGCCAAAGGAAGGTTTGAGAGGACGAAGCCACACCTGAACGTGGGCACCATAGGCCACGTAGACCACGGCAAGACCACTTTGACGGCGGCGATTACCAGCGTACTCGCCAAGCGCGTCCCAGACGACCCGGCCAACCAG
>DATDKT010000201.1:0-26481 GCA_036519775.1 Rubrobacteraceae bacterium
AGTCTACCGGCTTGCGAATGTAGCTGTTCGCCCCACACCCGTAGCCCTCCACCAGGTCCCGCTGCTCCCTAGAGGAGGTCAGAATCACTACCGGCAACAGCCGCGTCCTCTCGTCGGCCCTTATCCTCCTCAAAACCTCCAACCCATCCACCCTTGGCAGCTTGAGATCCAGCAAGACCAACTGCGGCACAACCCCCGCAGCGTGCTCCTCGTGCTCGCCTGTGGCGAAGAGGTAGTCGAGGGCTTGGGCTCCGTCGCGGGCGACTACGACCTCGTTTTCGAAGTCGTTCTTTTTGAGGGCTCGCAGGGTTAGCGCCTCGTCGTCTGGGTTGTCCTCCACCAGCAGTATTATCTTGTCCCTCATTAGGCCCTCCTCCCTGGGAGGTGCGGGCGGGGCCGTGCCGGCCCCCGGAGTCCAGCCGTGCTCCGCGAGCCCGGCTGCTCTCCGTTGGGTCTTGTCAACATTTTAGTGTCTATCATGGTGGTAGATCCTTTCATCATGTCTCTTCGTTAAAGCCTTTTAGCCAACACGCCCTTCTGCGCCATCACCTCGAACCCCGACTCTCCGTCGAGCGTGAGGCTCTGGCGGAACTAAGTGTGATCCTCGATAATAAGATGCGCTCCACTGATTGCCTTTCTCGGGACGCTAGACTTCACTACTACTTCGACTATAGCAACCAGATTTACGTTAGGGAATAGCGGAGGAAAGGTTTTAGTTTTTCGGAAGCGTGGGCAGCGCCACGCGGAAGCGCACCTTGGTACCATCTCCAGGTTTGCTCTCGATCTCGAGCTCTCCACCTAAAGCGTTGGCCCGCTCCCGCATTCCCGTGAGGCCGATGCCCGCACCCTTCTCCGGTTCGAAGCCCCGCCCATCGTCTTCGACCTCCATCCAGACGTCGTCACCCTTCTGGCCCAGGGTTACTTTCACGCGCGAGGCCCCCGAGTGGCGCCGGACGTTGGCCAGCGCTTCCTGGACGATGCGCAGCAACTCGCCCCTGGCGTCGCCGGAGAGCTCCGTAGGGAGTTCGTCCTCCACGACCAGCTCCAGCACACGCTCCGGAGCCATCTGGCGGTTCAGTTCGACGAGCGACTCCATGGACCGGAGGAAGGACATGTCTTTGACGCTGCCCAAACGTAGGTCGTAGACGGCGTTGCGCAACCCGGCGATGGCCCTCCGCAGGGCCGCTACCTCCTGCTCCAGCACGAGGGCGTCCGGTCCTCTGTCTTCGGACGTTATCTGGGCGGCCTGCATGCTCTGCAAGACAAAGACCAGGTCTTGCATGGCTTCGTCGTGCAGGTCACGCGCTAAGCGGCGGCGCTCGGCCTCCCGGATCTCTCGCAGAGCTTCTTCCGCCCGCTTGCGCTCGGTTATGTCCTCCGTCGTGCCTTCGTAGCCCAGTAGCCTGCCTCTCGGGTCGCGGATGGCCCGCGCGCTTAAGGACGCCCACATCACGCTCCCGTCCTTGCGGTACATCTGGGCCTCGAACCCCGACACCGCGTCGTGCCGGCGTATCAGCCGGTCGAACTCCGTCCGGCGCTCGGGGTCCACGTAGAGCTCATCATCGATGCTGGAGACGGCTGCTAGCAGTTCCTCTGGAGATTCGTAGCCGAACATACGAGCCAGCGCGGGGTTCGCCACCAGAAATCGGCCCTCGACGGAGGTCTGGAAGATCCCCTCGACGGCGTTCTCGAAGATGGAACGGTACCTCTCCTCGGCCCGCTGTTTCTCCCGACGCCCTTCCGCCTCTCTTAGCTCCCGCTCGATGGCGGCGCCGAGCCGGGCCAGGTTACCCTTCATGATGTAGTCGTGGGCCCCGGCCCTCATCGCCGCGACCGCAACCTCCTCCCCGATGTTGCCGGAGACGATTATGAAGGGCAGGTCGAGCCCCTTGCGCTGCAGAAGTTGCAACGCCGCCGAGGAGCTGAAGGTGGGCATGGAGTGGTCGGAGATCACCAACTCCCAGTCCCGGGCGTCGAGGGCGGCTTCCATCCCCGGCGCGGTATCGACCCTCTCGTAATCCGGCTCGTAACCGCTACGCCTCAGCTCCCTCAGCAACAATAGAGCGTCGTCTTCGGAGTCCTCGACGAGCAGAACCCGCAGCGTCCTAACCATCCCGATCCCCCTGCGCAAACTGACGAACGCTCCTTCGGATGCCCATACGAAACATTCTATACGCCTCTGAACGAGAGCAGGCATGGGGCCATTGGTCCATCCTCCGCAGCTACCTTGGAAGATGTACTGGTCGACCGGGTGCGACTCTGGATAGTTTCGGACAAAAACGCGACATTTGTTAGAGGGCCAATGAGGCTCTCAGGAACACAACCTCTGCATTACCGACACACGGGCAGGCGCCTATCCTCTATACCTCATACCTTCCCAGGGCCGGCCCGTTCTCTCTTTAGGAGCAGTTCCCCCTCGCAGATGTACTCCGCGGGCCCCGTCATATAGACGGGCTCGCCCTCTCCCGCCCACTCTATCCTTACCGTGCCGCCGTCCATACGCACCGCGACGGGGCTCTCGACGAGGCCCGTCCTGATCGCGGCGACCGCCGTCGCGCACGAGCCCGAGCCGCTCGCGAAAGTTTCGCCCGCTCCGCGTTCCCAGATCCTCATCCGCACCTCTCGTCTTTCCAGCGGGTAGCCGAACTCGACGTTCGTGCCTTCCGGGAAGAGGGGATTCTTCTCTATGGGCGCTCCGACGCCTTTGAGGTCTAGCGCCTCGACCTCCGCCTCGCTCCCCAGAAAAGCGACGGCGTGAGGGTTGCCCATGGAGACCAGGAAAAAAGAGAAGCCGTGAAGCTCTACCTCCCCCTCGAACACCGGCGCCCCCATATCAACCCGCGAGGAGCCATCGTCGTAGAGCACGACCTTCTTGATCCCGGCGCCCGTCTCGACGGTGAGGGCTTCGCCGTCGATAAGCTCGAAGTCGCGGGCGTAGCGGGCGAGGCAGCGGAGGCCGTTGCCGCACATCTCCGAGGGCGAGCCGTCAGAGTTCAGGTAGACCATCTTGAGGTCCGCTATCTCGGAAGTGGCCGGCACGAGTATCCCGTCCGCCCCGACTCCGAAGTGCCGGTCGCACGCTTCTCGCGCGAGGCTCGGAAGGTCCGCCGCCTCGACCTCGCCGGGGTCGAAGACGATAAAGTCGTTCCCGACGCCGTGCATCTTCATAAAACGCATAGCCGAGATTTTACCTGTTGTTCGGCAATAGTGAGTGGTACGTCAGAAAAGCACTACTCGCTACCTCGCTACCCACTTTGGGTATATAAGAGGCGTGTTTAGAAGCGTCGGACAAAGGAGCGAGCCTTGAATAACAAGGGAGAGGTCTGCCTCGAAGAGGAGGTCGAGAAGCGACGGCGTTCGGGGATGACCACGGACGAGATCGCGCAAGATATGGGAGTGGACCCGGCGTGGGTGGAGAGCTTGGTCTCGATGGTGGAGGTCGAAGACTCCTCTACAGCGGAGCGCGAAGAGGCCGAGGCGTAGGAACCCCGGCGGTTCGGGCGACGGGTGGGCCGGTGGCGCCCCGGTGCTGAGCGCGCTTCTCTTCGGGATGATCGCGTCGAGCGCACTGGTGATCGGGGGTCTCGTCGGGGCGTATCTGAGGCCGCCGGAGCGTCTGGTAGCGGTGGCTCTGGCCTTCGCGAGCGGCTCGCTCATCACCGCGCTCGCTACCGACCTCTTCGCCGAGCCCTTCAGGACCGGTGGCGTGTGGCTCTCCGGGATCGGGCTCCTGGCAGGCGCGGCGGCCTTCGTGGCGGCCGATAGGCTGCTCGACCGCTACATCGAAGGGGCCGGGAGCGAGGTTTCGGGGTTCGCTATCCTGGCCGCCGTGACGCTCGACGGCGTCCCCGAGAACATGGCGCTCGGCGTCTCCCTCCTGCAGACCTCGTGGACGGGGGCTCTGGCGCTACTGGTCGCCATCTTTGCTTCCAACCTCCCCGAGGCTCTGGGCGGGACGGTGAGCATGAGGGATCAGGGACGCACGAGAGGCTTCGCCATCGCCGTCTGGACAGCTACCGCCATGATCCTCACCGCCGCCGTGGTGGTGGGGAACGCCGTCCTGTCGGGCGCGAGCGAAAAATCACTCTCAGTCCTGCTCTCCTTCGCGGGCGGAGCCGTGCTCGCCTCCCTGGCCGACACCCTTATGCCCGCCGCTTATCGGGAGGGCGGCAAGTCGGTCGCCTTCGCTACGGCCGCGGGCTTCTTCGTCTCGTTCGCGATCTCGGAGTTATAAACGTCGGGCTCTCAAGCCGGAGACCGGTCGTCCTCCGTGCGTCCGCCGAGGTGTTTAGCGAGGAAACGCTCGGCGGCGGCGTAGAACTTGAGGCGGTTCTCGGGACGGGCGAAGCCGTGGCCCTCGTCCTCGAAGAGGAGGTACTCATGGTCTATACCCTTCTCCTTCATAGCGGCCACGATCTGCTCGGACTCGGCTTGCTTGACGCGCGGGTCGTTCGCCCCTTGCGCGATCAGGACGGGTGCTCGGATCCTGTCTACGAAAGAGAGCGGTGAGCGTGACTTCAGGAACTCTTCCTCGCTCTCGGGGTTGCCGACCCGCGTGTGGAAGATCTCGCGCAGGGTCGACCAGTACGGCGGAATGCTGTTGATGAGCGTGACGAGGTTGCTCGGCCCCACGATGTCTACAGCGCACCGGAAAAACTCCGGCGTGAACGTCGCTCCCACGAGCGCCGCGTATCCACCGTAGGATCCACCAAAGATCGCGACCTGCTCCGGATCCGCTATACCTTCGCCTACGGCCCAACTCACCGCGTCCACGAGGTCGTCGTGCATCCTGGCGCCCCACTCCTTGTTCCCGGCGTTCAAGAATGCCTTACCGTAGCCGGTCGAGCCCCGGTAGTTGACCTGCAGGCAGGCGTATCCGCGGTTCGCCAACCACTGCGCCTCCGGATCGTATCCCCACCCGTCGCGCGCCCACGGCCCACCGTGTACGTTCAGAACCACCGGGAAGTTCTTGCGGCCCCCGTCGGATGAGGCAGGCAGCGTAAGATAGCCCTCTATCGTAAGGCCGTCACGGGCGGTAAAGGATACAGGCTCCATCCGGGCAAGGGTGTACTCCGCGAGCTCCGGCCGGGCGTCGAAGAGATGGGCGCCCTCCCTCTCTTTGCGGTCGTAGGAGTAGTAGGAGGCCCCGCTCTCGTCCACGGTAAAGGCGACGAGCCACCTCTCGTCCGCCCGGTCGCGACTCACGACAGCGAAGTCGCCCCTGCTCAACTTCTCTATAGCCTCGAAGTCTTCCTGGACGCTCTCGTCCAGCACAGTCCATTCGACGCGAGCCTTCTCTACGGCCGCGGCCTCGATCTCGTAGGTGTCCGGGTTGATGAGGACCTCGCTCACGTCGTAGCGTTCGTCCCCGGCGAGCACGTCGTACGCATTGCTCTCCAGATCGAGGGCGGCAAGTTGGGCGGCATTTGCGCCGCGCGAGTCCAGGAGGTACATCCTCTTGCCGTCCCCGGAGAAACCCACCGGTCCACTGTTCAGGGCATCCTCAGGACCCCAGCTCACGAGCGTGCGCCAGTCAGAGTCTTCTTTTTCGCGGAAGAGGAGGTCGAAGCCGCCCTCGGGTGTAGCAGCGAAAGCTCCGCGTACCCGGAAGTCACTGTCCGCGACCCAGCTCGCGACGTTGCCGGGGTTCTTGGCGACAAGCTCCAGTTCGCCGCTAGATATCGAGAGGCGGTAGACGTCGTGGATCTCCTTGTTCTCCTTGTTGAGGCCGACTAGAAGCGTATCCGGAAAGTGGCGGTTCTTAGCCAGGAGCTGCGCTTGGACCTCCTCGAAGGGTGTGAGATCCCTGGTCTCCTCCGTCTCCGGGTCGGTAGTATAGAGGCGCCAGTCTTCGTCGCCGCCAGCGTCCTGCAGATAGACCATGTGCTCGTTGTCCTCAGCCCAGAAGTAGATGCGGATGCCACGCTTGCGGTCCTTCGTTACGGGGTGGTAGTCCTTGCCCCCAACGGGGGAGTCCACCGGCCCCGCATGGACGTTCAGGACGCCGTCCACTGGGGCGAGGTAGGCGAGTCGTTTGCCATCCGGGGAGAGGCGCGGCTGGGCCTTCTCCGGGTTACCGAAGAGGACTTCTCGCGGGATCAGGGTGGGGAGGGAGGTTTCGAGCTTTGCCATCTCTTCCTTTCTCTCTCGTCGGTCTGATGCGAGCGACGGTGAGCAGCTTACCGCACGAAGAGCCAGATGGCGCAGGCGACCCCGTAGGTGACGATTCCAACGCGCAGCGCGCGGTCGCTCACCCGCCGGGCCAGGCGCGCCCCGACCTCGCCCCCTACCACCG
This sequence comes from Rubrobacteraceae bacterium, assembly GCA_036519775.1. Taxonomy (GTDB): domain Bacteria; phylum Actinomycetota; class Rubrobacteria; order Rubrobacterales; family Rubrobacteraceae; genus Rubrobacter_F. Next base: position 6,296 of record DATDKT010000201.1, read on the forward strand.
ACGCCGGCGCGATGACGGCCACCGCGGTCCAGGCCACGGACGTCACCAGGGCGAATCCGACCGCCGAGACACCCCCTATCACCAGCTGCAGTAGCGCCTTGAGCGCGTTCAGGCGTTGCAGCGTGTCTTCGAAGGCGAGCCCCAGAACAGCGAGGACTACCACCCCCAAAGCCGCTGAAAAGTAGCCACCGTAAACGGCGGCCAGCGCCTGACCTGCCAGGGCCAGGATGCCAGAGCGGTCCCGGTCGCCGGACCCTTCGCCCATCCGGCGCGCAATCGTCGGCTGAAAGGCGAGCAGCGCGCAAGCCGCGAGGACGAGGAAGGGCACTATTCTCTCGAAAGCGCCCTGCGAGCTAACCAGTATGAGGCCGACCCCGACGAGGCTACCGACGACGCTGGCGATGGTTAGCGGCAAGATACGCCGGCCCTGGCCGTGCAACTCGCGCCGGTAGCCGGTCGCGCCCGTGACGTAGCCGGGGGCGACGGCGACGTTGTTCGTGACGTTGGCGCTCAGCGGCGAGTAACCGACGGCGATCAGGGCGGGGAAGGAGATCAGGGAACCGCCGCCCGCCGCCGCGTTGAGCGCCCCCGCGAGAAAGCCGGCGACGGCGAGCAGGGCGATAGCCCCAACGCTCAGTTCCAACGCGAATCTTCGGGATCGCGCTGCTCCTCCGGGACGAGGACTTCGAGGCGGGGCCACAGCTCGTCGGGTACAGGTTGAGTTGCCAGGTCGAGCGTCTGTTCTACCCGCTCTGGACGACTCAACCCGACTATGGTCGAGACCACGCGAGGGTTCTGCATGGAGAACTGCAGGGCGGCGGCGGCAAGGGGGATGTCGTGCTCCTGGCAGACCTCGGACATCTCGCGGACCGTCTCGATCAGCTCACTCGGAGCTTCCTGATAGGCGTAGCGAGTGTAGGCGTCCGGTCCTTTGGCGAGGATGCCGCTGCCGTACGGGGCGGCGTTCAGAACGGGTACAGAGAGCTCGGCGGCCCTGTCGAGGAGGGGGATGGCGGTGCGATTTATGAGGGTGTAGCGGTTGTGAGTGATGACCGCCTCGAAGATACCGGTCTCGACGTACCGGATCATCAGATCCACCGGCCCGCCCGCGACCCCGAGGTGCTCGATGACACCCTCTTCCTTCAACTCCACCAGAACCTCCACGGCGCCGCCCGACGACATTAACTCTTCGAATGGCGCGTGCTCCGGGTCGTGCAGGTAAACTAGGGGGAGCCGCTCCATACCGAGTAAGCGCAGGCTGCGCTCGACGGAGCGGTGCATCTGCTCCCCGCTGAAATCACCGGTCGAGAGATCACGGTCGGCCTTCGTGGCGATTACATATCCTGAAGGAACCCCCCCGATCTCATCAAGCACCTCACCTATTCGACGCTCGGCCTCCCCGTCACCATACGAGGCGGCGGTGTCGAGGAAGTTTACTGGGCTCTCGAAGGCGGCCCGCAGCGTCTTTTGGGCTTGCTCCTTCGCGACCGAGAAACCGAACGTCTCCGGCATGTCCCCCAGGGGGGCGCACCCGAAGCACAACGGTGAGACGAGTAATCCGGTGTTCCCCAAAGGACGGTTCTGTAGTGACCGGGCTTCTCCGCTCTCCGGCATTGGTCCTCCCCTTCATCGTTCCCCGCAAGCAGGACCATAGTTTACAGGAGGTCGGCGGGCCTAAGGACGGAGGAGGTTACCCTCAGAGGTTTGGAACCTCGCCCTCCAAAACGTCCCGCATCGAGTACAGGCCGGGCTCCGCCGCGGCGACGAACTTTGCGGCTCGTAAAGCGCCATCGGCGAAGGTGCGGCGGGAGAGGGCGCGATGGGTTACCTCGACCTCCTCACCCTCGGAGTAGAAGGTCAAGCGATGCTCTCCGACGACCGCCCCGCCCCGCAGGGCGTGAACGCCGATCTCGCCCCGCGTCCGGGGTGCTACACCCTCTCGCCCATAAACCGCGACCTCATTGAGGTCCTGTCCCCGCCCCTCGGCGGCGGCCCGGGCGAGCAGGAGCGCCGTACCGGAGGGAGCATCCTTCTTGTTCCTGTGGTGCGCCTCGACGACCTCTATATCATAACCCGCAAGCTTCGCAGAGAGGTCGCGTACGACCTCCCGGAGCAGGTTCACCCCGACGCTCATGTTTGGCGCGAGCGCGATAGGTACGCTCTTCGCTGCTTCTTCGATCTCCGTGCGCTGCTCCTCGGAGAGCCCCGTCGTGCCGATGACGAGGGGCTTGCGGTAGGAGAGGTGCTCGACAGTGGCTTCAGGGGTGGTGAACTCTATGAGGACTTCGGCATCCTCGGGGGGATCTTCGGTGGCGGCGACGCCTATCTTGCCGGCGCCGCAGAGCTCGCCGAGATCGGCGCCGAGCTCAGAGGAGCCGGGCCCTTCGGTACCGCCGGTTAGCTCGATGCCTTCGGTCTCCAGGGCGGCGCGGCAGAGCTCGCGGCCCATCCTACCGGCGGCGCCGACGATAGCGATCCAGGTCAAAGCACCTCTTCTGGGGTGGGAAGGAGGGGGGCGCTCCCTTCCATGACCTCCTCGAGCTTGCGGAGGTTCTCGCCGGACATCGGGACGAGGGGGAGGCGCATCTCGTCAGAGCAGAGCCCGAGCAGGGAGGCGGCAGCCTTTACGGGGATGGGGTTGGTCTCCACGAAGAGCGCCCTCATGAGGGGGAGGAGCTGGTAGTGAAGCTCGCGGCCCCGCTCGAAGTCGCCGGAGAGGAGGGCTTCCACCTTCTCGGAGACGGCGCCGGGGGCGACGTTGGAGGCGACGGAGATCACGCCGACCCCACCCAGAGACATAAGGGGGAGCGTCATAGGGTCGTCGCCGGAGAGGACGTCGAACTCTTCGCCACAGAGGGCCTTTACGTCGCTGATCATGTTCATCGAGAGCGTCGAGTCTTTGACCCCGACCACATTCGGTATCTCCGAGAGACGAGCCATCGTCTCGGCGGATATAGTCACGCTGGTGCGCCCGGGGATGTTGTAGATGATCAGGGGAAGGCTTGTGTTCTCGGCTATCGCGACGAAGTGCCTGTACATCCCCTCCTGGGTCGGCTTGTTGTAGTAGGGAGCGACCTGCAGGGAACCGTCAGCGCCCGCTTCTTCGGCCATCTTGGTGTACTTGATCGCCATCTCGGTGCTGTTGGAGCCGGTCCCCGCGACTACGGGCACCCGCCCGTCTGTCACGCGCACAACGGTCCCGACGACGAGCCGGTCTTCCTCTTCGCTCAGGGCGGGAGTCTCACCGGTGGTGCCGCAGGGGACGAGGCCGTGGATGCCCTGCCGGATCTGGAACTCGACCAGGCCCTCCAGAGCCTCGACATCCACCTCGCCGTTCCTGAACGGGGTGACGAGGGCCGTGAACGCGCCGCTAAACATCTCTCTCCTCCAGTTCGAAGTCCTCGTGGAGGCGCCGGACCGCCTCCTCCACCTGGGTTGCAGGTATAACACATGTTACCTGGATCTCCGAGGTCGAGACCATCCTTATGGGGATGCTCGCCTTTCCCAGAGAACCGAACATCTTGGCGGCGTAGCCGGGACGGTTTAGCATCCCGGTCCCTACGACGCTCACCTTACCGAGGTCCTCTTCACCCTCGGCCTGGCCACCTAAAGAGTCGGCGATCTCGCCCGCTATCTGGCGTGCCTCGGCGAACTCATCGCGCCTTACCGTAAAGGCCACATCGGCGGTCCCTTCTCTCATGCCGCTCTCCACGATGACGTCTACGGAGACGCCGGCTTCGGCAAGGGGAGCGAAGATCCGGCTCATCGTACCGGGACCGGTGCGGATACCGGTCAGGGCAATGCGTGAGATGTCCAGGTCGTGGACGATGCCGGCCAAAGTCTCGCGGGTCTCCAAACGCTCCAAGTCTCCGTCCCTCCTGATGATCGTGCCTATGTTCTCGTTGAAAGAGGAGCGGACGTGGATCTCGACACCGTACAAAGCCCCAAGCTCGACCGCCCGCGGGTGCATCACCTTCGCCCCCCGCCACGCCATCTCCGCCATCTCGGAGGACGAGATCTCGTTTATCCGCTGCGCCGCGGGCACTATCCTCGGGTCCGCCGTGTAGATGCCGTCTACGTCCGTGTAGATCTCGCACCGATCCGCTCCCAGAGCCGCCGCCAGGGCAACGGCGGTCGTGTCCGACCCGCCGCGCCCCAAAGTCATTACGTCGCCCAGAGCGTTCGTGCCCTGAAAACCGGCGACGATAACGACCTGTCCTTCGGCGAGGAGGTTGTGCATCCTCTCGGGCTGTATCTCGGAGATGACCCCCGAGCCGTAGCTGCCGGTGGTCTTCATCCCCGCCTGTGACCCCGAGAGCGAGATCGCGGCGACCTCCCGATCGTGCAAAGCCATCGCTAGGAGCGCCACAGACTGTTGCTCGCCGGTCGAGAGTAGCTGGTCGATCTCGCGCGGCGAAGGATCTCTTGCGACCTCGTCCGCGAGCCCGAGGAGCCTGTCCGTGGTCTTGCCCATCGCCGAGACGACCACGACGAGGTCCCGGCCCTCTTCCTCGCGGGCCTTCTTTACCCTTTGGGCCACGGCCTTTATGTGTTCCGCCGTCGCTACCGAACTGCCGCCGTATTTTTGGACAACGATGCCCAAAGTCCTGCACTCCCGTCTGCTCTGCCGCGTGCGCTTCTCCAGAATAGCGTAGCGCATCCGTGTCCTATCCGCGATCCCCGCGCGATCCAAAAGAGGGGCCAGGGTCTCGAAAGGCCTCAGCTTCCGACCGAAGAAAGATCCCTGACTCGTGACCCTCGCGAGGAGATCTATCTAACGAGGTTTAGTGCTGGTTCGGGCCTCGTCTGCTAATAGGTGGGGCGAAACCTTAGCCGGAATGGGGGTATTTTGAAGAAAAGCCCCGCCGCGCCGGCCGAATTTGTTGGTCCACAATCGTTGGTGGGTCGCTCACGCCGTCTCTATATTTCGCCGCTCAGTGGTGCTCGTAACACGCCTGATAGCTGGAGCGGGAGGGGCGGGACATGGACCTGCGACCCAAGGCGAACGAGGAGGAGCGGGAGCGGGTGCTCGGCTATATCGAGGAGATACCGCGACTGCGCGACAGGACGCTGCGCTCACTCGTGAGGCATGCGGAGGAACTGGGGAGCGAGCGAGCCTCAAGGGATGAGTAAACCTATTTAAATCTTAACCTATTTACATCTTCAGCCTTCTCATCACCGCATTAGGTCGTATATACTCTGTGCAACGTAACAGGGGGAGTATATGATTGGCAGAAGAAAGACGCTTGGAGAGAAGATCTCCGCAATCATAAGAGCCGAGTTCGTCGGGCTCGTCGCGGAGCTCGAGGAGGATCGCCAGGAGTACCGCCACCGGCTGAAGTGCAAGGAGGAGGCCTGGGCCTCACTCGAGAGCGCGCAGGCCGAGGTCGAGAGGTTGCACCTCCGGAGGATCGAGCTGAAGAAAAGGTTCTGGGAGGCTTATTACGAGCAGGACGAGACCGCCCTCTCTAAAGTGTCCTCCGAGCACAAGCCCTTAGAGCGCGCCGTAAAGAGAGCGGAGAGATACCTCCGAAAGGCCCGCGTGAAGTTCACGAAGGCCGACTTCGACGAGGTCGAGGAGGGTTTCGTGCTGAAGTCGAAGGCGAACATCGCGGAGGATGAGGTCAACCGCAGGCTCCAGGTGCTCGAGGAGACCCTGGAGGAGGTGCTCGCCGAGGTGAGGGGTGCCGTCGGGGAGGTAGGCCAGGCTCTGCGCGATGAGTACAAAGAACCCGATTTCGATACCGCCGAGGAGCAAAACGCTCACGTGAGGAAGATGATCGAGGTCCTAGGAGCCGTCGCCGAGGGCTACGACCCCCGGCGGGCAAAGGCGGTCTCTGCCCGGCACGTCCCCGAGTTACCATCACCGGAGCCCCGCTGACAGTAACCTCGCGCCCCTGCCGACCCGGAGCGTTTGCGGATAAACTCTCCCCGGCGCGGGCCGTAGCGCACTAAAAGCGGCCGGCTAGATTACTAAAAAGAGGGGGGAATAAGATGGCGAAGGTTGGCCATTTCAGAGTGTTCGCGCTGACGGGGTTGCTCGCTTTAGCGGTGGTGCTGGCCGCCGGCAGCCCCGCGGGGGCACTTATCGGGGGGGAGCCGGACGGCGAAGAGCATCCCTACGTGGGTATGGTGGGGTTCTACGACGAGACGGGGACGTCCACTTACGGCTGCAGCGGAACGCTACTCTCGCCGACCGTCTTTCTGACGTCCGGGCATTGCACTGCTGGGATGGCTAGGGCGCAGGTCTGGTTCGACTCTCAGGTCGATCTCGACTCCCAGGCGGAGCGCGCGGCCGGGCTCCCCAGCTCCGGCGGTGCTGCGGGGATGCCGTACACCCACCCTAACTTCGCCGGCGGCAGCGACGTTGTCGACTCGTTCCCGAACACCTACGATGTGGGGGTCGTCGTCCTCGACCGGCCGGTCTCTGTCCGGAGCTACGGCACGATACCGGAGCCCGGCTTCCTCGACGCGCTGGCGGCCCAGCCCGGTCAGGAACAACAGAGCTTCACCGTCGTAGGCTACGGGCTGCAGGGGACGCACCCGGACTTATTGGGCGAGTTTCAACCGGAGCGCCAGAAGGCCACTACTCAGCTTACCGACCTCGGGGTGGCTCTCGCCGATGGGTACAACCTCCTCACGCCGAACAACGCGGCCGGGTGGGGCAGTTGCTACGGCGACTCTGGCGGCCCGATCCTCCTCGGCGGCACCAGCACCGTCGTCGCGGTGACGTCTTTTGGCCTGGACCCGGCCTGCACCGGCACGAACGGCGGCTACAGGACCGACATCGCGGACTCGCAGGACTTTATCCGCGGTTTCCTCGGTTGACCGGCCGTAAAGACACGAACCTTCTTTGCGCCCTTCCTCTCTCGGTCTCCCGGTATAATCGTCGGTCAGAACATCGAAAGCGCGATGACGAGGGAGCGTAAACTTTGGACGAGAAGGTAAGCGACAAAGTACAAGAGAAAGTACAGAAGGAGATCTTTGAGGGTTACGGGGGCGAGGAGCAGAGGCTGTATTCCTACGCGACTCTCATGGGGCTCTTTAACATGATCTTCGCCGTCTTCCTCCTCTTGGTTAAGGGCACGGGACGAGCCCTCCCGGAGCGGGTGGATACCAAGGACCTTGTGTTGCTCGGGGTGGCGACCCACAAGTTGAGCTTGATCGGGGCCCAGGACGCGGTCACGAGCCCGCTGCGCGCCCCGTTTACCGAGCTCCAGGAGAAGGAGAGCCCCAAGAGCCTAGACGAGAAGCCCCGGGGTAAGGGGCTCAGGCGATCCGTGGGCGAGCTTCTGACCTGCCAGTTTTGCCTCGGCATGTGGGTGGCCTCTTTCTTTACCTATGGTCTCGTGCTCGCGCCGCGCGTCACTCGGCTCATAGCCACCGTCTTTACCGTGGTCACCATCTCCGACCACCTCCATCAGACCTATAAGGCCCTCATGAAGAGGGCCTAAAGCTCCCTTATATACGGGGTCACCAGAGAGATGGGGTCACCAGAGTAAGAGGCGACCTCGCGGATCGAGGGCTACCTCGGGACCATCCGGAACCAGGCGTACCGGACGCCCGCTGCGTTCGCCCGCCCGAGCCAGGACCCGTCCGCTTCCAGGCGCAACTCGTCGACCAGGAAGGAGAGGGGCCCAAGGTAGATCAGGGCTACGTACCTCTCACGCTGCTCCAGCCTGAAAGGAAAGCGTGGCCCGAAGGACGAGACCCGGGTCGTTCCCCGGCCGCCCCGGATCTTCTTCCACACGAACGGCATCGGTAGCGGGCCACTAAGCCGCTCGACCCTCCAGTCTCCTTCGAGGTTCTCTACGACGCTGGGGGGCTCCTGCCGTCCGGCGTGTTCCCACCAGTCCTCGTATCCGTTCACGTCATCTCCCCTTGAGAAGCGAGAGCGGGTAGAACGTGCCGCGCCAGCAGATGCCGCCCTGCGTGAGCGCGAGCAGGGCCGAGCGGACCAGCGCGTAGGAGAAGAGGAGGGCGCAGACCGGGTACCCGAGCGCGAGGAGAAGGACCCGCCCTCGCAAAAAGCGGTTGCAGACCGCGAAGGTGGCTACCTGCGCAACCGCGGACCCCGCATAGAGCGTGGCGGTAGCCCCCGACGAGAGGAAAGCGGCGGCGAAGGGCCACGCCGTGAGCGCCGGTATCTGCACGGCGTAGAAGGCCACCTTCGATACGCTGTAGCCAAGCGCGGCGAAGGAGTTCTTCTCGACGCCCCGAAAGAACTCTTCGAGGGAGGCGTACCACTCCACCTCGATGAGTCCGTGTCCCAAGGCCAGCTCCTGGCGCAGTCCGAGCTTCTTCACCCGGTCCCCTAGGGTCAGATCGTCATCGGGGCGCTGCGCGAGTGCCTCGTAGCCGCCGGCTTTCTCGTAAGCTCCGCGCCGGATGAGGTTGAACGCCCCGATGCCCACGCCGATCTCCGACGAGGGGACGTTGGCCTTGTAGTAGCCCCGGTGCACGAGAAAGGCCGTGTAGAAGAACGCCACCAGGCCCCGCAGCCAGTAGCCCGAGAGTTTGAGCTCCGGCACGAGCGTAAGGTGGTCGAGGCCCCGCTCCTCGGTGTGAACGATGGCCCGGCGGAAGGTGGTGGGGTCGAAGAGTACGTCCGCGTCGGTGAAGAGGAGCCACTCGCCGCTCGCTCTTTCGGCTCCTACGTGAATCGCGTGGTTCTTGCCAAGCCAGCCCGCGGGAAGCTCTTCGACGTGGATCACCACCGTGTCCCCGTGCCCGGCGGCGAGGCGTTCCATAACGCGACCTGTCCCGTCCGTGGAGCGGTCATCTACCAGGATCACCTCGAGCCCCGGATAATACTGCTCTAGTACCGTCCGCAATGCCCCCTCCAGCTTCCTTTCCTCGTTGCGAGCGGGAATCACGACCGAGAGTTTGGGTAATGCGGAGGACGCGCCGACCTGGAGAGCTCGGTCGAGGAGTGGTCGTACCAGCCGCCGGGCGCGCAGAGCCTCGAAGAGCTTGATGATACTGGCCAGAAAGATCAGCAAAGCCACCAACGACGAAGCAGCAGTTCTCATGCTGGCCCGCTTCTTGGAACGTGGTGCGGCTTTAGGATCCCTCGCACCAGGCTACTTTAGCGCATACCCCGGGACTGTGAGAACCGAAGATGTGATTCTCCGCTCTCGCGTCAGCTACTTATCAGACTTGGCGTACCGCTATCCTCGGGAAAGAGCCTAGCAAGCAGGACCACGCTCCCCTTACTTTAAGATCATTGATACAATTGGTGTGCCATACGAGGCGAGAGTGGAGGTTGGGATGAGTATCTTTCCGACGAAGATCCTTTTGGCCACCGATGGTTCCAAAGATGCGGACCTGGCCCTCTCGACGGCCGTAGACATAGCAAACGGCACCAACTCGGAGCTACACGTCATCACCGCTGCCCCGGGAAGGCCGGATCCGGTCTATGCCTCTCACGAGATGGGCTTCCATTGGGAGACCTATGAGGAAGCGCTTGAAGCGGTCAAGAAGGACGCTCAGGACGTACTCGACGAACAGGTGAGAAAGGTCCAGGAGGCCGGAGGGACCGTTGCGGGGGCTCATCTCAAAATGGAAGAGCGGAAAGATATGGCGATCGTGCACCTGGCCGACCAACTCGACTCCGGCTTGATAGTGATGGGGAGCCGGGGTCTCGGTGGGATCAGACGTGCCCTCATGGGAAGCGTCTCCGACTCCGTCGTCCGCCACGCCCACTGCCCGGTCATGGTGGTGCGCAGATAGATTAGAATACCCGGCCCGCAACTCCTCGAGCGCGGGCGCATTCTCGTGACAACGCCGGAGCCGGGAGAAAAGCTTCTGGCTGATAGCTTGAAGCTGACCGCTATAAGTCAGCGGTAGCAGGCATCGCCCTGCTTTGTGGAGAACTCGGATGGACACTCGCCGTCCGGCATCGCCGGCACCGGACCCTCCTCGGGGCCGCCCGCTCTCAGAAGCTCGTCGCGATCCTCGTCCTCATCGGTGGGTTTGTCTGGGGAGCTGACGTCCCGTGGATCCTCGATGGGGCTGGGGCCTGAATCTTTGGGACCGCCGGAGATCGGACCCCGCTGGGCGAGCGGTCTGGTTTGTCCGGTGGTGGGGCTCCGGCCCTGCTCGTTTGGACTGGTACTTGGGCCGTCGTCCTCGCACTGCTCGACGGCTACCGTGTAATCGACGTCGCCGGCCGTATCTATATCCAGGTAGTAGCTGCCCGGGGAGCCTCTACGAGGGTCTCCCTGGCTCCTTCCCCGGACTGGAAGGCGTCGCCGGCGGGCGACCCATCCTCGTCGAAAACGACGGTGTCCAGGTAGGGCTCCGGACCGCCGGAGCCCCTTAAGTCTTGGGTGACGCGGAAGAAACCCGCCTCGGTGTCGAAGGTGTCGGTCAGCTGGTCGCCTTTGCCATCGAACTCCCTCAAGAGCCGCCCGCCCGGGCAAGAGGTCTCGCCCTCTTCCTGCGCCCACGCCTCGAAGCCGAACCCGAAGGCCTCGGGACCGTGCAAACCCCACGCAAGGCGCAGGGCAAGCCCAGCCAGAATCACCGCGGCTACCAACGCCCCCCCCACCTCTTGTCGTCGCCTAGTTGGATCAACGCAACCTTTCTAAATTTTTTCTAAACTTCGTTAACATGGGCATTGTATGTCTCTCTGGACGACCTATGCATGACTTTCCCACCTCCTTTTGCTGCACGCACTCTCTGTTGGGTCTCGTCGAGCTCTTTGTACAACCCTTAGGTCCCGGCCGGCACGCGGATCCGGTAGTTGAGTCGCCTCCTCCGGTCGGTCGTGCCTCCGAAGGCTACTACCCTAAACTGGGGGAATGGACTGGTGCATGACACACTGGCGTACTAACTTGCTCGGGGTGGTGCTCGGTGGCACGTTACTCGCGGGTGCCGTCTACGCGCGGAGGGTCGAGCCGGAGGACGTGGAGGTCGTCTCCATCTCGCTCGCTTTGCCGCGCCTCGACGGGCGGTTCGACGGGTACCGGATCGCCCAGATCAGCGATCTCCACGCGGACGATTGGATGACCCCTGGGCGTGTCTCGCGCCTGGTAGATCTCATCAACGCTGAAGAGCCGGACCTCGTTGTGATCACGGGCGACTTCGCCACCTACTCGCCGTTAAGCTCAAAGATTCGGCACGTCCCTGACCTCGTCGCCCCCCTCAAGCGCCTCCACGCCCCCGAGGGCTCCTTCGCTGTCCTCGGCAACCACGACCACAAGACGAATGCCCAGGTGGTCCGACGCGTCCTCGCCGCGAGCGGGGTGACCGAGCTGTGCAACAAGGTCCTAACCCTGCGTCGGGGCGGAGTGGCGCTGCACCTCTGCGGCGTAGACAGCGCCCTAGAGGGTGTGAGCTGTCTGGGACGGGTGCTGGAGAGGCTTCCCGAAGGAGGAGGCACCATTCTCCTCGCCCACGAGCCTGATGTTGCGGACGAGGTTGCCGCGACCGGTCGCTTTGATCTCCAGCTCTCCGGCCACTCCCACGGCGGGCAGCTAGGCCTGCCTCTTCTACGGTTTCCGTTCCTGCCGAAGCTCTCCCGCAGATACCCGGTTGGACTCTACCGCGTGAGCGAGATGTTCCTTTATACGAACCGGGGTCTCGGAGCCCACCCGCGTTTCCGTATCGCCTGCCGGCCTGAGATCACGATCTTCACCCTCCTAGCTTAGGATGGACGCGACGACTGTAAAACTGGCAAACGCGCCCTCCTCGCCCTGACGGACCTCGACGGCGCTTACGGCCGTGGCGACATTGGGAGTATCCGTTTTTACGCTCATGAGGACCTCGTTAACTTTGGGCCGACCAGTTCGCAGGAGAAGCGGTTATGGGCTTCGATCACCGGGGCCATATCCACCGTGGTGACCTGCCCGTTTTCCACGACGACCCGACCGTTGATCACCGTGTACCGCGCCTTTTGCGGTGCGCAGAATAGGGTGGCCGCAACCAGGTCGTTCAGCGCGCCGGCATAATCGACCGTGTTCAAGTCGATGCTAAAGAAATCGGCGCACATCCCAGGGGCCAGTACACCGATATCCGAGCGGCCCAGGACGGCGGCACCGCCACGGGTCGCGATCTCTAGCGCCTCCCGTGCCGTCATCCACTCTCCGCGCCGTAGTGGATCGGAGGTCGAGAGCAGGGTCTGCGGGCCCTCCGGCGGGAGCAGGCCGATGTGAAGCCGGGCCAGTAGCATCGCCTGCCGCGCTTCGAGCAGGATGTTCGAGGCGTCGTTACTGGCGGATCCATCAACGCCCAGCCCGACGCGCACCCCGGCTGCGAGGTACTTCTTGATCGGAGCGATACCAGAGGCAAGCCGCATGTTCGAGCAGGGGCAGTGTGCAACCCCGACACCGGTCTTGGCGAACTGGCGGATCTCGTCGTCGTTGACGTGCACGGCGTGGGCGAACCAGACATCGTCGCCGAGCCACCCCATCGTCTCCATCCACGCGACCGGACGCTGCTGGAAGTGCGTGAGCGTGAAGCGCTCCTCACCGAAGGTCTCGCACAGGTGGGTGTGCAGGCGCACGCCATAGGCGCGAGCGAGATCGGCCGACTCCCGCAGTAGTTCAGGGGTAACCGAGAAGGGCGAGCACGGCGCCAGCACGATCTGGGTCATCGAGCCGTGCGAGGCGTCGTGATACGTCTCGATCACCCGCTGCGAGTCTTCGAGTATCGTCGCTTCGTCCTCAACCACGCTATCTAGTGGCATTCCGCCCTGGGACTCGCCCAGGGACATGGAGCCGCGAGAGGCGTGGAACCGCACCCCGATCTCTTGTGCCGCGGCGATCTGGTCGTCGAGCCGGCAGTCGTTCGGAAAGACGTATGTGTGATCGAAAACGGTCGTGCAGCCGGACGCGGCTAGTTCGGCCAGGCCGACTAGTGTGCTCCAGCGCGACGCCTCGGGAGTCCGACGGCCCCAGATCAGATAGTGGGCCCGGAGCCAAGGGAACAAGTTGATGTCCTGGCCGCGCGGGAGCGCCCGCGTCAGCGTCTGGTCGAGGTGATGGTGGGTGTTCACGAAGCCGGGCAGCACGATCTGGCCCGCCATGTCAAGCACGACGTCGGCGTCTCGCGGGAGCTCCTCGGTGGGGCCTACCTGCTCGATGATCCCATCTCGGACGAACAGACTGGCGTTGGGGAGCTCGCGTCGTCCATCGTCCATCGTGACCAAGACATCGGCGTCCCGCGCCAAGAGCGTTGGCATGGCCAAATCCTCCTAACGAACTCGAAGTTCAATAATCAAACTAGGTGACGCTCGAAGATACGGTGGTAGATCCGATCGGGCGTGAACGGGAGGTCGCGGAAGCGGACGCCGGTAGCGTCGGCCAGCGCGTTGGCCAGTGCCCCGGCTACGGGGTTGAAAGAGTGAATGGCGGCGAACAAGAGATTCTCTCTAGCTTAGAACGGGTACGTCACGAGCCTCAGAGCGCCGAGCGCGTACCACGCCCCGATCGCCACCCCGAGCACGCCTAGGACGGGCGCCACCCTCTCGAAGTTCCTGCTTATAGGGCCGCCCGCTATGGCGAGGCCAAAGGCAGCCGAGAGTAGCGCCATAGAGACAGTGGTGCCGGCGGCGAAGAGTAGCAAGGCACTCACGGCCTCGGCTTGGTCGGAGATGGTCGAGAGCAGGAGCAACGTAAGCCCACCCGAGCCGCCGATCCCGTGTACGAGCCCTATCCCGTAGGCGCTTATGGGCGTCCGGTGGGGGACGGCGTGGGCGTGCTCGTGTAAGGTGTCTTCTCTGTGCGAGTGGACGTGCCGGTGGGGTGGCTCGTCGTCGTCGTGGCTGTGGGTGTGAGCATGATAGAGGCCGCGCCGCCACCGCACGAGCAGCCGCAGGGCGAGGAACACGATGATCGCCCCGATCGAAGTCTCCGCCACGATTTGCACCGGCTCCGGCAGGAAACGGTTGAAGAGTACCAGCGGCAAGCCCAAAACCACGAGCGTCGTGCCGTGGCCCAGGCCCCACAAGAGACCCATAAGGCCGGCCTTGCGTGCCTGTTTACGCTCCTTCTCGGAGGCGATAAGGGTCGTCATCGCCGCCAGGTGATCCGGATCGCTCGCGTGCCGCAGGCCCAGGAGCAGGCCTATGAGCAGGATCAACCCCACCCCCGACGGACCGTGCATGAAACCTTCCAACCAACCGTCTATCGCCGACACCGAAGCTACTCCTTTTCTCGCGTCCCTTTCCCCAAAACCGCACTAACGAGATCACGCACAGCCCCGTTACCCTACTCTACACCTCCTCCGCCAGCGCCGCTCGCACCATCTCCCGGTCGTGCTCCCAGGCGAAGTCGGCGGCGTCCAGCTCCTCTGCCCATACCCACCTTATCTTCGCCACGTCGTCCGTCGGGTTCGGCTCGCCCCTCACGATGCTCGCCCTGAAGCCTATCGCCAGTACGTAGTGGCCGTCCGGTCCATAGGTGTGGGTCTCCAGCAGTATCGGGGGGCCTACCACCTCGATCTCCACCCCGAGCTCCTCTTTGGCCTCGCGCACGAGACCGTCTACCGGATGTTCCCCGACCTCCAGGAATCCGCCCGGCAGGTCGAGGCGGCCCTTCTCCGGCTCGCGCGCCCGTACGGATACGAGGGTCTTTCCGTCCTCTACGATCACGGCTCCGACCGCCGGCGCCGAGTTGCGATACCAGGAGCGCCCGCAGAGGGGACACCCGGCACCGCCGCTTGGGCGCGGCTCCTCCAGGCGCGTCCCGTCCGCAGGGCAGAACTTGAAGGGCTCGGTGGCAGAGAAGGGGACCCGTTGAGCCGCGCTGGTCAGGAGGTCCGTACCTTGACGAGCTCCTCGGCGACGCTCGCGAGGCCCTCCACGTCGCGTACCACCTCGACCCGGTTGCAGACCCTCCCGTAGAGGGGCATGTCGCAGGAACCCAAAGACCAGCCCCACCTGGGCTCGGGCGTGATCCAGATGACCTGCCTGGCGTGCTGGGCTATCTCTTCGAGGGCCTCCACGTTCGGGTGCTTTCCGTTGTTGCGGCCGTCGCCCAGTATCACGACCGTCGTACGGTGGTTGATGGCGGAGAGGTGCTCACCCACGAACTGCTCGGCCGCTTTGCCGAAGTCGCTGTTCACGTCCGCGTCCAGGACGCGTCCCGAGAAGATCCCGTCCACCGCGTCGCGCATCGTGTGCTCCTCGAAGAGCTGCGTCACCTCCGCCATCTCCGCCACGAAGACAAACGTCCTCACCTTCGAGAAGAGGCTCTGCATCTGGTAGATCAAATGCAACCAGAACCGCGCCAGATTCCGCGTGCTCAGGCTAACGTCGCATAACAATGCTACGCGCGGCCGACCTTCGCGGCGTCTGCGCAGGACCGGGTCGAAGGGTATACCTTCGTAGCGGACGTTGTTGCGCAGGGTGTGGGGGACGCTGATGCGACCGGTCCGGTCCTGGCGCAGACGGCGGGTCTTCGCGCCGTAGATGCGGCGGACGATCCGCCTTATAGCCGCCTCCATCTCGCGTTGCTCGGTCGCCGAGAAGTCGAGCATCTTCATGAGGGAGCGGCGCCGTAGCTCGGAGTCGTCCTTCGTGCTCTTCTCGAGCTTCTTCCTGCGCTCCTGCATCTGCTTTATCAGCTCCGGCAGGCCCCGCAGGATGTTTTCGCTCTGCGCTTCGATCTGCTCTACGAGAGCCTCGTCGACCTCCATACCGTGCAGGTGATCCACGAAGTTGTGGAGATCGACCGCCGAGACGTCCAGGGGTATCTCTTCACCACCGGCGTTCGGGACCAGGCCGCCGGGGTTGAACATGTTGCGGGCGCGCCGAACCCTCAGGTGGTAGGTGAGGCGCTGTAGCGCGCTCTCTAAAGCGCCCTGTTTATGGTTCAGGATCAGCTCTTGCGAGAACATCGATAGCCGCATCCTCTCGGCCTCGCCGTGGATGTCCTGGGAGGGCCGTATCCGCTCCTCGTCGAAGAAGCGGCGCATGTCGACCGGCTCGCCCTCATCGTGGCTATGCCCCTCTTCTTCGGGCGCCTCGCCTTCGGCGTCCTCGCCGAGCTCCAGCTTCGCGGGCGGCGGTCCGTGGTCGTGGTCGTGCTCCGGCAGCTTGAACGAAGCCGCGGGCTTCTCCTTGGGGGGGCGTATGCTGAAGAACAGGTCGAAGAGCCGGTTGAAGGTCTCCGAGTCTTCCTGGTTCTTGACCATCGTCGCCCGCAGAGCGTCCCGCACCACCTTGCGCTCGCCCAGGCCCACCTGCTTCAAGGCGTGCAGGGCGTCGAGGCTCTCGGCGGGGGAGACCCGGAGTTGGTGTCGTCGTAGGACCTGCACGAAGTCGTTAATTACGGAGTCCATAAGGCTTCGGCTTCGCTCCTAGTGCGCGTGGGCGCCGGGTCGTCGGCGGTACTCATACATGGCCTCCGCCGGGTTCTCGCCGGTTGGCTCCTTCTGCCCGAGGTCCTTCCTCTCGGGGACGCCCACGCCGACGTGCGCGAGCATCTTCTCGGCGTCGCGGTCGTACTTGGCGATCACTCCTATCGTCCCCTCCACGAGTTCCTTCGTCAAGCTAGGCGCGTTGAGTACCATCAGAGCCTGTGCCCAGTCGAGTGTCTCGCCGATGCTAGGGGCCTTTCTGAGATCAAGCGTACGCAGGTCCTGGACGGTCTCCACCAGCTCCTCCAGCAGTCCATCGCCCACCCCCGGAGCCTTGAGGCGCACGATCTCGAGCTCCAGCTCCTTGTTGGGATAGTCGAGCTGCAGGTGCAGACAACGGCGCTTGAGGGCCTCCGAGAGCTCGCGCGTGCGGTTCGAGGTCAAAACGACGACCGGCGGGTGTTCGGCCTTTACCGTGCCTATCTCCGGAATGGTGATCTGGTAATCCGCGAGGAACTCCAGCAAGAACGCCTCAAACTCCTCGTCGGCCCGGTCGATCTCGTCTATCAAGAGCACCGTCGAACTCTCGGCCTGAATGGCCTGCAAGATGGGTCGCTCGACGAGGAAGTTCTCGGAGAAGAAGACGTCCTCCCGCTCGCGCAGCGCGTCGGCTGCCTCGCGTAGGTCCTTTGTCGGCCCGAGGAGCTCGCCTACCTTCTCGCGCAGGACCTGCGTGTATAGGAGCTGCTTGCCGTACTCCCACTCATATAGCGCCTTCGCCTCGTCGAGCCCCTCGTAGCACTGGAGCCTGACGAGCTCGGTCCCGGCGGCGCCCGCGAGAGACTTCGCCAGCTCGGTCTTGCCTACGCCGGCCGGGCCCTCGATCAGAACGGGCTTGTTCAGCCGTGTCGCCAGAAAGACCACCGTCGCCAGCTTGTTGTCCGCGAGATACTCCTGCCCGGCGAGCCTCTCCCTTACGTCTTCGATGCTGTCGAACAAAAATCTCCTCAAATCTAGCCGTCCCTGAGCACGAGAGGGAGCGGGCATCTCTTGCCCACTCCCGTTGCATTTATCGCGCCCGAGTATATAGGCGATCGCTACCTACCGCGTCGGCGTTCCTTCCGGCGGGCGGGAAGGCTCCCCTTGTCTCTCCGCCTCATAAGCGTGGGTCTCACGGCCCATACTTGGGTCAGCACCCCAGATGTTCTGCCGGTAGCCGTTGCTCGTCTTACGAACCATGGGATCGTAGACGCAGTCGCGCAGGATCTCCTTGGCCGCCTCCAGGGTGAGGTCGCGTGGGTTACCCGGCGTGCACAGGTCGTTCATCATGTGCTCGGCCATCGCCTCAAGCTCCTGATCGTCGCTCTCGATCTTGGTCGGCCGGTCCTCGTAGAACTCGCCCCTACCTATCTCCGACTTCACGTAGTTGGGGTTCACCTCCGAGAAGTTGTCGGGGATGCCGCAGTCCCTGGCGAGCCTTATTACCGCGTCTATCGCCTTATCGGAAGCCTTGATCGGGCTGAGGCCTCTCGTGTCCTCGCCCATCGCCTTAGCGATGTCCGCGAACTTCTCCGGCGCCGCCGGCTGGTTGAAGGTCCACACTCGGGCGATGCCGATGCCGTTATTTAGGCCGTGGTGGATATCGTAGTAGGCGCACACCGAGTGCGAGAGCGAGTGCAGGATCCCCAACAGAGCGCTAGAGAAGGCTTGGGCCGCTATGTACTGCGCCCAAACCATGCCTTCCATCGCCTCGTAGTTGTGGGGGTTGTACGTCGCGTCGCGCAGGTACCGCTGTACCATCTCGACGGCTTTGAGCGCCAGCGGCGTGCACGAGAGGTGCTGCACCCGGCCCACGTACGCCTCTGAGCCGTGCGCCAGCGTGTCGAAACCCGTAAAGGCCACGAACTCCGGCGGCTGCGTCATACACAACATAGGATCGTTGATCGCCAGCGTCGTCGTGAACGCCCCGTCGGCGCCGACCCACTTGTGCGGTCGCTCCGGGGAGGAGAGGTCGGTCACGACGACGAACGGCGTGGTCTCCGCGCCCGTGCCGACGGTGGTGTTGATCGCGATACAGGGGGGGGTTTCAAACTTCTCGGATTGGTTGAGGCCCTGGAACTCGTTGACGTTGCGCCCGTCGTGCGCAGCCACCACCTTAGCGGTCTTGGCGGTGTCGTGCGAGGAGCCGCCGCCGATAGAGACGAACCCGTCGCACTCGTTGTCTGTGTACATCTGGTACGCGTCCATGACCTGGAAGTCCTTGGGGTTGGACTCTACCTTGTCGTAGACCGTGACCGAGACCCCGGCGTTCTCGAAGTTGGTCTTGCACTCGTCGACGATGCCAGTGCCCTCGAGGCCCGAGCTAACGAACAGTACATGCCTCAAGCCCATCGCCGCCGCCTCCGGGCCGGCCTGCTCGTATGCCCCCGCGCCGAGCAGCGATCGAGGCTGCTTGAAGAACTCCTTTACCGGAAACTCGAACATCCGGGAAGTGTCAACCATAGACGTCCCCTTTCCCCTAAGTCGATATCAACATGACCACAAGCGCAGCCGTACGCCGCGCAATCGCGTACCCGTGGCGCCCTGCTATCGATGCTCTATCTACCAACCCCTTTCCGCCAGGCTATAGGCGCTCGAAGCTACACGCCACGAAGCACGAGTCCGCTAGCCTACGTATTCACGGTCACCAGGTGCCGCTCTCGATACTCCGCCGAACACCCCCTCCGTTCCCTTTCCTCACCTGGAGCAGAAGGAACTATGATGTTCGCCCCGTTGCGTGTCAACGCTCCACTGTTCGTGTAAGAACACGTTTAACAATTCTTTAAGTATCCTTAGCGATACTTAGCATGGCTCTCACCACGGATCTCGGGTGTGCTTATCGGCCATATCCCTCGGCGTTCGACGCGGCAAGGAAGTTGCCAAATAGGGAAGACCTTTCAGCCGTCGGCTTTGCGCGACATACCTATCTCAAAGCCGAAATAGAAGGAGTTTCCCGTCAGAAGGAGTTTCCATCGTCGTGCCGCCCGCCAGAAGGCCGGCTACCACAGCGCGTACCAAGTCGTGACGGTCTGTCCTTGCCGTTGGATCGTCGGGTTGCTCCGCTGCGGCGGGAGCGGCCTCCTCCAATCTGCGTAGATCACGCAGTACGAACGACGAAAAACCTCTCACTTCCTCGGTCTCCCTCCAGAGATGGGTCTGCTCTCCCTCGGGCAGTCCGGATGCGGTAAGCGCGTCCTGGTATGCTGCCTCCAGGGGGTCCGAATACCGTTCGACGATCTCCTCAACCATCGCGCGTCCTGGGCTGCTTCCCTGACGTCACTCTCAGCGAATTGCTCGACCCGGTTGTGCAACAGCTTTTTAGCCGGAGGAAGATCTCGTTGTCACGCTGGATCTGCTGCCTCTCGGCAGAATCAAAGGTCAGCCGGGTACGAAGTCCATCTTCTTGTACCACCGCTCTACCTCCTCCTACCGCTACACTAGAGCGGCTCGCTTGTGCACCGACTATAACCTCGGTGAGGAGAAAGTAATATAGCTTTTCGAGTATTTTCGTTAGATTGAGCGGTGGTTACTTGCGTGCTTACTTGCGTGCGCTGTGCTTCTATGCTTCTCGTGCTGCGTTCTCGCGCCGCGGGTGCATGTTTTCGTCGAATGCGTCTCTTCGTTGAAGCTACTCTGTTACCTGTGCTACGCTAATCGGGTCGACCGTGAGGAAAGGGTAAACGCGCACGACCGCTGGTATGGGGGCCACGTTGTGAGCCCGGTAATGACGGGTTCGGTACCAGATAGGGAAGGCTCCCGGTTGAGCGTTTGGTGGAGAGCGCCGTTCGGCGTTCGCCTCTATGGAAAGGGAAGGAGGAGAGGTTGCGAAGGATTCAGGTGAA
>DATDKT010000202.1:0-14576 GCA_036519775.1 Rubrobacteraceae bacterium
GAGCGCGTCCGCGCCTTTCAGCCCTCGTGGTCGGTGAACGCCGTGGCGGCGGCGGTCGGGATCTCCGCCGCCGCAGACCGGGCCTTCGCCGAGGCTACCCTCGCCGAGGTGGAGTTGAGACGCCAGGAGCTGCTCGACGCGCTCGAGGAGCTTACGGAGATCATGGCCTACCCCGGTTCAGCGAACTTCTTGCTCTTGCGGGGGCCGCGAACGTTGCCGGAGGACCTCGCCCGGAAGGGCGTACTCGTGCGGGGCTGCGAGCCTTTTCGGGGGCTTGGGCCGGGCTTCTTCCGGATCGCAGTGCGCGGGGCGGAGGAGAACGGGCGGCTCGTGGAGGCGCTGCGGGGCGTGCTTAAGGAGGCGCCGTAGCTATACGCGCCCTGATCCTCGGCGGCGCCCGGAGCGGCAAGAGCGCCTTCGCCGAAGGGCTCGCGTTGGAGCTCGGCGGTGAGAGAGTGCTCTACGTAGCGACCGCCCTCACGCACCCCAGCGACCCGGAGCTTCTGAGACGCATAGAAGAACACCGCGAGAGACGTAAGCCCAACTGGGGCCTCCTGGAGCTCACAGGCGGGCGTCTGGTCCCGGTCCTCGAAGCCGCGGACGGGTGGGGTGCGGTGTTGTTCGACTCTCTCACTTTGTGGGTTTCGGCCCGGATGCTCAGGGACGAAGAGGGCGAAACGCTGGAGGAGTTTGAGCGGTTTATAGAGCGCGCGGGCGCTCTGAGCGAGCCGCTGGTTCTGGTGAGCGACGAGGTGGGATTGGGAGTGGTGCCGGAGACCGCGGAGGCGCGGCGGTTCAGGGACCTGCTCGGCCTCGTCAACCAGCGCGCCGCCGCTGCCGCTGAAGAAGTGCACCTCTGTGTCGCCGGGACAGCGCACAGGATCAAGTAGAGTGCGCGCCCTCCTGGCCTTTTTTACCGCGCTTCCGGTAGCTGCCCGTGGCTCCATCCTCGAAGACGCTGCAAAGAGGGCCTACCTCCTACCATTCGTTGGCCTCCTCACCGGCCTCCTCGGCGCGGCGCTCCTCCTGCTCGCCTTCGCTATGCCTCCCGCGGTCGCTGCCACCCTTGCGCTCGCGGCCGTCCTCCTAACAGCGGGCTTGCACCACACCGACGGCGTAATGGACGTGGGCGACGCCCTGATGGTCCGAGGATCCCCCACCCGGCGGCGGGGGATTCTCAAGGACGACCGAACTGGCGCTGGCGCCGTCGGCGCGCTCTTTATCGTCTACGCCCCGCCGCTGGCGGCCCTCACGGCGCTTGCAGGAGTTTCGCCTGTAAGGGCTGCTTTCGCGTTGCTCGCTGGCGAGGTGGTTGTCCGCTCCGCAATGCTCCTCCTGCTCGTCTTCGGCCGTCCGGCCGAGGAAGCCTCCTCCTCCAATCACTTCGTCCGCTCTCTGAAGGAGGGGAGAAGAAGGGGTGTGGCCCTCGTCTTCGCGCTCGCGCTACCACCACTCGTCGCGCTACCGCTCGGCGTGCCTGCGCTCTTCATCGCCCTCGCGGCGCCCGTGGTAACGGCCCTCTTCGTGCTCGCGGTGGCGAAGAGAGCCTTCGGGGGGATAAGCGGCGACGTTTCAGGCGCCACAGGAGAGCTGGCGCGGGCGGTACTTCTCGTCGCCCTCTCTGTATAGCCGGTAGTAGCTGACGGCTAAGAAGACAGCTCGTCGCCGGGCTCCATGACGTGGACGACCGTGTCGGGGGCGAGCTTGGAGAGGTGGTCCTGAAACTCTTCGGGGTCGCCGGTGAAGATGGGCATCACATCGGTGCTGTAGTGGATCGGCACAACATGCTGGACGCCCAAGAGGCGGATGGCGTGGGCAGCCTCGAGCGGGCCCATGACGAGCCGGTCGCCGATGGGCAGCAGGGCAAGGTCAGGACGGTAGATCTCGCCGATAAGCTGCATGTCGCCGAAGAGCGCGGTGTCCCCGGCGTGGTAGAGCTTAAAGCCACTTTCGAACTCGACAATGTAGCCCATGGGCTCGCCGCCGTAGATGAGGCTTCCGTCCTCCGTCTGGATGCTCGAGGAGTGGAAGGCGTGAGTGGCGGTGACCCTAATCCCACCGATCTGGGCGGTGCCACCTTTTTGGATCGGCTGAGCATTCTCGACGCCCTGTGACTGGAGAAAGGACATGATCTCGAAGTTCGAGATCACCGTCGCTCCGGTCTCTTGGGCCAGCGGGATGGCGTCCGCAAAGTGGTCGAAGTGGCCGTGGGTAATGAGTATAGCGTCCAGCTCCCCGACCTGCTTGAGCTCCTCCGGCGTCGTGGGGTTGTCGGTCAGGAAGGGATCTATGATGATCTGCTCGGCCCCGGGGGTTACTACCCTGAAGGTAGCGTGCCCGAGGTAGGTGATCCTGGTCCCGCCGAGCATCTCGTCCACTTTTTACCTCCGTTCATCGGGTTACTCTTATGAACAAGACCGCTTAATGCGTATACCCCGCAGCAATTTTCGAGAAACTAAGCGCCTTTCAGCTCGAGAGCGGATTCAGAATAGACGTGGAGAAATCTGCCTTATCTGCGCGACGTACGAGGTCGCGTATCTGGCCGGGACTCGCGGGAAGAGCCGAGATCGAGCCTGGCATCCCCAGAGCATTCTCGACCGCGCTGGCTATGGCCGCTCCGCACCCGACGACTCCTCCCTCGCCGGCCCCCTTGAGCCCCAGAGGGTTGTCGGGGGACGGCGCGTCTTCGCAGAGGAGGGTCTTCACTCGCCGGGGAACTTCGGCCGCCGTCGGTTCCAGGTAGTCTATGAAGGTTGCGGCGAGAGGCTGCCCCGATTCGTCGTAGCGGAACTCCTCGAGCAGAGCTCCTCCCAAGCCCTGTGCTGCGCCTCCGATGAGCTGCCCCTCGACGAGCGTGGGGTTGACCGCGCGGCCGACCTCGTAGGCTATGAAGTAGCGCCTGACCTCCACCCCTCCGGTCTCCGGGTCTACCTCCACCTGCGCCAGGTGCACGCCGTAGGGGTAGGTCATATGGTCCACGGAGAAGGTGCGGCGGGTGCCGAGGCCTGGCTCTTCTCCTCTTGCCGCGCTGCTCTCCGGATCACAGGCGGCCGCTATCTCCTGCAGGGACACCGACCTGTCCGGCGATCCGGTCACCTTTACCCGGGACGACTCCAAGTACAGGTCTTCAGGCGAGGCCTCCAGCATCTCGGCGGCGACCCGGAGCGCTTTCTCCGCTGTGGCCTTCGCCGCGAGCATCACCGCACTGCCGCCCACCACGGTAGAGCGGCTAGCCCACGAGCCCACCCCGTCTGGTAAGAGGTCGGTGTCCGTGTGGACCACCTCGATCTCCTCCGGGGGAACCTCCAGCTGGTCTGCGGCGATCTGGGAGAGTACCGTCTCGATTCCCTGCCCGAGCGAGGCGCCCCCCGTGAGCACCCGGACGGAACCGGTGGGATCCACCTCGACCGTAGCCTCCTCGTACGGCCCGAGCCCGCTCTTCTCGAGGAAATAGCCAACGCCGACTCCGACCAGCCGTCCCCCTTCGCGCAGCTTTCGCGCTTCCTCCTCCCAATCCTCGAAGCCGGAGTGGCGCAACGCTTTATCCAGCAATCCCTTGTAGTCGCCGGCGTCGAGGACGACGTCGGTGCTAAGGGTGGACAGCTCCCTCTTGTGCGGTATCTCCTCGGGATCGAGCAGGTTGATCTTCCTTAGCTCCAACCGGTCGACGCCAAGCTCCGCGGCCGCTACGTCGAGCAGGTGCTCGCGGGCAAACGTCGACTCGTAGCGGCCCGGCCCGCGGTAGGTACCGCAGGGGGTCTTATTGGTCAGCGCGAAGTGCGCCGTGCCTTCGTATGCCGGAACCCTGTAAGGGCCGGGTAGCATGGCGAGCGTCAGGTCGGCGACAATTACGCCGTGGGTACGGACGTAGGCGCCGTTGTCGTGCCACACCTCGTCGCGCAGGCCCAGCAGCCGATGCTCTTCGTCGAAGGCCGCTTCGAGCTTGTGCACCTGCTCGCGGGAGTGGTTGGTGGCTATGAGGTGCTCGGCGCGGTCCTCGATCCACTTCACCGGCCGGCCGGTCTCGCGGGCGAGGTAGGGTACCAGGAAGTCCTCCGGGTAGAACTCGCCCCTGACTCCGAAGCCGCCCCCCGCGTCGGATTTCTTCATGCTGATCCTGCTAAGCGGCATCCCCAGCAGCCGCGAGAGCAACCGACGGTTGAAGTGCGGCACCTTAGTGGCGCCCCAGACCGTGAGATGGTCGCTCCCGGCGTCGTACTCAACCACGAGTCCTCTGGTCTCCAGAGGAACCGCCGAGTGACGACCGATCCTGACCTCAGTCTTGACTACCCGGGCCGCTTTCCGGGATACCTCCTCGAAGTCCCCGTAGCCCATGCGCAGGGACGCGGCCTCGTTCGAAATCCCGTCCCTGAGCTGCGGTGCATCTTCTTCGACCGCCTCGCGAGCCTCCAGGGTGACCCGCAACTCCTCGTACTCCACTTCGATGAGCTCGGCGGCGTCCTCGGCGAGATAGGCCTCCTCGGCCAGCACGATGGCGACGGGTTCTCCTACGTAACGTACCCTGTCTCGTGCCAGCACGGGCTGCAGGAAGTCGTCGAGCTGGTGCTCGGTGCGCGTACGTACCGGGATAGGTTCCACCCAAGCGAGATCCTCCCCTGTGAGCACCTTCTCGACTCCGGGAAGGGCGAGTGCGGCGTCGGTCTTAACATTCACGATCTGGGCGTGAGCGTAAGTAGATCTGAGCACTCTCATCCACAGCTGTCCCGTGCGGTTGACGTCGTCGACGAAATGCCCGAGGCCACGCAGCAAGCGCCGGTCTTCGAGGCGCCTGATCCGGCGCCCGACCGCGCTCACTGGCCGTGGTCCCCCGCGTCGCGGAGGGGAGATACGCCCGCTATCTGACCGTCAGGGGTTTCGAAGGTATCCTCGACCGCTGTCTCCAACCCGTCACCCTTACCCGCCGCGTCCAGCACCGCCGCGACTATGCCCTGGTAGCCTGTGCACCGGCACAGGTTAGACGACATGGCTTCTCGCACCTCTTCTTCGGTGGGGTCCAGGTTCTCCCTCAGGAAACCGGTCGCCAGCATCAAGAAACCGGGGGTACAGAATCCGCACTGTAGCGCGTGGTGGGTCGAGAAGGCCTCCTGCAAAGCGTTGAGATGCCCGTCCGATTCGAGGCCCTCGACCGTCTCGACCTCGCGTTCATCGGCCTGGACACCGAAGACGAGGCAGGAACGGGCCGGAAGGCCGTCCAGCAGGACGGTACATGCGCCGCAGATCCCATGTTCGCACCCCAGGTGCGTCCCCGTATAGCCGAGGTCGTGGCGCAACACATCAGCAAGGGTACGCCGGGACTCTACCTCGATCTCGTGAGTGCGGCCGTTGACGGTGATTCGTATGGAGTGGATGTCTTTCACGGAGCGTCCCCTTCGTATGCTTCTTTGATCGCGGCTCGCAGACGGTCCGGGGTTATGGGGAGGTGGTCTATCTCGATGTCCAGGTGCGAGAGAGCGTCGGCCACCGCGCTGGCGATAGCTGCGGGGGCGCCCATGGTGCCACCCTCACCCATTCCCTTGGCCCCCGTCTCGCTGTACTCGCAGGGCGTCTCAAGGTGCAGGATCTCGACGCTGGGGATCTCCATCGCGGTAGGGACCAGGTAGTCCATCAGCGTGGAGGTGACGAGCTGACCCTCATCGTCGTAGACGAGGCGTTCGTAGAGCGCCGCTGCGATCCCCTGGGCCACGCCTCCCCGCACCTGACCTTCGACGATCATAGGGTTGATCATGACCCCGCAGTCCTCCGCGACAACGTAGCGACCCAGGCGAACCTCGCCCGTCTCTGGGTCGATCTCCACCTCGACCCCGTGCGTCGCGTTCGAGAACGTGCCCGGAGGGTCGAAGCCGGCGTTGGCTTCCAGAGTACCCGCCTCTCCCTCCGGTAGCCGTTGGGCTTCGAGGAAGGCCGCGCGAGCCACCTCGGCCACCTCGACGAAGTGATAGGGGGAACCCTTGACGCGGACCTGGCCGTCTTCCAGCTCGAGGTCTTCGGGAGAGGCCTCCAGCAGGTGGCTCGCTATCTCCCTGATCCGGTCGGCGAGGAGGGCGGCTGCCTTCTTGGTCGCCCCGCCCCCGATGACCAGCGAGCGGCTGGCAAAAGTTCCCCAGCCGTAGGGCGTGGCGTCGGTATCTCCCTGCCGTACGAGGATCTTGTCAGGGGTTATGCCCAACTCGTCGGCCGCGATCTGGGCCAGGGTGGTCTGGTGGCCTTGCCCATGCCCGCACGTTCCGACCGCGACGGCCACGTTCCCCGAAGGGTCCATCTTCAGATGGGCGTTGTCGAGGCCCGGGGTGATGGCCATCTTCCTCAGAGCGAAGGCGCGTGTCCCATACCCTGTACGCTCCGCGAAGCTGGAGAAGCCAAGGCCGATCAAACGCCCCTCGCTCCTGGCCTCGTACTGTCGCTTCGTCCACGCGCCGAAGTCCAACGCCTCGGCGCACTTCTCGAGGGATTCGATGTAGCTTCCCGGATCGTAGACAACCCCGGTCGGGCTCTCGTAGGGGAACTCTTCGCCGGTAATGAGGTTGCGGCGGCGGATCTCTACCGCGTCCATATCCAGCTGCTTCGCGGCCTTCTGCATCAATCGCTCCATCACGAAGGTAAACTGGGGCCGCGACACCCCCCGGTAAGGCGCCATTGGAACCTTGTTAGTGGTCACCGCGCGCGCCCGTGAGGAGTAGCGCTTCAGGCGGTAGGGCCCCGGCATCTCCGCCTGAGCCATGAGCGGTTCGACGCCGCACGTGAACGGATAGCACGAGTAGGCGCCGACGTCGCACGCGATGTCCGCCTTCAGGGCTAGAATCTTCCCTTCTTCGTCGAAGCCAGCCGAGACCTCGTATCGCTGCTCGTGGCCGTGGAACGATGCCGTAAGGTTCTCCTGCCGGTCTTCGACCCACTTCACCGAGCGCCCTAAACGCTGGGACGCGATGGGCACGAGCAACTCTTCACGGCTGACGACGCATTTCTGTCCGAATCCTCCGCCCACGTCGGGTGCAACTACCCGGATGCGTTGCTGCGGGAGATCCAAAACGTCTGCGAGTGCGGTGCGCACGATGTGGGGCACCTGCGTAGAGGTGTAGAGGACCAGCTTGTCCTCCCGGCCGTACCACTCGGCCAGGCATGCCCGCCCCTCCATCGGGACCGCCGCGACCCGCCCGGTGGTAAACGTCGCCTCGATGACCGCCGAGGCCTCTTCGAAAGCTTCGTCTACCTCGGGATCGTCGGGCACGCGTACGTCGAGGAGCACGTTGTCTTCCATCTCGTCGTGCACGGTCCGTGCGTCTTCGGTGAGGGCCGCGTCCAGCGACACCACCGGTTCTTGGCGCTCGTAGTCGACCTGTACGGCATCGGCGCCGTCTTCCGCGGCGTGGGGGGAATCCGCCAAGACCATAGCTACCGGTTCGCCTGCATGGCGGATGCTATTGCCGGAGAGCAACGGCACCTCGACACCGACGAACTCAGGGCGGTGGAGCACCGGTTTCAGCCCCGGGATGCTTTCCAGGTCGGAGCGGATGATAACCCTCTCCACACCGGGTATCTCCAGGGCGTCTTCGACGGACACCTCCTTTACGCGCGCCGCGCCGAACGGAGATCTAACGAAAGCGGCGTATAGCATCCTCGAGCGCTCGATATCGTCGACGAATAGGCCCCGGCCGGTGAGATGACGCGCGTCCTCTACCCTGGGGATGGATCTGCCGACCCACCCGTCGGAGGATGAGCCGTTACCCGACATCACCCGCCGCCTCCGTTAATGCTCTGCGGACCAGTACGGCCGAGAGGTCGCGCCTGTAGTCGGGGTCCCCGTGGACGTCCGAGGGGGGATCTATGGCCTTCGCCGCCTCTTGTCCCGCCTCGTCGAAGGCTTCGCGACTGATGTCGCCCCTCTCCAGCACGCGCTCTGCTTCGGGGACGCGCAGGGGTACATCTGAGACGCCTCCGAGCACTACGCGGGCAGAGTGACACTCTTTGTCGCGAACGTCTAGGGAGACGGCGGCGGAGACGATGGCGAAGTCTCCGGCGCGCCTGGCGAACTCCTGGATCGAGGCGTGCGGTGCCGGTTCGGGGAAACGCACCTCCACGACCATCTCGTCCGGCTCCAGCGCGGTCATGAAGAACCCCTGGAAGAAGTCGGAGGCCGGTATCACACGCTCGCCTTCAGGGCCTACCGCCACGATCTCGGCGTCCAGCAGCACAGCAAGCATGCACCACTCCGCCGAAGGGTCCGCATGGGCGATGCTGCCGCCAAACGTGCCTAAAGTCCGGATCGGGTAATGCCCGACCCACCGGGCTGCCTCTTTGAGCACCGAGAAATCCTCGAGGAGATCCGGGTCTTCCATCTCCTCGATCCAACGATGGGGTGTCAGCGCTCCCACCTTGAGCCCCTCGCCGTCGGGTTCCAGGTATTGCAGGTCGGGGATCGGGGTGATGTCTACGAGGGCGGAGGGGCGAACGAGTCTGAAGTTCATCATGGCGACCAAGCTCTGGCCGCCGGCCAGCAGTTTGGCCTCGTCACCCAACTCGGTGAGCTGCTCGATGCCCTCTTCCACCGTGTTCGCTCGCTGGTACTTGAAGGCAGCCGGTTTCAACCTTCTTCTTCTCCGTTCCCCAAAAGTGCGAGCCCTCGCGGGCTCTATACTCTGCCTGCGCGCTCTATACTTTGTCTGCGCCCTTGGCTACAATGCCTATCCAGCGTACCATAGAGGTGGGGTGCGGCACAATTTACTCAAGGGGGTGCCTGCGAGATGAGAACGAGCGAAGGTTCGGCCGTGGGCGGAAGGGCGAGGGGCGAGTTGCTGGATCTGACTATGCCCTTCTCCGAGAAGACCATCCCGGTCCCGGGCCATCCCTGCCCCAGGTTCGAGCCGCTTACCACCCTCGAGCGGGACGGAGTTCGCAACACGACCATGACCATAAGCATCCATACTGGTACGCATATCGACGCGCCCTCCCACTTTATTCCGGACGGGACCAGCATCGACGAGATCCCGATCGACAGGTTTTGCCGTCCCGGGGTGCGTCTGGACCTCAGAGAGATGGCGCAACCCGGAGAGCCCATAACCCTGGAGCACCTCGAGGAGGCGGGCTTCGATGCTTCGGAGTCTCGGGGTGCGATCTTGATGCTGGCGAGCGGGTGGTCAGATCAGGCGTGGCAGAGCGAGCGGCTCTACGAGGCGAACCCCTACCTCGCCCAGGACGCCGCTGAGGCCATCGCGGAGGCGTTACCGTCCGCGCTCGGCCTGGACTTCGCGGTGGACGACGCCAAGCCGTGGCCCAACCACACCATCCTGCTCGGCGAGGAAGTTCTCCTGATCGAGAACCTCTTGCGGTTGCCCGAACTACCAAGGGACGGTTTCGACGTCATGGCTTTCCCCTTGAGGCTCGTCGGTGAGAACGGGGGGCCTACGCGCGTCGTGGTGGAGCTGGACCGGTGAAGATAAAGCGCGTAGATCACCTGGGCGTTATCGTGGGCGACCTCGACGGCGCCGTAAAGAGCTTTACCGAGCACCTGGGCCTCAAGTTGGACCACACCGAGCAGTACGGGGACGAGCTCGACATCGCGTTTCTCCCCTGCGGCGAGACGCTGGTCGAGCTGATCGAACCGCTCAAGGATGGGGGCTCCAACGCCGATTACCTGCGAGAGCACGGGCCGGGCATACAGCACGTGGCCTTTGAGGTGGACGACCTCGAAGCGGCCCTGGCAGAGCTGGCCGAGCGCGGGGTGGAGCCTTTGGGCGACGCACCCGTGCCCGGAGCGGGCGGTATGCGCATCGCGTTCCTAGACCCGCAGGCGTTCGATGGAGTCCTGGTCGAGCTCTGCGAGCCGATAACTTGATGGACGAGACGAGGGAGCTGTTGATCGACCGGCCGGCGGAAGACGTTCTTCGCCTTCGTCTGAACCGGCCGGAGCGGCTGAACGCTATCAACACACCCCTCGTCGAGGCCCTGAACACTGTCTTCGATGGCGTCGATGCTCGGGCCGTAGTCCTCGATTCTTCCACCCCGCGAGCGTTCTGCGCCGGCGCGGACCTCGACCTCGAAGACGCCGAGAGGGTGAGGGTGAGTGACCTGCTGTACGCGCTCTACGAGAAGATGGTAAGGCTCCCGATCCCCATAGTCGTGGCGATAAATGGAAACGCGGTCGGTGGAGGGGCGCAGCTCGCCATCGCCGGGGACCTGCGGGTCGCCGGACCACTCGCGATACTGCGCGTCGCCGGACCCGGACACGGCCTCGCGGTTGCGGCCTGGGCGCTTCCCTCGCTTGTGGGGCGGGGACGCGCGCTGGATCTGTGCCTCACGATGCGCGAGGTAGGTGCGGAGGAAGCGCTTGCAATAGGGTTGGTCGACCGGCTCGAAGAGAATCCGAGCGAGGCGGCCATCGACCTCGCCTCCGCCTTCGCCCGGCTGGACCCCGCTGCGGCCGGCCGGGTGAAGCGCGTGGTGACGACGGCTTCGAGCTACTTAGACGCGCTGCGCGAGGAGAGGGCGGGCAACCGCGAGACCTGGTCGGGCTCCGTCGCGGCAGTGAAAGGAAGTAGGTGAGCGAGCCCACGGACACCGGTCGGGTGGTGCCGGAGACGATCCGGGCGTGGGAGTCTCACTTGGGAAGAGAGGCCGAAGCCGATTCACTGCGGGCAGAGCTCGTCGAGGGGACCCTGCCCCAGCTGTTTCACGACACCGCGATACAAGACCCCGAGCGGACTGCGCTGACCATCGATGGGCAGAAGATCACCCACGGCGAGCTCGACCGCCTCGCCGCCAGCGCGGGAGGATGGCTCCAGGCTCAGGGGATCGGTTCGGGGGAGCGAGTCATCCTCTGTGGCAATAACTCGGTCGCCTTCGTCATCGCTTACCTCGGGATCCTGAGAGCAGAGGGCATCGTGGTGCCGGCCGGTGCCGCCCTTACCGAGCCCGAGCTGCGCCACTTCGTGGAAGATAGCGGTGCCACATGCGCGCTGGCCCAAGGCGATGGGCTCGAGCGGCTGATGAAGATTGCACACGAGGAGTCTCTACTCCGGTTAGTGGTGGCGCTCGAAGAAGAGGAGGCTTCTGAAGCTCCGTCTCTTCAACAGGCAATCTCCGAAGGAGCGCCGCTGGAGCCGGGTGATGCCGGCGGAGACGACGTGGTGATGCTCGCCTACACCTCCGGCACCACTGGGCGACCCAAGGGGGTGCCGCTCTCCCACGCCCACCTGCTCTCCTCGGTGCGCGGTGTGCTGTGGGCGTGGCGGTGGGACGCGAGCGACGTACTCGCGCACGCGCTACCGTTCTCTCACCAGCACGGGCTCAGCGCCGTTCATATCTCGCTTCTCTGTGGCTCTCGCGCCGTGGTCCACAGCAAGTTCGATCCGGAGAGGCTCTGTAAGGCCATCGAGGCCGAGAAGGCCACGGTCCTCTTCGCCGTGCCGGCCATCTACGAGACGCTCACCGTGTGGGAGGGGATCGAGGAGGCCGACTTCTCGTCGCTGCGGCTCGCCGTATCCGGTTCTTCTGGCCTCTCTCCCGCGTTGGCCCGCAAGGTATCGCCGATCTTGGGTCAGGACGTCCTGGAGCGTTACGGGAGCACCGAGAGCGGCTTGAGTGTCTCCAACCCGTACGACGGCCCCCGAAAGTTCGGCACTGTGGGGGTTCCTCTCCCGGGCACCGAGCTGACGATCGTCGACGAAGAGGGGCACGGCGTTCGGCCGGGCGAGGACGGCGAGATAGTGCTGCGCGGTCCCCAGGTGTTCTCGGGCTACTGGGGACTTCCTGACGCCACCGAAGAGAGTTTCTATCCGGGGGGATGGTTCAGGACCGGCGATGTGGGACGGGTGGACCCGGAAGACGGGTACCTGGCCATTACGGGGCGCTTGAAGGAGATGATCGTCACTGGCGGCCTGAACGTGTACCCTCGGGAGGTCGAACTCGTGTTGGAGGACCACATGGCGGTCGAGAACGCGGCGGTCGTGGGTGTCCCATCGGAGCAGTGGGGAGAAGAGGTCGTCGCCTTCGTCGTCCCCGCCCAGGACGGCGAGGTAGATCCCGAGGAGCTGACGGCTTACGCTCGCGAGCACCTCAGCTCCTACAAGTGCCCGAAGAGGTTCTTCACGGTCGACCGGCTTCCCCGCAACCAGGTAGGGAAGGTGTTGCGAGACGAGCTGGTCGAGAAGGCCGAGGATAGCGCCGGACAGTAGGTTCTATAGGGGAGACGAAAGGAGGACGGTATGGATCTGGGGCTCGAAGGTAAGGTCGCTTTCATCACGGGGGGTAGCAAGGGCATCGGAAGGGAGTGTGCCCGCGTACTCGCCGAGGAGGGGTGCGCGGTAGTCATCACCGCGCGAGGCCAGGAGCTGCTCGAGGAGACGGCACAAGAACTCGCCGAGGCGGCGGGTCAGAAAATAATGCCGATCGCGGGCGACATGAGCAAGCCCGAAGAGGTCGAACGTGCAGTCTCCGAGGCCGTCGACTCCTTCGGTAGGATCGACATCCTCGTCACCTGCGCCGGTAGCTCTCCCGGAGGCCTCCTAGAGGATCTCACGGAAGACGAGTGGTTCAGCAGTCTGAACTTGAAGTTCATGGGCTACGTACGGGCCTGCAGGGCCGTGCTCCCGCGCATGAAGGAGCAGAGAAGCGGGAGCGTGGTCCTCGTGGTTGGGAACGATGGTCTCAAGCCTACTCCCTGGGAGACCACTGCGGGGGTCGCCAACGCCGCCGACATCAACTTCGCCTCCGCTATGGCAGACCAGTACGGGAAGTCCGGCGTGCGTATCAACACGGTCAACCCTGGTCCCGTGAACACCGATAGGTGGGAGGGGCTCGAGGAGGCGTTCGCCCGGGACAAAGGTGTCTCTCGCGAGAGGGCCCACGAGCTGGCGGTGGGGAGCATCCCGTTCGGGAGGATCTGCGAACCGGAGGAGGTGGCCGATGTGGTGGCCTTCCTCGCTTCTCCGAAGGCGAGCTTTATTCATGGAGCCCACGTGCCGATAGACGGGGGACAACGCAAGGCTCTGATGGACCTCTAGCAGGGGGAGGAGGAAGGATGAAGATCCAGAACGAGATCGAGATCTCGGCGCCACCCGACGAGCTCTTCGACCTCCTCTCCGACCCGGAGCGCGTGGCGCCGTGTATGCCGGGAGCGAGCCTGGAGGGGAAGGACGACGACTCCTACGAGGGCACCGTCAAGCTGAAGGTCGGTCCGATCACCGCCTCCTACCAGGGCACCTTGCACTTCGTCGAGCTGGATCGCGAGAACCGCCGAGCGGTGATGAGGGCTTCAGGCCAAGAGACCAGCGGGCAGGGGAACGCGGAGGCCACGATCACCGCGTCCGTCTCCGGCTCGGACTCCCAAAGCGTACTTAGCATGGAGACCGACATGGAGGTGCGCGGAAAGGCCGCGCAGTTTGGCCGGGGTGCTCTGGGCAACGTCTCGCAGAAGATCCTCCAGCAGTTCGCCCGCAACCTGGAGTCTCAGGTGCTCTCCAGCAAAGAAGGGGAAGAACAATCAGAAGAGACCGCCACAGCTGGAGGAGCGGAGGCCGAGGGGACGGCTCCGAGCAGGGACGCAGGCGCGGCTCGGCAAACCGCAAGGCCGGTTGCGGCAACGGGCGGCGAGGACTCGCTCGACGTGTTCTCGGTCGTCGGGGGGCCGATGCTACGCCAGGCTGCTCCTGCCGTCGCCGGTCTCGTACTCGGGCTCTTGATCGGCAACTTCATAGCGTCTCGGAAGACGTTGTGCGCCTACCGGGAGGCCATGAGGCTGATGAGTTACGGGCAGCTCTACGGGCCCACTGATAGTAGGTGGCGAAGGCCCAGGAGGTAAGGCTAGGAGCGGCCGTGACAGGGATGCGCGCCTTCCACT
Organism: Rubrobacteraceae bacterium; assembly: GCA_036519775.1. Lineage (GTDB taxonomy): Bacteria > Actinomycetota > Rubrobacteria > Rubrobacterales > Rubrobacteraceae > Rubrobacter_F. The sequence goes on from DATDKT010000202.1 coordinate 13,853, forward strand.
AGGGCGCGACGAACGGGACAGGGGAAGGAGGATTGCTGTGGCCACCACGAGAGCGACGACCGTCCAGGAGGCCGTGGACCAGATCGGCTTCGGGAGGTTCCAGAAACGTCTGCTGGCCGTTTGCGGGGTGACGTGGGCGGCGGACGGCGCAGAGGTGCTCTTGCTGGGGTTCGCGCTGCCGTCCATCATCGGCGAGTTCGGAATAACGACCGCCCAAGGTGGTCTGATTGCCAGCGCGACCTTTGCCGGGATGCTCGTCGGCGCCTGGTTCTGGGGAACCATCTCGGACTATATAGGCCGGCGCCTGGGCTTCCAGCTGACGGTCATGATCTTCGCCTTGTTCGGGCTTTTGTCTGCTTTTGCGCCGAGCTGGGAGTGGCTCCTGATACTCCGCTTCGTTACGGGCTTCGGCCTTGGCGGCGCGCTCCCGCTGGACTTTTCGCTCTATGCGGAGTTCCTGCCGACCGAGAACCGGGGCCGCAGGCTGGTCTTGCTGGAAAGCTTCTGGGCCGTCGGCACGATCATAGCCGCGGGGCTTGCGTGGCTCATCGTACCGAGCTTCGGCTGGCGACCGCTGCTCGCGACGTCGGCGGTGGCGGCGGTCCTGGTGCTGTGGATCCGAAGCACTATTCCCGAATCCCCGCGCTACCTGGCGATCTCCGGCAAGAGAGACGAGGCCAGGGAGATCCTGGCCGACATAGCAAGGACGAACGGTCGGCCCGAG
>DATDKT010000203.1:0-6140 GCA_036519775.1 Rubrobacteraceae bacterium
GGCGGAGCTAACTGGCCTCAAAGTAGCCGACAGGCTCACCTCCTGGATGCCGGAGGGGCACCTCAAGACGGACCTGCGCGGTCGCGTGGCCCGCGCCGAGAAGCGCGCCCGAATGAGCTTCTACTACAGCCGCATCTACGGAACTTACGCCGACATAGACTCCACCTTCTCCTCCGCTCGTACTCTAGAGCTTTACAGGGACCTCCCCGAAGAGGACCAATCCGAGTTCCCGTTTGATATCGCCGGGGTGGACTGGAGAGCGTGGCTTCAGGAGACGCACCTGCCGGCCATAACGAGCAAGCCCGGGCGCAAGAGGAGGGGCCGTGCCTCCGAGAAGGAGGGGGGAAGGTTGCGGCGATCTTCGACGTGGACGGCACGCTCCTCGCCTCCAACGTAGTCTCCCACTACGCGTGGCTCAAGCTGCGGGATCTACCCGTGGCCCTAAGACCCCTGTGGGCGGCGACCCTCGTCGGACGGATACCTTTCTACTGGGCTCTGGACAAGGTCAGCCGCGCCCACTTCAACCGCGCCTTCTACAGGAACTACAGGGGCTGGAAGCCCGCCCGCGCCCGTCGCTTGGGCGCGGAGAGCTTCTCCGGCTACGTCCTGAAGCGGCTCTACCCCGAGGCCGTCGAGACTTTGAGGGAGCACAAGAGGGCCGGCCACCGCGTCGTGCTCCTCTCGGGCGCTCTGGACTTTATCCTCGAGCCGTTCGAGGACCTGGCCGACGACGTGCTTACGGCCCGCCTCGAAGAGGAGAACGGCGTGTATACCGGCGAGCTCTCGGGGGCTCCGGTCGCCGGGGAGGCGCGTGCCCGTATGCTCGCCTCGTTCGCGAGGAGGCGCAACGTAGACCTCTCACGCTCCTACGCTTACGCGGACTCGATCTCCGACCTCCCGATGCTGGAAGCCGTCGGTATCCCAGTCGCCGTCAACCCCGATGCCCGCCTGCGCGCGGCGGCGCAAGAGAAGGGCTGGCGGATAAAACACTGGCGCAAGAAGAACGGCGCGGCGGACGCCTAAAGATACGTGCTCGCCCTCCAATACAAAAAGAGCGTCCCGCGCTACCTACTCATGCGTGCCGGCGCGAAGCGGATAAAGGGTCTTGACACAAGTCGCCTCTCCCCGCTACAGCTCGAAGAGGTCCCGGAGCCGGAGCTGCCCGCCCCCGACTGGGTGCGAGTAAAGCCGCTGCTCTCCGGCATCTGTGGCTCGGACCTAGGCACTCTCTCCGCGGAGAGCTCCCCGTACTTCTCCCCCTTAACCTCGCCGCCGTTTGTCATGGGGCACGAGATCCTGGGCGAAGTTGTTGAGGACAATGGCGGCTTCTTCGCCGGCGAAAGAGTCGTCGTGGAACCGGCGCTAGGCTGCCGGGTTCGCGGCATCGAGCCTCCGTGCGCCTACTGCGCCTCCGAACGGTACGCTTTGTGCGTGAACGTCGCGAAGGGAGATATCGCGCCCGGCATCCAGACCGGCTTCTGCGGCGATACGGGCGGTGGATGGTCCGAGGGAACGCTCGTCGCCCACCCTTCTCAGCTCCACCGGGTCCCGGAGAACGTGCCGGACGAGGCAGCCGTGGCGGTAGAGCCCCTGGCATGCGCGGTACACGCGGCGCTCGAAGTCGCCCCAGAACCGGACGAGACGGCGCTCGTGATCGGGGCGGGAAACGTCGGGCTCTTCGTCGTCGCAGCCTTGAGACAGCTCACGCGGTCAGGACGCATTATCTGCATCGCCAAGCACGAGCGGCAGAGGCAGGAGGCCTTGCGCCTCGGAGCGGACGAGGTGGTGCACCCCGATGAGACTTACGGGGACCTCTCGAAGGCTTTGGGTGCCGAGGTATACCGGCCCGAGCTTGGCAAGCCGGTGGTGATGGGCGGGGGAGACAAAGTGTTCGAGTGCGTTGGCGCTCCGGGGACCATCGAGGACGCGGTGCGCCTGACCCGTCCCAGCGGGGAGGTGGCGCTTGTGGGGATGCCGGGCGCGCGGAGCTGTCTGGACCTTACGGCGCTCTGGCACGGGGAGATAAAGCTCGCCGGCGCGTACGCCTACGGCGTCGAGGAGTATGAAGGTGAGCGCGTAAAGAGCTTCGAGCTGGCGCTTCGCATCGCGCCAGAGATAAAGCTCGCGTCGCTCGTGGGGCCACGCTTCCGGCTGCGGGGATACCGCGAGGCGGTTGCGGCGGCGCGTTCGTCCGGCCGCCACGGGCACGTAAAGGTCGTCTTCGATCACCGAAACAATACCTAGGAGTAGCATTGAGCCGACCCGGTTTCACGATAACCCTCGAAAGAAACAGCCCGCCGATGATGTTCAACGCGGGGGACGGTTTCCACTACGAGAGGCTCCCCGAGGGGACGCGTGTGATCTACCCTCCCGGACCGGTAGATTCTCTGGCCGACCCAAACGTCGCCATCGAGAGGGCGCTGCTCGAACCTTTTGCCATGGAGCCGCTGCACGAGCGCCTCTTCCTCGGCATGAGGCTCACTATCGCCTTTGACGACCTCTCCCTACCCCTACCGCCGATGCGGAGGCCGGACATCCGGCAGCTCGTCATCGAGAAGGTCCTGGAGAAGGCGTATGCGAAGGGTGTCGAGGACATCCACCTCATCGCGGCTCTGGGCCTCCACCGCCGGATGACGGAGGCCGAGCTCCGACATTGCCTGGGAGACAGGATCATGTCGCGCTTCTACCCGGAGAGGCTCTATAACTACGACGCCGAAGACCCGGACGGCAACGTCGTCATCGGGGAGACGGAGAGAGGAGAAGAGGTCAGCGTCGGCCGTCGTGTCGCCGAGAGCGACCTGCTCGTCTACGTCAACATCAACTACATCCCGATGGATGGTGGCCACAAGTCCGTCCACACTGGCCTCGCGCCCTACTCCTCCATTCGCCACCACCACAACCCGGATACCCTTTCGCATACCCGCTCGCTCATGGACCCGCCGAACTCTGCTATGCACAGCTCCTTTAACCGGATGGGCAGACTCCTCGACGAGAACATAAAAGTCTTTCACATAGAGAGCACCCTCAACAACGCCGCCTTCCCCTCGGTCTTCGACTTCATGGCGAAGCCGGAGCATGAGTGGGGCCCGGTAACGAAGGCAAACTTCCTCGCCAACCACCGGGTGACGAACGTCGCGCCTCGTCGCCTCTCCAGGCGGATCTTCCAGAGCATCAAGGCCCCGCACAGGATGACGAGCGTGCAGGCCGGCGCCACCGACCCCGTGCACGCCGAGACCTTGAAGAACAGCTACGAGCAGATGGTCGTCCCCGTCGAGGGCCAGTCCGACGTGCTCCTGCTCGGGATACCGTACCTGGGACCGTACAATGTAAACTCGATCATGAACCCCCTGCTCGTCTACAACATGCTGCTGGGTTACCTCTTCAACCTCTACAGGGGCAAGCCGCTCGTGCGCGATGGCGGGGTGCTCATCGGGACCCACCCGATGCCGGACGATTTCCACGGGGTACACCATCCCTCCTACGTAGACCTCTGGAACGAGGTCTTCCCGGAGACGAACGACATACGCGAGATCCACCAGCGTTACGAAGAGAAGTACGCCCTCGACCCCTGGTACAAGATGCTCTACCGCAATTCCCACGCCTACCACGGCGTCCACCCCTTCACCGTCCTGTACTGGGCCGCTCACGCTCTGGATCACCTGGGGGACGCGATCCTCGTCGGGGGTGACCCTACAACCACCAAACGCATGGGCCTCAAACGCGCCGACTCGATAGCCGAGGCCCTGGAGATGGCGCAGAACACCGTCGGCCCGAGCCCAAGCACAACGTACATGCACATACCGCCGCTCTTTATGTGCGCGGTGACCTAGCCACTTGAGAGCCGCCAGAGTCGTATAGCGGTAACTTCCATCCAGGCGAGCACCACGGCGAGAAAGAGGTAGTACGCTATGCTCGGGAGGAAGATCGAAAGCGTGGCGACCACTCCGGTCGCGAGCGTGTAGCGGGCGTGGCCTCGCCAGGACTCGTCTCCCCTGAATCGCCGCCACAGGAAGAAAAAAGAAGGTAGGAGAGCTAGGACGAAGAGTGCGAAGGCGAGGTCGTGTATCCACCCGTGCAGCGTCCTGGGCCCCTCGCGCAAGATGGGATCGGTCTCGAAGCCCATGAGCGCCATCGCCGCCCCGGCCACGAGGAGGAGGACAGGACCGGCCCATGAGCCGCGCCCGCTCGTAGCTTCGAGGTGGAGCCCGACGGCGAGGAGCATCAGCAGGAGACCCGAGACGATAAAGTTCAACACCTGCGCCCAGCCGTAGGGGCCCAGGGTAAGACCGCTTGGCCAAGCGCCCGCGGGGTCTTCCAGGGGCCGCCACCCGATATCGACCATGAAATTGTACTGGACCGTCGTCAGCACCACGAGGATGGTTCCGAAGAGGACAGGCCCCACCATACCGGCAAACGCTCCTACCTTGATCATCATCCATTGTTTCGTATCGGCCATCGCTTTAGGATCCCCCGTGCCCGACATCCTCCTACCGGAGCCACGTAACTTCAACCGGCCCCGCAGTCTTCGAGTATATGAGACAGCTCATCGCCGATGGCCTGTGCTAACGATGCGTCTCACGCTTGCACGAGGTATGGTCTTGATAAGCTTGTATCCGATGGAAGAGAAAAGGAGCTAAGCATACCCGATCAGGGCTCGCGAACTCATCCTCGTTGAGGCCGGGCACCTGGCTGCGTACGCCGAGGTCGACAGTGGTGATCTTAAGCGCCTCATCGTCCAGGGTACGCACGGCGTCGACTTCGAGCCGCGTGGGCGGCGCGCCCTACGTGGCCAGGGTGTTGGAGAGCGCCATCGTGTAGCACGTCGCGTGGGTCGAGGCTATCAGCTCCTCGGGGTTCGTCATGCCCTCCGGGCTCTGGGTGCGGGAGGCAAAGGTGACGGGGCCTCCCTCAGAGCTCCGCTGTCCTCCTCCATCGGTGTTCCGTTGCCGCCCATGAGTCCCCCTCCCAAACCATATGCGCCCTGCGCTCGACGTTCGTCATCGTCTCCTCCTGTTTACGGTCTCCGCGGTTATTCGCGCGCGAAAGCGGTATACGAGACCGGGCACGGTCTGGGTCACACCGTCCGCAGAGGCGCTGCGCGAAATAGCTTTTACGGACCCTCGCCGCCGTGCCTGCTACCATGTCTTTTATGGGAGCGAGATCTCGCGGAGCTACGAGTATCTTCGCCGGCTGGCTCGCCTGGGAGCGCCGGAGCCGGGCGAACAAGGCGCTATTTGTGGCGTCTACGTCCCTGGCCCTCTTCGTGACGGCGGTATTTCTGTGGGCGACACTCGACCCCGCTCCCGGCGACTCTGCACGGTACTTCGCCCTGTACTGGGTGTGGGGCCTGTGCGCCGTGGGCGTCCTCCTGGGGATGGCCGAGTACAAGACGAGCCCCTTGAGGAAAGGCAGGGAGCGGGGGCATCTCTTCATCCTCCTCTACATCGGCGCGCTCCTCATAGTCACCCGCGCCCTGAACATGTTCCTGTACTACGGGCCGTAGGTTCTCGGATTGGAAAACGAGGGGTGCAGCGTCTATGCTGGCGCGATGCTTAAGGCGCTGCTCTTCGACCTCGACGGTACACTGGCGGACACGAACCCTGTGCACCGCTCTACGTGGACGAAGTTTTTGGAACCTTACGGCTACGACGTCACCTGGGATTTCTATCGGGACAAAATCAGCGGCCGTGTGGGCCAGGAGATGGTCCTGGACCTCTTTCCCGAACTCTCGCCCGAGGAGGCCCAGGAGATGGCCGACGCTAAGGACGCCGAGTTCCGCGAGCGCGCCGGGGAGCTGGAGGCCTTGCCGGGCCTGCGGGCCCTCGTCGAGAAGGGGAAGGAGAAGGGGATGAGGATGGGCCTCGTCACCAATGCCCCAGAGGAGAACGTCCTCGCCGTCTTGCGGGCCCTGAACCTCGATGGTGTCTTCGAGACCGTGATCCTGGCCGACGATGTCGGCGCCGGCAAGCCCGACCCGGCCCCCTACGATGCGGCTCTCGAAGCCTTCGGTATCTCGCCCGAAGAGGCTCTGGCCTTCGAGGATTCGCCCTCCGGCATAGCCTCCTCTATCGCTGCAGGCATCCCCACGGTCGGAATCGCCTCGACTCAAGACCCTGAAGATCTCGAGGAGCTCGGGGTCG
>DATDKT010000204.1:0-2989 GCA_036519775.1 Rubrobacteraceae bacterium
GCCGATACATCCGGGCGAGCTGCTCCGGGAAGAGTTTCTCGAGCCGATGGAGATAACACCCGATGAGCTCGCCGAAGGTACGGGTGTGCCCGTACAGCACATCCGGGAGCTGGTGCGCGAGAAGGGGAAGATTACCCCCGATCTCTCCTCCAGGCTTGGCCGTTACTTCGGCATGAGCGAGGGGTTTTGGATGAGGGTTCAGGTCCGCTACGACCAGGAGGTCGAGCAGGATCGCCGTGAGCGGGAAGCTGGCTAAGGCCCTCGATCGGCTACGACATGAGCCTCCCCTACAAGGCGGAGGTGAAGCACGACCAGAGGACGGCTATGGACGGGCCTCAAACCACAGGCCATACCGGGTGGTCGAACCCCAAGATTCTTCAGCCAAAGAGTAGTACCGCGATGGCGGGTCACACAGGGGACGAACCGCTGCGTCGTGGTGGGTGGATATGCGCCTGTGACTTCAGCTCTGAACCCACTCCAAAGCTCGTCCAGCTTCTTCCAGAGCTTTGCCCACCATCCTCCGTACCGAGTACCATGCCCTGTCCCACAGTGAAGCCTCCTCGTAACCCTCTTGAGCAACCAGCGCGCTGCGTCCGACGCTCTGCTCGCCGACGAGAACCTCGACCTCGCCGAGTTCCTGACTGGCCTGTGCTTCGGAAGGCAGCTCTTCGGTCGTTACCTGGCGCTCGATTTCGGAGCTGGAGGTTACAGGTGCGGCTACTTCTTCCGTAGCACTAAGCTCTACAAATTCTCCCGGGCGGTAGGGTAAGGGCACTTCCTCGTACACCTCGCCCTGGCGCACGAGTGGTTGAAGTTCGTAATGGACGAAGCCGTATTCTAGTATTGCCTCTGCGGCCCGGAAACGCTGATCAGACTCTTCGGCACCGAGAACGACCGCTATGTAGGATTCGTCGCCATCCTCAGCAGAGGCGACGATGTTTTCGCCGGCCTGGGGCGAGGAGCCGGTCCTGACGCCGGTCGCCGGTGGGTAGGTGTTCAGGAGCTGGTTGGTGTTGAAGATCTCTATCTCCCTGTTTTGAGTGCTGATCGTGGCGTTCTCAGTGCTGACTATCTCGGCGAACAGAGGGTACTTGAGCGCCGCTTGAGCTATCATGGCGAGATCCCTGGCGCTCGAGTAGTTCTCAGGCGTGTCTAAGCCGGCTGGGGTCTCGAAGTTGGTGTTCTGCAGGCCTATAGAGTCCGCCTCTTCGTTCATCATCCCGACAAACTGCTCGACGCTGCCGTCCCCCGCATGCTCGGCTAAGGCGTAGACCGCATCGGTGCCAGAGGCGACCAGGGAGGCGACCAGGAGATCCTGGACGGACACGCGCTCGCCCGCTATGAGCCCCACGTTGCTGTAAGTAGTCCCCACGTAGGACTCGGCTTCCTCAGAGATCGTCACCTCCTCGTCAGGATCGACTCCTTCTTCGAGCACCACCAGGGCCGTCATGATCAGGATCGTGGCCGCCATGGGAAGCCGCTCATCAGGGCTGTCCCCCTCCAAATACAACCCGGAGCCGGCGTCCGTTAGCGCCCAGGCTTGGGCCTCCACCGTCGGGGGGGCGGGAACCGAGCCACCGGGGGCCATTTGTGCGCCGGGGACCGTCTCTTGAGCTCCGGCCTTATTCCGCTCGGTGGCACCTGGCGCCGAGGTGAGTACGAGCACAAGCACGATCAGAGCTAGGGCTCCTCTCGTTGTCTTTGGCCTCAGTCGCACCTTAGACGATCCCGTGCTTTCCCGACTGCGCGGCTAAGTTTTGGCCCTCTCACCCGACACTACTTACCACCTCCGAAACTTCCTGGGTTGGTGGGTCCTCCTTTTGCCAAGCCCGGCGGGGCCCGATCTTTTCGCGGCTTCTCCCGCAGGCCATTCCTACTACTCGCGTAGCCTACAGCGCCCTTCCGCGAGGCCGTAGTCTCTGCGGTCGTGGCACATCGGCTATCACTTCCTTAGAGGGCGACGCTTTCAGTGGCCGCTGGTGGTTCTTCTTAGTCCATCTGGTTTCCGAGGGTAAAACGCGCTGGCTAAAGGCGCGTGAAGCGTGGGTTATACAGCGCTAATGTCGCATTAAACATTTCTAAGTGGGGACCGAACAAGAGTTGGCGCTAAGGGGAAGGGGCCTCTATTCACCGAGCTGCCGAGAGAAACTGTCCGAAAAGCCCCAATGTACATGGCGCTGAAGCCACAAAAGTCGACGAAACGAACCTAAGAAGCCCTGTTTTGCTGCTGAAGGACAGCAAAATGGAGACTCCGGATGTCACTCTAGCCCCTTTTCGGACAGTTTCAGAGAGACTGTCCGAAAAGTCTCGGACGCGTCTGCAAAGCACCCTTTCGGTGACCCGTAAGGGTGCTTTTTCGGCCCATTTTGGCCTCCGTATACTGGCCAAATCCATAGTCGAAGCGTTGCTCGAACACCTTTTCGGACGGTCTCAGAAGGTATATTCTCGGAAACCCACTTGCAGCCGATCGCATAGCTATGCGTTAGGGTCGGGGCAAAGGGTCAATTCGCTCCCCGCTAAGCACGATAGTCAACACAACATGTATCGGGTGTGAATAACTATGCGGGCATTAGGATGTTATTATCCTTCCAGGGGCAGGCGAAGCCACAGCACAGCTTCCCGTCTGGTGCCGGAGGTGGGACTCGAACCCACACGAGGTTGCCCTCACCGGATTTTGAGTCCGGTAAGGATTGCGGGATAGTGCGCGATGCTGCGTTAAGAAGCGCGTTTATGAGCTTCTTTGCGTGTGTTTGCGGGATGGTGCGTGTTCGTGTGCGTCCTGACTGTCACCAAGGTGGTCACCAAAATCATGCTCCGGACCGGGAGTAGGCGAACGGTGTAACCCCTGGCCGGTGCGCAGAGACATATCAGTTACCCTCGGTGGCAACTTCGTGTACGGGGTTTACGCTTCTTTCTCTTCATGTGTACACCCGCCGGGGTCTATCTCTTGCCTTCAGGACGCACGAGGTTGCCCTCTAACGAGCACGGA